>CAIYYI010000554.1 GCA_903930345.1 uncultured Verrucomicrobiota bacterium
CCCTTGGGCCGCCGCGGCGGCCCAAGGGCTGGGCCAAGCCGGGCCGTAAGACTCAATGCAATAATTTCTTTTCCCGGTTAGACTCCCCGCCATGAAACAAAAAACAAACCGCAGTTAAGTCAACGCATCCCGGCACCCTTGGTGCGCCACCTCTTGGAAGAGTTTCGGCTGGGCCGCCTCGACGCCCAAGCCGCAGCCCATGAGCTGGGCCTGGGCCATTCCCGTTTTTATGAACTTTATGGCGAGCACCTTGCGGCTTGCGCCCAAGGCCAAGGGGCCACCTGGACGCCCAAGCCTTCCGGCGGCGCTCATCACTCCCGCTGGCCAGCCCCCGTCGAAGCCCTCCTGAATAAACTCCTCGCCTCCAAGCCGCCTTCAAACTACAGCGCCACGGCCAGCGAACTCCATCGCCGGCTCCAATTTAAGACCGACCGGGCCAGCGTGCGCCGCTGGGCTCTGGCCCATAACCTGGCTCCGGATACACGCTACAAAGCTCGCCCCAAGCCCGTTAAACGCTGGCAGGTCCAAGCCCTGGGTGCCTTGTGGCAGTATGACGCCACCCCGCATCCCTGGCTGCCCCAAACTGAGGAAAAACAAGCCCTGCTTGATCTTTTGGACGATGCCACCCGCCTAAACACGGGAGCGCGGCTTTATCCCCGGGAAACCCTCTTAGCCCATTTGGACTTTCTGGAGCGCTCCTTCCGTGCCCACGGACTCCCCTTGGCCCTCTATGTCGATTATCACTCCTTTTTCTACACCCACAATCCGGAGGCTTTTACCCAACTGGGCCAAGCCCTCCACTTCTACGGCGTCGCCTTGCGTTTTGCCCCGACGCCCCAGGCCAAAGGCAAAGTCGAGCGGCGCCACGATTATTGGCAGAAACGCCTGCCCGCCCTTCTGGCCGCCGATCAGATCCACCACTTGGGCGAAGCCAATCAACTCCTGGCAGCACTCACCCAGCACGCCAATGAGCACGAAGTCCACCGGGAACTGGGCATGACCCCGCAGGCCGCCGTCCGCCAGGCCCAGGAGGAAAAGCGCTCGGTCCTGCGCCCCGTCCCCGCTTGCCCTTGGTGGCCCTATGTCTGGAGCCAGCAAACCCGGGTGCGGGTCGATGATCAGGGCCGCGTCGCCGTCAACCACCAGCGTTTGTCGATTGATGCCCCGCCGCGCTCCCATGTCACCCGCTGCCAGCGCTACGATGGCGACCTCTACTTCCTGCGCCAAGCTCCCGATCCCAAACACTTGCCAGTCGTGCTCCTACACTGTCCGCCCTTCTAAAAGGAATTCCGGTTTTGACCGCACGCTTTTTTCCGGTTTTGAAAACTACACGACATTTTCGGGATTGAATGTGGCGTCAGCAAGGAGATACAGTTTGGTGGCACCACGCTGGAATGGCAGTTGGCACATCCCACCCTCCGCACGCACCTCGCCACCGTCGAAGATGTCTACAAGTCGGCACGACTTCCGCAAAGGTAAAGTGATGGTTGGCGTGGCATCCCCCTGCATGTGAATGCCGAGGAGTCGGTTGTTGATATAAACAGGATCGCGCCCCTCGTAGTAGATGTGAACCCCGGCCGAACGGACGATTTCTCGATAGAGCGGAGCGGGAAGATTCCCCACCGCGCTGTAGATGGAGGTGTGCGTCTCGAACTTCTTCAGCGCCAGCGCCGAAGCGCCGTTGGAATCGTAAACGCCGCACGTCCGTGCCGCCTCGTCCCGAACTTCGAAGAGCGGCGCGGTTTCCAGCAGGCTGTTGCTGCGCATGTCGAACGTCTGGTCGCGCTGCTCGCCAGTCTTCAGCCCCGGCGTGAACCCGTATTGCATCGCCGCACCGATCCGTGCAAAAATGCCTTCGGCTCGTACCGTCACTGCGCTCCCCTCTTCCACGCGCCGAACCAGCTTGATCCCCGTAATGTCGGAAATCGCTTCGACCGAAAACCTGTCCTTCTGGATGTAGTTTGGCGCATAGATCCATAGCAGGGTCCGCCCGCTCCGCTGCACTTTCGACCGGAGAAACGCCTGCTTCTCTCTGGAAATTACAAAAGGGTTGAGAAAGATGCAAATTTTATAGCGATCCCACGGCATGTGGGCGTGGTCAAGGTCTGAAAAGTTATAGATGTCGTAGGGCGCTCCGATGCGCGCCAGTTCGTCGGGCGGACGCACCAGAAGGTCGTCTGCGATGCTGGAGCGCGCGTTGATGTGATACATGGACGGCACATCGCCAAACACCGCGATCTCCGCCACCGAGCGCATCGGCACGTCGCGCAGCCGGTGCTGCGCCCGAACCAGCTCGCTGACCATGGCCATCATCTCCGCGCTGGCGTAGTTGCCGCCGAGAAAATCGAACCACCACAGGGCCGTGCGATTGACGCGCGTCAGCACGAATTCCCGTCGCAGCACCTGCCGCGAAGCAAACGCGTCGGGCAGCTTCGTATTACCCCCAGGGATCTTGCGGCCGTTCTCCACGGTGTCGCGGGCGATGTGGGTGGTGTGATCAACCTCGTGAAACACCAGCTTGCCGTGCAGGTCGAGCGAGTCCACTGTAAGCAGATAGCCGCTGGCGCCTTCAAAACTTCGCGGCGCGCCGTACTTTGCGGGCGCGTAGATCATGTCGATGTCCGGAGAGCGCCAGACGCGCTCGTAGCCCAGATGCCCCTCCTGCAGCAGCCGCTCGCTGTTGAGCTGCGTCAGATAACCGTAGAAGAGGCCGAGTAGTTTCCGGTGCTGCAGCACCTCCTGCGCTTTTCTGGCAAAGTAGAGGATGGCGTCTCCGATGATCTCGTGATGGAACCGCCAGTAGCGCAGCGCCTCGGCGTCCACAACCGGATCGCGGAAGATGCCATGCGAGGTGCGCTGTAGCACGTCGAGTGGCGGCATTGTCGCTGTAGGGTCGCCAGTGAACTTGCGGAAAGCCGCCGTCTTGATTGGGTGCTGACGGATCGCCGCCTCAGGCCGGCCGCGGCCCTGCGAGTTGGTGTACCACTCTGTCGAGGATCCGCAGAGCAAACTGTAGGCGAAAATGCGGTCCCCGTAGCGCGCTTCGATCTGGCGCAGGAAGGCCTGAAGCGAGGCGGCCGTGTCCGCTCTCCAGGGCTCATGTCCAGCAGTCTCGACCAGGTTCCAGAAACTGTTGGAGCACTCCGGATGGGCGGCCAGATACCAGTCCCGGGTATCCAGTTGCACGGCGATGTTATAGTACGCTCCTGGTGCGTTGGCCTCAAACATCTTCATCTGGGCGTCGAACGCTTTCCAATCAAACTGCTCCGGACCGGTCCAGACCTCACCAAAAAGGGAGTACGGCACATCAAGCGTGCACAGCATGCCGGTGTGCGTAACGTTGGCCAGCCGGAGGCCTGTGCTGGAAAATCCCCGGATCAGCTCAGTGGTAGGGCGGTACGAACGGTAGGCCAGCGGATCAAAAACCTCGCCGTTGATCTCAATTTTCCGTACCCCGCCGACCGATACAATCTTGGCCCGCAAGCTTCGCGCCGGATCTGCAGCAGCAGTTAATGGGAGTTCGTTAGTCAGAGCCAGCGCGCCAATACTGGAGCCGGCAGCGGTGAGCATGAATTTGCGTCGTGTGGTTTTCATAGTTTTGCTAGGGTGCTGCAAGTAGTCTCATCAAGAAATTCGAAGGTTGAAATGCCGGAAGGATCGGGCTCTCGTCCTTCTGCCACTTGCCATTTTGCGTGTCTGCTAAAATGCCCTGCAGTGCCTTCATTTCTTTACGCGTTGAAAGTAGTCGGTGGCCTCTGCGGGCCGGATGTCGGTGAGCTGGCCGGTGTAGTGGCGCAGCTCGCGCGGTTCGTAAGTATGCCTGGCGATGGCGTCCTCGTTAATTTCAATGCCAAGACCGGGCGCATCTGGAATAAACATTCGGCCTTGGGCGAAGCGAACCTGTTCGTTGCAGATCTCGGCGCGCCAGGGCACGTCCACCGCCATGGTTTCGTGGATGAAGAAATTGGGCGTGCAGGCGGCGATTTGCAGCGTGGCGGCATTGGCCACCGGGCCGCTCGGATTATGCGGGCAGATGGCGACGTTGCGAGCCTCGGCCATGGCGGCGATCTTCCTGAGTTCGCCAATGCCACCGCAGTGGCTCACGTCGGGTTGGATGAAATCGGCGCACTTTTTCTCAAGGAAAGTGGATGCCTCCCACCGGCTGTAGAGACGCTCGCCCGCGGCAATGGGCACGCGGCTGCGCTGCTTCACTTCGAGGAGAGCGTCGAGATTGTCGGGCGGAACCGGCTCCTCGAACCACAGAATGTCGAAGCGTTCCAATTCGCGCGTGATGCGCACGGCGGTGGCGACGTTGAAGCGTCCATGCCCTTCAATGAGCAGGTCCACTTTGTCGCCAACAGCGGCTTTGACGGCAGCGATGTTCTCGAGCGCGAGACACAAGTCGGCCTTGGCGATGTCGAGGTAGGCGGAGCCGAACGGATCCCATTTGAGTCCGGCGAAACCGGCGGCAACGGCAGCCTTGGCTTTCTCCGCAAACTCGCCGGGCGTCTTGGCTGGGGCGAACCACCCGTTGGCGTAGCAAGGGACGGAGTCGCGCACCATGCCTCCAAGCAATTGATGTACGGGCACGCCGAGCGCCTTGCCCTTGATGTCCCACAGCGCCATTTCGACGGCAGAGAGGGCACTCATGAACACCGGGCCGCCGCGGAAGTAGGTGCTGCGGTAGCCTTCATGCCAGAGCGCCTCAATGTGGTGCGGGTCGCGCCCCACGAAGGTGCGCTCCAATTCCCGAACAGCTTCTGCCACGGTGCGCTCGCGGTATTCGAGCGTGGCCTCGCCCACACCGTGCAGTCCCTCGTCGGTGAGGACTTTCACGAACACCCAGTTGGTACGGTAGGCATGGCAAAGGATAGGTTTAAGGGCGGTGATTTTCATGTCGTTGATGATTGCGTGGGGATGGCGGACAGTAGGCGGCGGCTGTTCACTTCGTGGCCGTATTCCAGAGCGACAGCGGGTCGGTCATGCGGGACGCAAGCGGCAATGAAATCACTTGGATCTGCAGTGTTCTCCCCAAACATTCCATAGTGCATAGGAATGGCCAGATGCGGCTTCAACTCTGCCGCATCAGGCGAGAGATCGGCAATGGAGCAAGGAGGCGACATGAGTCGGCGGAAGCCTTCCTTGCGCTCGCCAATGTCGCTGAAGTAAGGATCAATGACAAGTCGTTGCCCCCTGTTTACCAGCAGATATCCGGATTGTCCAAGCCAGGTGGTGTTCATGTGTGCCTCACGGATGAGTTGGCGGCGCAGACGCAGTTTTCTCCGGACACCGATCGCGATTGAAGGTGAAGAGCACCGCCATCGTCACGGCGATTCCGCCCAACATATACGCGCCGGAGAGGGCGGAGAAGCCGTAGCCCAGTCCCTGGCCAGCGGGATGTGATTCGCGCACCCGGCCAAGCAACCACGGTGACAGCGAACCGACCAGGAAGGCCAGCATCACCGTGGTGCCCACCGCCGAGGCCTGGTGTCGCGGGGCAATGACTTCAAACAGGGCCGCATGTGTGTTGGATTCGTAGAGGCCCCGGAACAAGCCAAACCCCGCCATGGTCGCACAGGCCACGACGAGGGTGTCGGCGCGTCCCATCAGGAAAATCACCGGCGCGCCCATCAACATGGCCGCCGCCATCATTTGCGGACGGAAGACAGGCCGCGCCACCGCCACGCGGTCGGAAAGCCAGCCGCCGAAAAGAATCCCCAGCAGCGCGGCCAGGTGATGATAGAACATGGCGTAGCCGCCGGCCTTCGTCAGCGAGAGGTGAAATCGCTCCTGTAGGAACACCGGCGCCCAGACGACATAAGCGTTGTTGACGAAGACGATGGCGGTGAATCCCGTCGTCAACAGCAAAGCGGTGGGCGAACGAAACACCACTCCCAGGGCCTGCCACGCGGAGTCGCAAGTACCGGTGGCCGGATTGCTGATGGCCACGGGAGTGTCGAGCAGTCGCCACATCAAAACCAGGCCGAGCACAATTCCTCCGCCGCCGAAGACATAGAACGCCGAGCGCCAGCCCCATCGTTCGGCGATGAAGCCGCCGAGAAAACCGCTCACCATCACGCCGAGGTAAAGCGACGATTGATGCACGGATAGGGCCAGCGCGCGCGTTCGAGTGTGGTGCGCCGCGAGCAACGGATATGCTGCCGGGGCATAGAACGATTCACCGCCTGCCGTGGCGATGCTGCGGAAGGCGATGAGCGCCGCCAGCCCACCCGCCATCCCGGTCAGCATCGTGGCCACGCTCCAGAACACCAGGCTGCCGATGATGATTTTTTTCCGGTTCCACACGTCGCCAAGATAGCCGGCCACCGGCATCATCAGCGCCAGCGTTACAAACAGTACCGTGCCCACCAGCCCCAACTGGCTGTCCGACAGGCCGAGGTCGGTCTTGATGGCCGACAGCACGACGCCGAATATTGCCCGGTCGCCTTGGTGGAAGAAGAACGCGCAGAACAAGAGGGCTAGCAGTTCCCACTTGTAGTGCGGGCGGCGAGCGGTGGCTCCGCCATTTTCAATGCTGACGCTCATACGTCGATGTCCATTGGCATATGCTGCGCGGAGCAGCCGCCGTCCACAATGAGCCGTGCTCCAGTGATGTTCGCGGCCTGGTCGGACGCAAGGAACAGCGCCGCTTGCGCGATGTCCTCCGCCGTGGCTTCTCGGCCCAGCGGCACATTTGCCCGACGTCGCTGTATGTGCGTTTTCGCAAGCGCGGCCCAGCGGTCAGTGTGGATGTAGCCGGGCGCGACGGTGTTGACGCGGATGCCGTGCGGCCCGAGATCCACCGCCATCGACAGCGTCAGGGCGTCGATGCCACCCTTGCTGGCCAAATAGGCGGTTCGCCTGTGCATGGCCCGCATGGAGACGTTCGACCCTATGTTGATGATCGCTCCTTTCCCCAGCCGTTTCATCAGACGCGCTGCCTGCTGCGACACATTGAATGTTCCGACAAGATTGACCCTCACTACGGCTTCGAAGAACTCCAGCTTCATGTCCAGGAAGTCCGGTCCCACGCCGAGATGGGCTGCGTTGTTCACCAGCACATCCAGCCGCTTGGCCTTGCCAGAGATTTGCCGGAACATTGCATCCACGTCCGTCGCCACGCTGATGTCGCCTGGGACACCCACAAGCTTCTTCAATCCGCGTCGGTGCAGTGTGGCCAGCGCGCAGCTGACGGCTTCGGCAGTCTTGTCGTTTAGGAAGACGGTGGCTCCTTCGGAAGCAAAAGCTGCCGCAATTCCCAGGCCCGTGTTCAGACCGGCTCCGGTCACGAGGACAAATTTGTTTCTGAAACGCATAGGCGATGACTGGGCGAATGGTCGGCTACAGGTTACGGGAAATATGCCGGGGTGGCAATTGCCTAAGTTCGTCATTGCCATTGCATTTTTAGACACGCAATCTGTTCTCCATGAACAATGCGTTTGCCTATCCCCGGGCTATCGCAGTCTGCATCGACACCCGCGACGGCGCCGGGCGCAACCGCCTGCACGGAGTGGCGCAATACATTCGCCGCCTGGGCTGGCGCATGATGCTGGTGCGCGAATGCGGGAAAGCCGCTGCGCAGGCAGTGGTCCGGCTTGCTCCCGACGGCATCATCGCCTACATCGCCGACCGCTGGCTGGTGGAGGCAGCCAGGGAATTGTCGGTGCCCTTGGTGGATACGGCTCTCGGCGAGCGGGAGGTTCCCATGACCGTGAGTGTAGACAACGATACGATTGGCCGCTTGGCGGCGGAGCACTTCGCCCTGGCCGGGCTTAAGCACCTCGGCTATTGCGGCGTCAAGGGGCGACTCGCATCGGAGGAACGCCGAATGAGCCTGGCCGCACGTCTCGGGGAACGCTCACTGGCAGATTTTTCTGAACTGCTCAGTGAAGGCGAGTTGAATCTTGACCCGCTGATAAATTGGCTGAAACATTTACCCAAGCCCGTCGGTCTGCTGGTCTTCGATGACAAACTGGGTGAGCGGGTGCTCACCGCTTGTCGTTGGGCCAATCTATCCGTTCCCCATGAGGTCGCCGTCCTTGGCATCGGCAACGACGAACTCATGTGCGAATTGAGCTGGCCTGCCTTGTCCAGTGTCAGTCTCCCCACATCGCGCCTTGGCTTCGAAGCGGCGGCGATGCTGACGCAGGCAATGGCCGGCAAGATAATCGAAGCCCCCCATCGCAAAGTCCAACCAACTGGCGTCGTCGCGCGCAGTTCGACCGACATGGTGGCGGTGGATGACAAACTGGTGAAATCCGCCATCCTATTCATCCGCGCGCAGGCGGGTAGCCTCATCGGCGTCAAACAGGTCGCCCAGGCTCTGAACGTTTCCCGACGCACCTTGGACCGGCGATTCATCGACGCGCTTGGCCGGACCGTGCGCGACGAACTGGCCCGGATGCGGATGCAAATGGCACGCGGCCTGTTGGCGGATAACTCTCGGACGATTGCCGCAGTGGCCCGCGGCTGCGGATACAGCACAGCCTCCTCCTTCAGCCGCGCCTTCCGTCAGCACTCCGGCCGTTGGCCTTCTGAATACCGCGAAGACATCCAGATTCGGTAGCTGGAACCTACTTCAGCCTTTCCATTCATTCACCTTCACTTCTTGGGGCAGGCGCTTGGTTGCAGCAGCAACGGCGGCGACTCGGCCCGCCGCTTCCCCCATCGCCACGGCATTGCCCGTCACGCGGTAGCTGGAGTGCGCGAGGAAATCGCCGCTGATGCACCGTCCCGCCATCATCAACCCGGATACGTCCTTCGCGATCAGCGCCCGCACGGGGATGTCGTACGCCTTGGAACGGAAAGCCGGTTTTTCGATGCCTTTCTCTTTCTTCGAATCGGTGGCATGGACATCAATGCCGAACGTGACCCGGCACACAGCATCCTGGTGCAAACGCCCCTCCCGGAGGTCTTCCTCGGTCACCCGGTAGCGGCCGTGAATTCGCCGGGCCTCCCGCACGCCGATCTGTGCCCCGGTGGCGACGATGCGGACATTTTTCCACGGGCCGGCGAGCTTGCGCAATCCGTTGATGAGCTGGTGCAGTTCCTTCCGGGCGTGGAGTGTTGCCCGGGTCACATCGCGCGCGTCATGGCCTCTCACCCCATACTCATGGTTGGCCATCAGTGCAAACAGGCTGTCCCGCACGCGGAACAGGCTGGGTTTGGCATAGGAGGGGGAATGCCCACCACGCTCCATATCTACCCGGAGCGCATCCTTGGGCTTGGCCCAATCGGTGGCGTCATCGTCCCGGAAAAAAGCGGCGATTTCCTCCGCGTTGATGCCTGTGAGCAGGGCCATGAGGGACATTGGCTGGGTTTGGCCAGTCTCAGGGTGACCCAGGTCGTACTTGCATCCTGCCTGTGCCGCCACATCCCCGTCCCCGGTGGCATCGATGAATATCTTTCCGTGCATAGCCTCCCGGCCCGACTTGGACTCGGTGATGACCGCGGTGACGCGGTTCTGCGGGTCCCGCACTACCGCGCAAACCCGGGTGTGCAAATGGATCTGGACGCCGGCCTCCGTGCATAAATCCTCCAGTACCAGCTTCATGACCTCGACGTCGTAGGCATTGCTGGGGATTTGCTGCCGGGAGAGGGTGCGCCCTTCCTGCTCAGCCAGACGCCGCAGGATCTCCCGCATGAACCCGGGTTTGTTCTGATGATCCAGAATCCAGCTCAACGCTCCGGCTGTCCAGACCCCGCCCAGGCAGCCGTGTACTTCCAAAAGGATGGTGCTGGCCCCTTGCCGGGCGGCGGCCAGGGCAGCCGCAACTCCGGCGGGGCCGGCCCCGCACACCACGACATCGGCTTCGCCGGCAACCGGAATTTCCCGGGCCGGCTCTGCCACGGCCTTTGGGTTGGCCACCGGAGCTGCCGTTGACAATCGGGGTACCAGGGCCGCGCCCGCCGTGGCGCCGCCCAGTTTGAGGAAGTTGCGTCGGGTGGTTTTCATTGAAGAGCCTGTAAAAAACCAGTTAATGCTAAAACAGCGCCTTGTACAGCCCAAATATATGGCGGACGGGCGGGTGATGCGGCGGGGCTGACACACCCCCCGCGTGCCAGTTTTAATTTCTGGACATCTTCCCGCACCCCGCCGGATGATCCCGTCCATTGATGAAAGCATTGGCCATCACTCTGGCAGCCGCCGCCTTGGCCCTTGGAGCGACTGCCGTCCCCGCTGTTGAGTTCTACGTGGCTCCCGCCGGCAATGACGCTCATCCGGGCACTCCGGACCGGCCCTTCGCCTCCCTGGAACGTGCCCGGGATGCCCTGCGCACGCTGAGGCGCTCAGGTGCCGCGCCGGCGGCCGCCACCATCTGGGTTCAGCCCGGGCTCCACTCCCGCACCCAGACCTTCGTGATCACGGCCGAGGATTCCGGCACCGAAAAACATCCGGTCATCTATCGCGCCGGTGCGGGGGGCGAGGTCCGCTTGCAGGTTGGCCGTTTCCTCTCCGCAGCGGATTTCAAGCCGGTCACCACGCCCGGGATCAGCGCCCGGCTGGATGCCGCCGCCCGTGGCAAAGTCATGCAGGCGGAGCTGGCCACGCTGGATCTGAAAAACGTCGGGCCCTTCCCCAAGGTGTTCAACAACGGCGGAGGGCTCTTTGAGCTGTTCTTCGACGACCAGCGCATGCCTCTCTCCCGCTGGCCCAACGAGGGCTTCACCACCATGGGGAAGGTCCTCGATAAGGGAGATTGGTCCCGGGGTGCCAGCCGGCACGGCGGAAAATTCGTCGCCCGCGAGGATCGGGTGGCCCGCTGGAATGCCGGCAGAGGCGTCTGGCTGGAGGGCTATTGGCGTGTCCCGTGGGAGCCCCAGACGGTGCAAGTCAAATCCATCTCCCCAGACACTCGGGAAATCACTTTTGCCGAGCCGGTCAATGCGGGCATCGGCTCCAAGTACGCCAAGCCCGGCGAGCTGGGCGATGGCAAGGAGCCGTGGTGTGCGGTGAATCTGCTGGAGGAGATCGACCGGCCCGGCGAGTGGTGCCTTGATTTCCCCTCCCGCACCCTGTACTTCTGGCCGCCGGGCGATCTCCGCACTGCCCGGGTGTATGTCAGCGATTTCCGCCCGCCGCTCGTTGCCCTGACGAACGTTTCCTCGGTCACCCTGCGCGGCTTGGTGCTGGAGGGCGGGCTGGGCAACGGAGTGGAAATCTCCGGTGGTGCCAGCAATCTCGTGGCCGGTTGCATCTTTCGCAACCTCGGTGGCAGCGGGCTGCTCGTCCGGAGTGGTCAGGGCCACGGGGTGCGCAGTTCGGATTTCCACGACCTCGGCCAGAGCGGAATCCAACTCAGCGGTGGGGACCGCAAATCCCTTGCCCCGGCGGGGCACTTTGCCGAGAACAACCACCTGTACCGGCTCGGCCTGCGCCAGAAGACGTACGCGGCGGCCATTCATGTCGGCGCCTATGGTGGCCATGATGCCGTCGGTTGCCGTGTGGCGCACAATCTCATCCACGACCTTCCCCATGCCGCCGTGCTGTACGGGGGCAATGATCACCTGTTCGAATTCAATGAGATCGCGCGGGTCGCCCAGACCTCGGGGGATGTGGGCGCCTTCTACACCTGGCATGATTGGACCAGCCGGGGCAATGTCGTGCGCCACAATTTCGTGCATGACAGCCCGCGCGCCAATGCGTTCTACATGGATGACGGCGACAGCGGCGACACCATTTTTGGAAATGTGGTGTATCGCTGTTCCTACGGGCCATTCATCGGCGGCGGCCACGCCAACGTAGTGCGCAACAACCTCGTCATCCAGACGGAGCGCGGCCTGCATCTGGATGCGCGCGGCGTCGCGCGCGGGTATGCCACGAACCAGAACCTGGTGCGCCGCCTCCAGTCTGCCAACCCGCAGCAGCCGCCCTGGAGCACTCGCTACCCAACCCTTGCCTCCTTGCTCTCCGGCCGCCGGGATATTCCGGCCGGCAACCTCGTGGAACTGAACCTCGCCGTGGACTGCCCCACCCCCTTTCACTTCAGCGCCCGCCCGGACGAACTGGCGGCCAACACCCTGCGCGACAACCTTGCTCTGACCGCCGCCGAAGCCGGGTTCATCAACGCGGAAAAACTGGACTTCAGCCTCCGCCCGGATTCCGGTGTGCCCAAACGGCTCCCCGCCTTCAAACCCATTCCCTTCGCGCAAATTGGTTTGGTGAAGGATGAGTACCGCCTGCGTCTGCCCACTTTCAATCGTCTCCTGCCGCCCGGCGACACCCGGGGCCCAGCCTTTGATTCCAATACCGACGTCCAGCGCACCAACCGGAAGTGACCGCCATTGAAAGCTCAAAGCCCCGATCTGAAACCCGCCGCCCCGGCCGTCCCCTGGCTGGTCACGCTCAGCTTGGCGGTCGCCGTGCTCGGCTGGGGCTGGGCCTGGGTCGGCATCCGCGACACGGTGCGCTTCTATGAGCCCGGGCCGCTCGCCCTGGGCCGCTACCTCGTGGCCTCGGCGGTGCTGCTGCCGATCTGGCTGTGGCGGGGCGCAAAGCTTCCCGCCCGGGGTGATTGGCCGCTGACCCTCCTCCTCGGCCTGTCCGGCTTCACCCTCTACAACTATTGCATCAACGTGGGGGAGCAGACCGTGGCGGCCGGCACTGCCTCCCTGATCGCCGCCTGCATCCCCGTCATGGTCACGCTCGGGGCCCGCTTCTTTTTCGCGGAAAAGCTCACCTGGATCGGCTGGTTTGGAATCGGCCTTTCGTTTGCCGGGGTGGGCACCACCACTCTGGGGGCCGGAAAGGCTATTCAGCTCAGCCTGGGCGCTGTGTTGGTCCTTGCCGCCTCCGTCTGTGCCGCCACCTACAGCCTGCTGAACAAGCGTCTCCTGAAACGCTACGCTCCCTTGGAGGTCACCACCTGGACCATTTGGGCCGGCACCCTCGGCCTGCTGCCCTTTGGGGCCGGGCTGCCGGCCACCGTCGCCGCCGCCCCCGCGCTGGCCACCTTCAAGGTGGCACTGCTGGGGCTGGTGCCGGGCGCCCTGTGCTATGCCCTGTTTTCCTATGCCATCACCAAAATACCGATGGCCCGGGTTGCCAGTTGGATGTTCCTCGTCTCCCTCACCTCGGTATCCCTCGGCTGGCTGCTGCTGGATGAGCTGCCTTCCGGCATGGCCCTGGTGGGCGGAGGCATCACGCTGGCCGGGGTGTATCTCGTCAACACCCGCGGTCACCCTCCCGCCTGAGTTGCCTTCCCCCGTGATCGATCCCATCCATTACCCGGTACTCTTCCTGACCGCCTTGGCGGCCGGTTTTGTGGATGCCATTGCCGGTGGTGGCGGCTTGATCACCATCCCCGTGTTGCTGAATTTGGGGTTGCCGCCCCAGTTGGCACTGGGCACCAACAAGCTCCAGGCAAGTTTCGGGTCGGGCAGCGCGGCCTGGCACTACGCCCGCGCGGGTCTGGTTGACGTTCGCGCCTGTTGGGCCGGCGTCATCTGCTCCTTCGTCGGCGCAGTCTTCGGCACACTGGCCGTGCAATGCCTGTCACAGGCCTTGCTCCAGCGCGGCCTTCCCTGGCTGCTGGCCGGCATCGCTCTTTACCTCCTGTTGCAGCCCCGGGCCGGCACGGCGCCCGGCCGCGCCCGTTTGCAGCCCGCGACATTCTATTTCCTTTTCGGCCTCGCCATCGGGTTTTATGACGGCTTCTTCGGCCCCGGCACCGGCACGTTCTGGACCATGGCTCTCATTCTCTGGCTGGGCTACGACCTCACGCGCGCCACGGCTCACACCAAGCTGTTCAACTTCGCCAGCAACATCGCCTCGCTGGCGGCCTTTCTGCTCGCGGGCAACGTCCTGTTCGCAGCCGGGCTGGTCATGGCGGCCGGCCAGCTGGCCGGCTCCTGGCTCGGGGCGCATTGTGTCATCACCCGGGGCACCGCTTTGGTTCGGCCGGTGTTCCTGACCATGGTCCTGGCCCTTATCGCCAAACTCCTCTGGCAAAGCTGGCGGACCTGATCTTGCGCTATATGAAATTCATGTGCCTGTGCGGAAAAATCCTGACTGATAACACCGATGCTCTGCCCTATAAGGCCCGGATGGTTGCCGATGAAGACTGGGATCAGTTCATGGTGTCATGCACCAAACCTCCGGGTTGCGATATACGGCTTTTGACCACGATCTACCAGTGTTCACACTGCGGTTGCTTGCGCATTGTGAAGCCCGCCGGGAATGTTGTGTTCTTCAAACCGGAGGACGAACACGTTTCCAGGACGCTTCTCCGCTCCGTGAAGTCGGAGGCCGGGTGATCGCCTCGCCTGCCCTGCCCCATCCGCATTGCTCCGCAATCTGTAGTAGACCCTGCCACTTCCCAGTTTTACTGCCATTTTCCCTCTTTGCTCTCTGCGGTTAAACTTTTTCGGCGTTTCCATCCTCCCCGCCAGTCGCCGACCGACCTGGCCAAAGGCGCCCCGATGGGGAGTGCGCCGTGGTGAGGGAATAGACCGCACCTGATCTCCATCTCCTGTACCCGTGGCATTTCAGACCCTTTTCAGACCCTTTTCTTGACATGCCATTCAGGAAGGCATAAGGCTACTGCACGTAGCCGCTGCTGATCAACGGTTGGAAGATTTCCGTACGCTTATGAAGATGCCCAGACCCGTGGCCCTGATGACGCTGTTGGCAACCCTCGCTGTATCCAGCGCCGCCGTCACCGCCGAAGAGAGAGGCAGCCCTGTTCTCACCTCCGTCAGCAGCACATCGATAAGCGGCTACGTTGACACAACGATCATCATTCGGGTTTCCTCTCAACCCCAGGCACCTGGTCTGGAGCAGATCGGGTGGTGGCAGCAGGTTTTGCTCCGTTTCGGATTTCACCCCCGTTTTAGCGCCCGGCGCTGAGTCAATGGCACGCCATTATCGGAGGCATCATGCGCCCCGGAAAAATTCTCGTCCTATTCGCTGCGATCCTGCTGGTGATCAGCCTGCCGTTCGTCGTCCTCCACCTCGTGGCGGCCCCTGATGATGCCCCCATTACGCCCCTCCAGCATGTCGTGGCCGCGCTGGCCAACTTCCTCGGCCCCTGGGGAGTGGCCCTCGTCCGGTTCGTCGATTTTCCCAATGCCGGCCTCCGGTCGTTCAGCTGGACATTGGCGGCCGGTTTGACCCTCCTGGGAGCCACGCTGATCGTCCTGCCGCTGAAGATCAAAAACCGTCCTGGGCAGATCCTGCTGTCGGTGCTCTGGGGCCTGTTTATGGCCGTCTGGTTTGTGGTCGGTTTCACGCAGATCGCGGATGGCCTGCTCTGAAAGCCATGCACGCGAACAGGAAAAAGTCGTGGCTATCCCAAAAACATCTCCAGCAGCGATTCCGGAAGGTGGGTAAAGAGCTGGATTCAATTTAGGCTGTTGCAAGAGGTTGCGGCATTTTCGGAATAACGATCATTTTCTTTTTCGCTTGTTTTGGCCGCGCCTTTTGGTATCTTGTTTATATATATGTTCAAGATATCGCCGCTCCAGCGCAAACCCACCCTGGCCCTGCGCCAGCGAAAGGCCCATCTCCTGCGCTCCTTCCAGCTCTCCCCGGACATTCTGCACGCCTCCCTGATCGAGTGTTTCGTCAAATGCGGCAAAGCCAAGTGCCGCTGCCGCACCGAGGGCTCCAAGCACGGCCCGTTCTTTTATCTCAAACGCTGTTTTGGCAAAGGCCAGGTCCAATCCCTGCTGCTCAAGTCCCCGGAGCAAATCGAGCAGGCCCGCCGCGGCCTGGCCGCCTATGCCCAAGCCCAGGGGACGCTGGATGAGATCAGCCAGATCAATCAGGAGCTGCTGCGCCGCGGCGAGCCGCCGGGGGAGGCATGAACGAGCTGGCGCAGTTCCTGGGTTACGCCACCAAGGTGTTTGGCCTGGGGCGCCTGATTCGCGCCGTGCGCGACCAGCGGCCCTACGCGCAAATCCCCACCCGCGCCGTGTTCCTGAGCCTGCTCATGGGCGGGATCTTGCGGGTGGGCAGCTATCTGGACTTGTCCAAGCAGACCAAACGGCGGCGCTGGCGGAATTTGATCCATTGGCCCAAGCCCATCAGCGACGATGTGTTTGGCTATGTGGCTGAACGCTTTAACCTGACGGATCTGCGGGCGACGCTCTTCCAGGTGAACCGGCGGCTCAAAGCCAACAAGGCCGTGGAAAGCTGCAAAATCAACGGCCTGCTCTTCCTGAGCCTGGACGCCAACGAACACTTTGCCAGCCGCAGCCGCTGTTGTCCGGCCTGTTGTCAGCGGGAAATCCAGGAGACCGACGGGGAGGGCCGCCAACAGACCGTCACGGAATATTATCACCGCTACGTCTTCGCCCAGATCAATGGGCCCAAACTCAACGTGCTGCTGGATCTGGAGGGCATCCGCCCCGGCGAAGGGGAGGCCGGGGCCGCCTTGCGTTTGCTGGGACGCATCCGCCGGGTTTACGGGGCGCGTTTTTTTGACGCCGTGACGGTCGATAGCTGGTATGTGCAGGGGCCGTTTCTGAAAGCGGTGGACAAACTGGGCTGGGCTTGGATCGTGGTGCTCAAACAGGAGCGGATGGGCGTGCTGCAAGAGGCGCAGGCCTTGGGCGCGGGGCAGGAACCCGCCTTGCGATTTCATGATGAACAACGAAAGCGGGACGTGCAATTGCGGCCGGTCAAGGACTTGGAATTCAGCCAGACCTATGGCCGCGGGGTGTGGGTGGTTCACGCGCACGAAACGTGGATGGAGAAGAAAATCGCCGGCGGAAAGAAAATCAGCCAGCCCCAAGCCAGCGATTGGTGGTGGATGGCGAGCGAAGAACTCCAAGGCTATCCACCCCGAGTCATTTATCAGGGTGGCCACTTGCGCTGGGGCATTGAGAATAAAACCTTCAATGAGCTGACCCAACATTATCACTTGGAGCATTGTTACCATCACGATCCCGTGGCCATGCTGGCGCAGATGCTCATCCTGTGTCTGGCCTTTGTGCTGTTTAACGCCTACGCGGCGCTGCACAGCCAGAAGATGCGCCTGGGCCAGGTGACGCTCAAAGAACTGGCGCATGACCTGGATTTGGGGTTGGAAGCAGACCTCCCCTGGAATTTGTGGTTCGCCAGCGGGTAGCCAGCCCATCAGAGCGAGCGATTTGGGAAGGCTGTTCTTTGTCAGTTGGCCGGTGCGAAAGGTAGAATTAAGGGGCTGCGCAGGAAGTGTCGTTAGAAATATTCCGCTTTCAGAGAAAACTCACCCGTGGCGGGTCACCGGGTCACGAAAAAATGCCTTCCCGAGACAAAGACACGATCCTCGACCACCTTCCGGAATTCCTAAATCTCCAGGCGCCTTGTTGATAAGCCCATTTCACTCCGCTACCATGTCCTGCATGCAATCCCTGATTAACCCTGCTGTTAGCGGATGAACCTTTGCCAACACTGCTATGAAGCAAACTGCCTATTTAGTTGACTCCAGTGACCCCAACCAGTAGTGGTTGGTCTGTATGGATGAGGATTATCCGGCGAACCTGATTGAACTGGAGGAGCGCTTCACCACCGAAGGCGCTTGCGAGC
>CAIYYI010000555.1 GCA_903930345.1 uncultured Verrucomicrobiota bacterium
CCCGGTAACTGCTGGCCCTTCTGCTGGCATCCCATTCCTGCATCCGCTTTAATTGCTCGGGCGGCAGAGCCGTGGGTCTTCGGGGTGATGGCATAATGGCACGTATTTCATTGCTGCAAACCAGATTCCAATGCCGCACTTCCGCCGCAGGTAAACCTTTGACCAGTTCAGTCACCTCCCTCGCCAGGCCACGCAGTTCCGCCAGGGCTTCCTTGTGAACAATACTGTTGGTGTCCCAATACGCCATGTTGAGAGCCTCCGCAACCTGAGACAACAACTGGCTCCCGACCACCCGCCATTCCAGTTGCGGGAGCAATTCGTCATTTTTCACCTGCTCTGGCACTTGACTGACCAACCCCAGGCGTTCGCACTCCAGATAGGCCGTGCAGGCTTTGGTCGCCAACCGGGCCGCTTCCGTCGTAAAAGGATACTTCCCAACAATAAAAACACCCCCTTGTTTTGGACGGCATTCCGCGTTAAGCAGTGCCAAAGTGCTTAGCACCCGGAGTTTGGCGGTTTCAAAATCCTGCAAACCCAGGGCCCAGGCCGACTCGGCCGCCTGACTGGCGGTGAGGTGCTTCGCCAATTGGAAGCTCGCCCTCGCCTCCGCAAGGAATCTCCTGGCCTCGGCATCCCCGTTGGCAACTGGATTATAGGCGCTCTTCACTTTTATCTCCTTAAGAATCGCCTGCACCATGGCCTCTATGACCAGATTGGCATCGGTCCGCGGCCCCGCCACCTCAAATTCAACTACCGCCCCGCCCTTCGGCGGCGTGATCCGCCCGGTTATCGTCGTCTGTTGCGGGTCGTAACCCTTGTTATCAATGGTCCCTTCCACCAAGTATTGGCCGGCCCAAAACGACTCCCCTCCTGTTTCCTTCCGCTCTTTTTCTTCCTGCGACAATTCCAACCGACGACGCTCGAGCACCACCACCGAAGGCTCTTGAATCAGTCGGCGCAGCAGCAGCGCTGTCATGTCACAATCCACCTGGTTGGCTTGGGAACTGGATATGGCTGAACGCACTTGCAGGACGGAAATGGGAATGGCTTCCTGAGGTAATAATTTTAGTTTGGGAAGGTGCGGTGAAAGTTGTTGGCTGATGCCTTTAATCCATCGGAAAGCGTTGGGCACCGGCCACGGCAAATCAAACTCAGCCAGTGCCACCCCCGGTTTCACCGCCACCAACCGCACCAGCACCAGGGCGGAATCGCGTCCCCGTTTCCGGTGCTCCAGAATCAGCAGACCATCGGCGCCCAGCACCTGCCCCAGGCGCAAAAAGTTGCCTTGCTGGGTGGCAGACAGGTTTTGCTCCTTTTGCAACCGCTCAATCTCGGCTCGCTCCAACAACTGCAATCGGCCATCCGCTGTCAATTCCGCCGTCAACAGTTCATTGACAACCTGCAACTCAGGTTGTTGGGCGATGATCGCCAGCTTGATCGCCGACGCGGCGGCGGGCTCAGCCGCTTTCACCCATATCCCCAGCCACAGCAGGAGGATAATACAGCACAATTTGGGCATTGATTGTCCTTTACTTACACAAAGCGGGCAGCAGCCGGCCGGCCAGTTCCAAGGCGGCTTGCTGAAGCGCCAGTTTTGCCGCCGTCTGCTCAGCCAGATCCACCGCCACACTGTGCTGGCGCTCAGCCAGCAGCAGCTTTTGACCACGCAGATCCCGCACCTTGATCTCCACCCGCGCCTTGCAGGAGATCAGATTCCCCTTGCGCATGCCCAAAGCGCTGAAGGCCTCGCCGCTGATCTCCAAATCCGGCTTGGTCCCGGACTGGTCGTCCACCAGGGTGAAGCCCGCCTTTTGGAAGATCAGCGACAACTCGGTCTCCGCTGCGGGATCAATCACCGGCGTGCCAAAATGCTGTTCGGGAATGCGGATTTTGATCGAGGAACGTTTTCCGGGAGGGAGCGACTTCACCAGGGTATTCACCTTTTCCTCGCGGGAGATGGTCACGGCCACCAACGCATCGCTTTTCTCCTTGATGATTTTGGCGATTTTCTGCGCCAGGCCTGCCGCCAGATCCGCCACATTGGCATTGGGCGCTTTGACCGTTTCACCAAAGACCCGGCTAGTCTCCGCGCTGAACACCTTGGCCACCACCACCGTGTCCTGATCCAACTTAAAGACTCGGCCGGTAACCAAGACTTTGGCCCCGGTCAGTTGTCCAACTTTGGCTGCGCTGTTGGCAGTGACGGTCCCGGACAGGCCCAGCTCCTGTTCCCCCAGCACCTTCTCCAATTCAGTCCGCTCCACCAGCATCAGATGGGGTTCGGCAGAGAGGTTGACGTTGATCAAGACCGACACTTTTGCGCCGAGGTCCTTCACATTTTCGTCTTTGCTCTCAAAGTCAAACACCGCCACGGATATCACAGCCGGTTCTGCACCCTGGCTGGCCACGCTGGCCAACAGCAGCATTACGAGGATGAAACGAATGAGGTTTTTCATGGGTAATCAAGGGTTGCCTGGCAATTGCTCAAACTTTTTCGGGTTCACCGCCTGCTCAGTCAGGCGCAGTAGATTGATCTGGGACAGGGCGTTTTCATCAATTGACCGCACCAGGTCATCGAGAACCATCACCACCGTGCCCTGGCCCTGCCGTACACACCGGGAAGCTGGTTCCAACCGGAGGCCTTTGCTGGGCGGATCAATCCAAAGCACCGCCCGGCCGGCCTTCGCCAAGGCACCCATGGCTTCAGCAGCTTTGCCGGAGGCTTGCTCGCGGCTAGCAAACGGACCGAATATGGCCAATGCGCCCTCCCAGCTTCCATAACCCTCACGTTCCACATCAAAAGTCTGCACACCCAACCTGGTCAGCATCGGTTTCAATCGGTTTTGCGGGTCCCACACTCCAATGGGCTTCTGCGAGGCCACGCCGGCCAAGCCTTTGAGATAATCCGCAGGAATGGCCAGAAGTTCGCTGGTGCCAATCGCCTGCTGGGCT
Organism: uncultured Verrucomicrobiota bacterium; assembly: GCA_903930345.1. Lineage (GTDB taxonomy): Bacteria > Verrucomicrobiota > Verrucomicrobiia > Limisphaerales > CAIYYI01 > CAIYYI01. Next base: position 2,953 of record CAIYYI010000555.1, read on the forward strand.
CCTGATTTCCATTGCACCAAAAAACGGGTGAGGCCCCGGCACTCGGGAACGGTCACCGGGATGGTGCGAAGGACTTTCTGACCCGGCAGCACCTCCAAAGCGCTGTCTTCCCCGGCCCCGACCGGGGCCACCACCGTACCGGCCACTTGCAGCAGGCGCCAGCCAAGCCTGGTTTTGACAGACTCCGCTCCGGCATTCGAAAGCATGATCGACACCGGGCGATTTGTCCCACAAAAAACGGCTGCTGATGCGGTTTCCGGTGCCAACGTCAATTCACCCCGCACCAGTGCCGGAAACAGTGCCGACAGCAGGCAGGCAATCAGTGCTGACCGATGTAAATACCGCTTCATACGTCCCAACGGTGCCTCAAACTCAGACAAGCTTTCCTAAACGCCCACAAGGAATTAAGAATGAAAATCTGATAATCATTGGAAGGTGTCAAGTTTTTTGGCGGTTTTTACCAGTTGCCAGCGGAGCCAAACTCGACACTTGCAACCGCAGAAAGTGGACGTTGTACGCGGTTAGGCAGGAGCCTCACCCCACCAGGTTTTAGATTTCCATCCTGCCGGGGTAAACAATCTCCCGGACCTTCGGCGCAGCACACCAGGAACGATGTCAAAGAGCGAGTCCAAAACCGGACTGTTTCTGACCAATATCGGACCGTTTTTAGTCGCCTGGAACCGACCACGGAAACCAGGCATACTCGAGTCAGGCTGTGGTTTTTGGCACTTTCTGGCACTTTCTGGCACCTTTTGGCACCTTTTGGCACCCTGTTTCGTGGCGGCGCATGGAAACACAGGGGAAAAGTAGAAATTTGGAAAGCTGAAAACAGAAATATGGAACTTCGGAAACGGCTCGGCAG
>CAIYYI010000556.1 GCA_903930345.1 uncultured Verrucomicrobiota bacterium
ATCGCCTGGGTGATTTCGGCTTTCTGATCGGCATCCTTTTGATCTGGGGCATTCTGGGGACGGTGAAGTTTGACGAGGTGGCGGCCCGGTTGGTCAAAAGCCCGGAGGCGCTCGGCTCCATGGCCAGCCTGGCCGGGGTGCTGATTTTCTGCGGTGCCATGGGTAAGTCAGCCCAGTTCCCGCTGCACGTCTGGCTGCCGGATGCCATGGAAGGCCCCACACCCGTCAGCGCCCTGATCCATGCCGCCACGATGGTGGCGGCGGGTGTGTACATGTTGTGCCGGGTGTTTTTCCTGTTCAAGGTGGTGCCGGCCTGGCCTGAAAGCCTCGCTTTCCTGCAAGGGATCACGGCCTTGGACATCATCGCCTGGCTGGGTGGTTTCACCGCCTTGCTGGCGGCCTTTATTGCCGTGCAGCAGGATGACATCAAGCGCATTCTCGCCTACTCCACGCTTTCCCAGTTGGGCTACATGGTCATGGCCGTGGGCTTGGCTGGCCCCACCCCGGCAATGTTTCACTTGGCCACGCACGCCTTCTTCAAGGCGCTGCTTTTCCTGGGTGCCGGTTCCGTGATCCTGGCGGTGCATCATGAGCAGGACATCTGGAAGATGGGAGGTTTACGCCAGCGCATGCCCGCCACCTTTTGGACCTTTCTCGTCGGCACCCTGGCCCTCTGCGGAGTGCCTCCGCTGAGCGGGTTTTACAGCAAGGATGCCATCCTGGCGCAGGCCTTTAACCACAGCAAATTCTTCTTTGTCCTGGCGGTGGGGGTGGCGACGCTGACCGCCTTTTACATGACCCGTCTGTTCGTGGTGGCCTTTTTGGGGAAACCCAGGAACAAACATGCTGAGCACGCCCATGAAAGTCCCGGGGTGATAGTGTGGCCGTTGCGGGTGCTCGCGGTTTTTTCGGTGATCGGAGGATTTCTCGGCATTGACGCCTTGGTAGGTTCCATGTTCGTGAAGATGGAACACGTCCATGCCGCTTCGGTTCTGGAGCAGATCATCGGACCGTTTAAACATGCGCCCCAGGCGGCCATTGGTGGGTTGGCAGCCACGCTGGTCGGGGCCGGATTGGGCTTTCTTTGCTACCGGGGCGCGGCGGTGGATCCCTTGCCCGCCCGGTTGGGACCGGTGGCAGCGGCCATGCGGCGCCGGTTCTTTTTTGACGAATTGTATGCGGGCATCATTGAACTGACCCACGAGGCGATCGCCACGGTCGCCGATTGGGTGGACCGGTGGTTGATCGCGGGCCTGGTGGTCCGGGGCACGCACGGCAGCACCGAACTCGCTGGCCGGGCTTTGCGTCTCCTGCAAACCGGCAACCTGCAAACCTACGCCCTCCTGTTTGTGGGCGGGGTGGTGGTGGTGCTTTATTTCGTGCTGATTCACTAGGGTACATCCATGGTTTCGAGCCTTTTAATCATACCGCTGGTGGCCGCGCTGATCATCGCGTTGATCCCCCGCAACTACCGGTTTGTCATCCGCAGTGTGGCGCTGCTGGCCGGCCTCCTCAACCTCGTGGCCGGGGTGCGCCTTTTCCTGGCTTTTGATCCCGGGTTGCCGGGCTATCAGTTTGTCCAAAAGATCCCGTGGGTGGAATCCCTCGGCATCAGCTATCATGTGGGGGTGGATGGCATCAATGTCGGCATGCTGCTGATGGGTGTCATCGTGGCCTTCGCCGCCACCTGTGTCAGCCGGGAGATCAAGCGGTTGGAGAAGGAGTATTACCTACTGCTGCTGGTCATGATCGGCGGTATCCTGGGGGCGTTCGCCTCCCTGGACATGTTCTTCCTCTATTTCTTCCACGAACTGGCGTTGGTGCCCACGTTCATCATGATCGGGGTGTGGGGTCACGGGGAGCGCAAGAATTACGCCACCTTCCAGATCACGATGTACCTGAGCCTGGGGGCTTTGATTGCCTTGGTCGGCTTGGTGCTGCTCTGCGTCCAATCCGGGGCGAACACCTTCGACTTGGTGTCGCTCACGGAGCACCTGCGTCGGCATCCGTTGTCGGACTCGGTGCAAAACCTGGTGTTCCCTTTGCTGCTGTTCGGTTTCGGCATTCTGGTTTCCCTGTGGCCGTTTCACACCTGGGCACCCTTGGGATATGGGTGCGCGCCGACGGCCACGGCCATGCTGCACGCCGGCGTGCTCAAGAAGTTCGGCCTCTACGCCCTAATTCGGGTGGCGCTGCCGCTGGCCCCGACCGGTGCGGCCGCGTGGATGCACATTCTGGCCATCCTTTGTCTGGGGAATATTCTCTATTGCGGGTGGGTGGCCATGCGGCAGAAGGATTTGAATCTGCTCATTGGCAATTCCAGCGTCGCGCACATGGGCTTTGCGTTTCTGGGCATCGCCAGCCTGAACGTGCTGGGCCTGACCGGCACGGTGATGGTGATGATAGCCCACGGTCTCCTGGCCGCGTTGACGTTCGCCCTGAGCGGTTGGTTGCGTGAGCAGGCGGGCACCCTGGAGATGCGGCAGTTCGGAGGCCTGCTGCGGCAGATGCCCTTCATCGGAGCGGCCATGGTGATGGCCCTGCTGGCCGGGTGCGGCCTCCCGGGCTTTGCCAACTTTGTCGGTGAGGCGCTGGTGTTCTTTGGCGCATGGCACGACTTCGGTTTCCATGTGGTGCTGGCCCTTTGGGGCGCGCTGATCGTGGGCGCCGTTTACATGCTGGGTGCGGTGCGCACCCTGTTGCACGGGGAGCTATCGGACCGCTGGAGCGGGTTGACGGATGCCACCGGCCTCTGGCGGAGGCTGCCGTTCGCCTTGCTGCTGGCTGCCCTGTTGCTGTTCGGCTTTTTGCCGGGCCTGTTGACGCGCAGGATTGAGCCGGCGGCCCGTTCCATCATCTCCCTGACCACTCTGGAGGAGGGGGCCAAAAAACGCCCGGCGGTGGGCCGCACCACCCTGAAACCGAGATAAACGGCCAGCATAATTTCGGGATGAATATTTCATTGATCAGTTTGGATATGGCGGTGGCCCTGCTCGGCCTGGGCCTGTTGCTACTTGACTTGGTGACGCCGCTTGAGCGCAAGACCCAGCTCGGTTATGCGGCGGCCTTCGCGCTGGCCCTGGTGCTGGGGTTTAGTTTCCTGGTGGAGGGCAGGGGAGTGAGTCTGGCTTTTGGCGGCTGTTATGTGCTGGATCCGCTGGCGCTGTTCTTCAAACGCCTGTTCCTCGCGGCGGGCGTGCTGGTGCTGCTGCTGGCGACCTCGTTCAGCGGCCGGTTGCGCTCCGGCATCACGGAGTATTACAGCCTGATCCTGCTGGCCCTCACCGGCATGATGTTTGCCTCCTCGGTGAACCATTTTACCCTGCTGTTCGTGGCGTTGGAGTTGATCACGGTTTCGTTCTACGTTCTCGTCGGCTTCCAGCGTAATCGGCTGGCTTCCTTGGAGGCCGGGGTCAAATACCTGATCATGGGTGCGCTTTCCTCTGGTTTCATGGTCTATGGCATCGCGTTGATCTACGGCGCGGTGGGCACCATGTCTTTTGATGGGCTGGCGCGCGCGTTGGCCACCCAGCCGGCCCTGGCGGGTTCACCCATCCTGCTGGCCGGGTTGGTCTTCGTTCTGGTGGGACTGGGTTTCAAGGTGGCGGCGGTGCCGTTCCAAATGTGGGCGCCGGATGTTTATCAGGGTGCGCCCACCCCGACAACGGCGTTTCTGGCCACCGGCTCCAAGGCGGCGGGTTTTGTCCTCTTGCTGCGCCTGCTTTACACCGCCTTGCCGGCTCTGGCTGCCCACTGGCATAAGCTGGTCGTGGTGGCGGCGGTGGTGACCATTTTGTACGGCAACCTCTGCGCCATCCCGCAGCGCAACCTCAAGCGTCTGCTGGGCTACTCCAGCATCGCCAACGCTGGCTACCTGCTGCTTGGCTTGGCCGCATGGTCGGCCGATGGATCGGCGGCCATTCTCTACTATCTGACCGGCTACATGTTCACCCTGATGGCGGCATTCACGGTCATCGCCCTGGTGACCGAACGAGTGGAGGGGGAGGATGTCTCCTGCCTCGCCGGTTTGGGGCAGCGCTCGCCATTTCTGGCCGCCTGCCTGACCGTGACCATGGTTTCCCTGGCTGGGGTGCCGCCGCTGGCGGGTTTCTTCGGAAAATTCCTCCTGATCAAGGCCGTGGTGGCCCAAGGGATGCACACCTCCTATTATTTTGGATTGGCGGCGGTGGCCGTCGTGGGAGTGGTGATTTCCTTCTGGTACTATTTTGGGATCATCCGAGCCATCTACTGGTCCTCCGAGGTGACAAATCTTTCCGCCATTGAGGTTCCCGTGGCTTTGCGGTTGGTGCTGGTCATCTGCCTCGTGGCCATTCTGTTTTTGGGGGTGATCCCCGGCCCACTTCTGGACGCCGCCCGCCAGGCGGTGGCCGTCCTTAAAATCTGAGCTGATCCTGAACAGACTCTGGCCAAAAAATTAAAGAATTGAGGCTTGCCAAGGGCTGGACCGCCAAGCATAAAAGAACCACAAAATTTTTAACCAATAGAAAAATTATGGCCGATAAAGCGAACAAGTATCCCGAGAACGTGGCTGGCAAATATTTCGTCGATAATCAGTGCATCGACTGCGATCTCTGCCGCGAAACCGCCCCCAACAACTTCATGCGCAATGAGGATGGTGGCTACACCTTCGTGACGAAGCAACCGGCAACCCCGGAAGAAGAAGGTCAATGCAAGGAAGCCAAAGAAGGCTGTCCCGTCGAAGCGATTGGTGACGACGGCAACTGATTGATCATTCACTTACCCAAGCCCGCCGGAGGACCGGCGGGCTTTTTGTTTTGTAGGCACACCACATTATTGAATATAACATACATTGTGCGAAGATATGTATACGCCACGTTCTTTCTCGAAAAGACTTGGAGAGCCTCGTTGTTTGGATTGCTTTTTCCTGTGCATTTGGTTCTGATACATCTGCTTTGCGATATTGTATGAAACAAGATGTTTGGTTTTCTTGGCGGCGTGTTAACGGCCTGTTCCTGGCATTGATCGCCGGTTCTGCTTTTCTAACGGGTTGTGTCAGCCAGCCGGTCAAACAAACCTTGGTGCCCAAGTGGGACAAGTATGAAATCACCATCGGCAGCACGGTTTTCTACACCAACGCACCCAACCAAGCCACGCTCAAGGCCACGTTCACATCTCCTGTGGGCGAAAAGCAGACCGTGCTTGGTTTCTGGGATGGCAGCCTGACTTGGAGGATTCGCTTCGCGCCGGACCAGGCGGGTCCGTGGCGGTATGAGACCGAATGTTCCGACAACACCAACCTGGGCCTGCACAAACGCACCGGGGCCTTCCTTTGCACGGCACCCCGGCACCAGACCGCGTTCACCACCCATGGACCGGTGCGGGTGGCACGCAGTGGCCGACATTTGGAACACCGCGATGGCACCCCGTTTTTCTGGCTGGCAGATACCGCATGGAACGGCCCCTTGGTATCCAACCCAGAGGATTGGCAATACTACTTGCTGCAACGAGCCACCCAGAAATTCACGGCGGTGCAATGGGTCACCACCCAGTGGCGCGCCGCACCGGATGGTGATGCCAAAGGACTACCGGCTTACACCGGCAACCAAGTGATCGATATCAATCCAGAATTCTTCCAGCGCCTGGATCAGAAAGTGGACGCCATGAACAAGGCGGGCTTGCTCAGCGTGCCCGTGATGCTGTGGGCGATCAATGGCGGGTCCAATCCCCGCATCAATCCGGGCGTCTCTTTGCCCGAGGATCAGGCGATCATTCTCTGCCGCTACATGGTCGCCCGCTGGGGGGCCAATCAGGTGACTTGGATTCTCAATGGCGATGGCGATTACCGCGGGGATAAGGCCGAAAAGTGGCGGCGCATCGGGCGGGCTGTCTTCGGTTCCCTGCCCCACGCACCAGTCACGGTGCATCCGGGTGGGCGCATGTGGGTGTGGAATGAGTTTAAAAACGAGGCCTGGATGGATTTCTACGGATATCAGAGTGGACACAGCACGGGGGCCGACAACCTGCGCTGGATGACGATGGGACCAGCCACCCGCGACTGGAACAGCGAACCGGCCAAGCCCTTTATCAGCCTGGAGGCTCCCTATGAGAATCATGGGCCGCGCGACCAGGCCATCACCAGCGACGAGGTGCGGCGTGCCCACTATTGGTCCCTGCTGGCAAATCCCACTGCCGGCATCACTTACGGTGGCCATGGCATTTGGGGTTGGGACGACGGCACGCGCACGCCGACCGACCACCCCTACACCGGAGTTCCCCTGCCCTGGCGCCAGGCGCTCCAAATGCCCGCCGCCCGGCAAATGACGCTCGCCGCCAATTTTTTCAGTGGAATCGACTTCTGGCGACTGCGTCCGGCCCCGGAACTGGTGGCCCGCCAACCGGGCCTGCAGGATCCCCGGCTGTTCATCTCGGTTTCCCGATCGCCGGAAAAGGATCTGGTCGTGGCATATGTGCCGAATGAGGGCATGGTGGAATTGCAGCTCAGCGTGCTCACCGACATGCCAGGCTCGCCAACCATTAACTGGTTCAATCCGCGCACCGGCGAGCGCCGACCGGCGGTGGCGGTGCTGGGCACCACCACGGTCATGATTCCCACCGTGGCCGCTGGTGATTGGGTGATGGTGATCCAGCCGGGCCGCAGCGGAACCAAGTAACTCCCGGTCACTCATGCCCACCATTCTGATTGCCACCCGGAACCGCCACAAAACCGGGGAGATAGCGGCGCTGTTGCCCGCGGGTTTCACCGTCCTGAGCCTGGCGGATATTTCCGGATCGCCGACCGTGGACGAGGATGCCCCAACCTTTGCCGGCAACGCGGAAAAGAAAGCCTCAACGCTGACGCGCTTTATCCTCAGTGCCGGCATTCCCCTGCCCGGCCCGTTGCCGTTGCTGGTCCTGGCGGACGATTCCGGTCTGGAGGTGGATCATCTTCAAGGGGCACCCGGCGTCCAATCCGCGCGGTTTGCGGCGTTGGACACCCCTGGAACTGGCAACAGTTCCGATTCCGAGAACAATGCCAAACTGCTGCGCCTGCTGGCGGGAGTGCCCCGGGAAAAGCGCACCGGTCGCTTTCGTTGCGTGCTGGCCGTGCAGGTGATTTCTACATACGGCGGCAGCAGCCCCTGCCGTTTTTTTGAAGGGGCCTGCGAAGGGCATCTGGAGAAATCCCCGAGGGGCCGGGGCGGCTTCGGATATGACCCGCTGTTTATACCCGAAGGTCACACAGCATCCTTTGCGGAATTGGGTGAAACCACCAAGAACCGCATCAGCCACCGGGCCCGGGCTCTGGCGGGGTTTACGGTGTGGCTGGCCCGGGAATTTCCGTCCGGTTGATCAGGTGGACGGCAGAGCGGCCAGTTGGCGTCGAACCAGTTCCATCAGCGGCCGGATGGTGCGGGCGGAGAAATCAAACCGACAACCCGCCACCGCAAACAGTTCCGGCAGCGGCCGGGAACCACCCAGTGCGAGGCTGCGCTGGTAGGATTCCAGAGCGGCACAACGGTCCTGGTGGGAATTGGCCCAGACTTGCAACGCCCCCAATTGCGCAATGCCGTACTCAATGTAGTAAAAAGGATAGAGAAACACGTGGAGTTGCCGGTGCCAGAGCCGGGCGCGCGCATCCTCCCATCCCGACCAGTCCACTTCCCCACCAAAACGATCCATAAGGTCGAGCCAGGCGGTGACGCGCTCGGCCCGGGAATGTCCCGGGTGGGTGTAGATCCAGTGCTGGAAGGCATCAATGGTGGCAATCCAGGGCAGGATTTTGATGATGCCCTCCAGGTGATCACGGCGGGCTCGATTGGCGTCGGCCGGGCTGTAGAATTGGTCGAGGTGCTCATTGCCCAGCAGTTCCATGCTCATGGAAGCCACCTCGCAAAACTCAATGGGAGCGGAGCGGTAGGCGTAAAGATCCTCCGCCCGGGTGGCCAGGGCGTGGAAGGCGTGGCCCGCCTCATGGAGGATGGTTTCCACATCGCGCTGCACCCCGACTGCGTTCATGAAAATAAACGGCAGTCGCGCCTCGGCCAAAGTGCTCTGGTAGCCGCCGGGGGCTTTGCCTTTCCGATTGTCAAGATCCAGCAGCCGGAGTTCCCGCATCGTGGAAAACCCATGCGCGAGTTTGGGATCAAGCCGGTCGAAAATGGCCTGGGTCTTGGCCACCATGTCTTCCACGTTATCGAAGGGGTGCAAAGGGGTCTGACCGGCAGGATCCACGCTCAAATCCCAGGGGCGCAAGACCGGCAACTGAAGCTTGCGCCGGCGTGCGGCATGCAGTTCCTTGACCAGCGGCATCACTTCGGTTTCCACTGCTTGGTGGAAGGCCACGCAATCGGCACTGGTGTAATCGAAACGGCACTTCGCCTGAAACGCGTGGTCTCGGTAGTTGGCAAAACCGGCATTTCCAGCGATCTGTCCCCGCAGGTTGATGAGTTGGTCGAAAATATCCTCATACTTTTCCTGCTCCTGCATCCTTCGGCGCGTGACCAGTTCCCAGGTTTCCTGGCGCAATTCGCGCTTGGGTTCCTCCTGGTAGCGTACCATCTGGGTGAGGGTCTTCTCTTCGCCCTGAAAATTCACGGTCAGACTGCCGCTCAGTTTTTGGTAATTCTGCCCCAGGCGGGCCTCCTCAGTCTCCAGCGGAATGTTTTCCGGCCGGAAGAGTTCCACATGCACGCGCACCTGTCGGCACAGCATTTGGTAGCGGTCCGCTGGCAGGGCGGCAAACAGCGGGTGGCGGACCAGTGCGTTCTCCAGTTTGAACTGTTCCTCCTTGAGAGTCGGCTCCAGGGCCTCGACAAAGTGGAGGTAGCTTTTCTCCGCCTCCGCGTCATCGGTGTGGCAGGTCATCGCAATGTAACGACGGGAACCCTCCTCGTCGATGACGGCGCATAGCTCACCCCAGTGAAGCAGCCATTGCTCCAGCGCGGGCAGATCGGTCACCCGGCCCAAGCTGGCACCCAGGTTTTCAAACAGCGGCAAAAGATCCGCTGTTGTGGTCCAAGTGATCTGGCCTGGCACAAAATGGCGCGCCCGATAAGGCGCCAGCACCCCGAATGGCAGCAAACTCATGGGCAACACCATAGCCCCGCCGTTAGATTGACGCAATCATGGCCAGGCTGTCTGAGAAAATTTCTTCAACAGGCCGGGCTTGAGTTTCGGGTACGTCACCTTTTGGAAGGCAAACCAGTCGCAGGTGCCCTCCAGGCGTTTGCCGTCCGGCGTGGTCAGCCATAGCTTGATTGGCAGTTGCCCCTCGCAGATGGCCGGATGCTGCCGCAGCCCGAAACAATCCGTCAGCTTGACCTGGGCCTCTGGGGCCTCCACCTCCTCGCCATCCTCCTGGTCCTCCCGGTACTGGAGCTTGAGCGTCCGCCCCTCGAACCAGGGCAGCGATACAGGTGCAAGGTCGTTCACCCAACCGGCTTTGCCTGATGGCAGGAGGGCGTCAAAGGCTTCGGCCAGCGGTCGGGCCTGTGCCTCCTTCACTGTGATGCAGCCTGACAGGGCTTGCGACAGGCAGGCTGCCACCGCCGCCAGATCGGGGTCGGGAAACCCCAGTTCCGGCATGAGGGCGCGCACCAGTTTCACGCGCACCAGAAATTGCCGGATCTCATGGGTGAACTGTGGCAGCTCGAAATAGCCTTCAAAGTAAGCCTGTGCCAGGGCGCGACCAGCCGCCACCGGATCGATCTCCGTCGTCGCCTCACGGGCAATCTCCAGGTCCAGGTAACGCAGCAGGCGTTGGCCTATGACGCGGCGCGCCGAACGGTCGTAGCCACATTCGGTGGCGGTGGACAAATTGGCTGGGAACATCTCCGCCAGCCACTCCCTGCGGATGGCCGTGGCCAGCGTGATCAGGGTCAGGCGGCCATAGCGTCCCTCCACTTCCCGGATGGCTCCGGCGACTAGCAGTGGCGCCTGTTGCACCGCGCTCTCCCGGGCCAGAGTGGCCTGGATGCCGCCCGCCACCAGGCATTCCAGGGTGCCGGTGTCCCGGCGGCGGCCCACCTGGTCCGGAAAACCGGCCAAAAGGCAGCGCATGATGGCTTCGTCGCCCCCTGAAACCGGGGTGTTCTCCGCCTGCTCCAGTTCCGCCGGAGTGACCAGATCGCGGGCCAGTTGCAGAATCTGGTGCCAGGTTTGCTCCACCGCGCGGGCGGTGTGCGCATGCACCCCGTGGCGGCGGCAGCGGTCCAAATTGAATCCATGGTTACGGGCAAACTGCCAGGCCCTGATCAGCTTGAAGAAATCCGACTCCCCTCCGCCCTCGAACAACTCCCGGGCCTCTGAGATGTGCTTTTCCTCGCGGCTGACGCGGGTGAATAGCTCCCGGCCGCTGACGAGGGCGGCGCACAGGGCGGCCGCCGGAATGCAGCGGCGGGCCTTGGCCTCCACCAGCATCCGGGAAAAACGCGGGTGAAGCGGCAGCCTCATCATCTGGCGACCGATTTCGGTGATACTCCAGCCGGACGGCTCTGCGCGCAGGGCACCCAGGATGCCCAGCAATTGTTCGGCGGCGCGCACCGCAGCCGGATCGGGTTGATCCAGCCAGCGGAACTCTGCCGCCTGGGAAATGCCCAGCGAGTGCAGCAGGAGCACCACCTCGGCCAGATCGCTCCGCTGGATTTCCGGGGTGATTTTTGGTGGCCGATGGGCGTGATCAGCCTCAGCCCAGAGCCGCCAGCAGATGCCCGGAGCAGTCCGCCCCGCCCTGCCCTGTCGCTGCTCGGCGGAGGTCTGGCTGATCGGCTCCACAAACAAAGTGTTCAGGCCACGCTCCGCATCGAAACGGGCGATGCGGGCCTGCCCGCCATCCACCACGTGCCGGATGCCATCAATGGTCACCGAGGTCTCCGCCACGTTGGTGGCGACCACAACTTTCCGGCCGGGAGCCGGCTGAAACGCCCGGTTTTGCTGGTCGGGAGGAAGATCCCCGTGCAAGGGGATCAGGGTGAGCGGTTCCGGGCTGTCCAGCCCTCCGATGGCCAGCAGCGTGGCATTGATCTCAGCCATTCCAGGCATGAAAACCAGAATGTCTCCCGGCAGGGCCGCCTGCAGGATGTGTCGCACCGCCAGCGCTGCGTGCTCGGGCATGGGCAAGTCCCCCTCACTGCCCAGCCAGCGCGTTTCTACCGGATGCTGGCGGCTGTCGGAAACCAGGATGGGGCAGGCTTGGTTTGTGCCCGGTCCCCGCAGGTACTCCGCCACAGCGTCGGTGTCCAACGTGGCCGACATGACCACCAATCGCAGGTCGGGACGGGTTGTTTCCTGAAGTTGCCGCACCAATCCCAAGCCAAGATCGCTGAACAGATTGCGCTCGTGAAATTCGTCGAAGAAAATCGCCCCCACTCCGCTCAGCGACGGATCTTCCTGCAGGCGACGCAAAAGCACTCCTTCGGTGAGAAAAATGATACGGGTCAACGGACTGGTGACGTTCTCAAAGCGGATTTGATAACCGACCGATTGCCCCACGCTTTCCTGACGCTCCCCGGCCACGCGGGCGGCGAGGGTGCGGGCGGCGACGCGCCGGGGTTGGAGCACGAGGATTTGGTCCGCGGGAAGGCGAAAGTTCGCACCATCCAGAATCATCTGGGGGACTTGCGTGCTCTTGCCGGAGCCCGTGGGGGCCGCCAATATAAGGCGGTTGCCGTTGGTCAGGCGCTCAAGGATGTCCCCGTGCAGCTGCCAAACTGGTAAATCAGTGTTTGCCATGCGCGCCCCCCGCCGGCAGGCGAGACGGCTTACTTGTAAAGAACCAAGCGTGCCGCCAACGTGGTCAGCGTGACTACCAGCATCATACCCGCCGGCATGAAGTTGCCGGTTTTATACAGGCGCATGGCAAAAACCACAAGCAGCAGAATCAACAGGATGTCAGCCAGACCGATCCGGCCGAATTGGAGACTTGGAACCAGGTTGCAAACCGCCAGCAATGCGGCAAAAGCCCCGGCCATGATCAGCGAGACTTTGCTGCCTGCCTTCGCGTAGCCCATGTAGCCACCCACCACGAGCAGAACGATGTAAATCCACAGAATAATATTTGTCATATGGTTGCCAACAATCAGGGCGTAAGGTAACCCACTATTCACATTTCGCCAGTGAAAGCATGCCATCCTTTTTCGGGCACTGCTTCAACGCTGCATTTCGAAAATGACGATGGGGGTCTTGCTATTGGCTAAGCACCACGACCTGCGATAATCCAAAACCCGGGAAAAACCCGGTGGGGCTTTGGCTCCATGCTCCCGATGTGAAACTCTCAGAAGCACACGAATTCCAACCCATGCCACCCAAAACACGCACCATAATCCGCGTTGTCCGGCCTTTGAAACCTGGCCTGACTGCCACGGCTGATTACGCCGGCAGACTTGCACCCTTTGACCAGAGAACACTGGCACTTTGGGCGGCTGATTGCGCCGGGCATGTCCGCCATCATTTCGAGGCGCAGCACCCGACCGACGACCGACCGAGGCAGGCCATTGAGGCTGCCCGGGCATGGGCCCGGGGCGAGATCAAGATGATGCCTGCCCGCGCTGCGGCGGCACGCGACTCCGGGCACCCGGCTGCGGTTGCCGCTGGGCACGCCGCCGGAACCGCTCACTCTATCAGGCATGCTCGCGGTGCGGCCGCTTATGCCATTGTCTCGGTGGTGGTTGTCGCCGCAGTGGCCGAGCAGGATTCCACCACCGCGGCGGAGCGGGCATGGCAGATTGCCAGGCTGCCAAAGGGGGGGGCCACAAACTGAAGGGAGGAATGCCCTCCAGACCGACGGCTTTTTGTTGGCGGTGCGGTCCCGGCTGTGCTTGAATCCCGCCGTGGGCATCACGCCAAAACAATTTTCGCAAATGCAGGACCGCACCAACCGGCCAAAACGGACGGCGACTCCGGTCCTTCAAACCGGCCTGAAACCGGCGCTCAGCGCGCACCAGATCATCCTGGGCATTGATCCATCCCTGCGCGGCACTGGCTATGGGGTGATCAAGCTGCAAAAAGGCGGCCCGGTGCTGCTGGCCCAGGGAGCCATTTGCTGCCCGCCCACCTGGGAGCATTCCCGCTGTCTGGTGCTGATTTGCAGCACCCTGCGCCAGGTCGTGGAGGCCCACCGCCCCACCCTGTGCGTGATTGAAAGCCTGTTTTTCGCCCAGAACCTGCAAACGGCGATCGTCATGGGCGAGGCCCGGGGGGCCAGCCTGGTGGCGGTGGCAGAGGCGGGCATCGAAATCCACGAGATGGCGCCCCGCAAGGTGAAGCAGGCCATTGTGGGCTACGGGGCGGCGCAAAAGGATGCGGTGGCCAAAATGGTGCAACGCATGCTCCACCTCACGGAACAGCCCGCGCCGGACGCCGCCGATGCGCTGGCCCTTGCCCTGGCCCACACCCAATCCCACAGCCGCTTCCATCTGGAAACCCCCAAACGCGTTTGACATGATCACATTTTTAAAGGGACAGCTCGTCACCGCCATCCCCACGCAGGTGATCGTGGATGTGCACGGGGTGGGTTACTCGGTGCTGATCCCCCTTTCCTCCTTCAACAAGCTGCCCCTGCCCGGGGCGGAGGTCACGCTGCTGACCCACCTGTCGATCCGTGAGGATGCCCATGTGCTTTACGGCTTCATGAGCGCCGCCGAGCGGGACTTGTTCCGGCTGCTGATCAACACGGTCAGCGGCATCGGCCCCAAGATCGCCCTGAATGTCCTGAGTGGCATGAATGCGGGAGCCTTCCGCCAGGCGGTGGTGGGCAGCGATATCCGCTCCCTCTCCCAGATCTCCGGGGTGGGCAAAAAAACCGCCGAACGGATCGTGGTGGAGCTGAAGGACAAACTGGGCGGGCTGACGATCACCGACGGCGTTGCCATGAGCCGGTCGGCCGGCGGGGAGGACCAGAAATCCCAGGACGCCATCCTGGCCCTGCAAGCCCTGGGCTTCAAGCTGGGGGATGCGCAGGATGCCGTGCGGGGGGCGCTGGCCCTTCTGGGCCCCTCCGCCAAAGTCGAGGACCTGGTGCGCACCAGCCTCAAGAAACCGTGATGGAACCCTCCGCCCATCACCCGCCACCCAAACGCCGCCATTCGGGCATTGTCGTGCCGCACCGCGCCAGCCTGGGGCAGCGGTTGGTGGCCCGCTGCATCCAGGGGCTGGCCCTGGCGCTGGCAACCACGCTGCGGTTCCGCTGGGAGAATCTCGAAACCTCCCAGGCACTGATGGCCAAAGGCCCGGTGATCTTTTGCCTGTGGCACAACCGGCTGGCCCTGGCGATGGTCCTGCTCAACCGTTTCCGGCGGGGTGCCGGACCGAACTTCCGCCTGGCCGCCATGGTCAGCGCCAGCCGGGATGGCGGCTTGCTGGCCCACATTCTGGAACTGTTCAACGTGGTGCCCGTGCGCGGGTCGAGCAGCCGCCGCGGCCCCCAGGCCCTGCTGGAAATGACCACCCATTTGGGCAATGGGGTGAGCGCTGCCATCACTCCCGATGGCCCGCGCGGCCCCTGTTACCATGTGCATCAGGGCGTGGTGGCCCTGGCCATCGTGGCGCAGGTGCCCGTGATTCCCCTCTCCTACCACTTGAATTGGAAATTCCGGCTCGGTTCCTGGGACCGCCTTCAGGTGCCCCTGCCCTTTTGTGTTTGCACCGTCACGTTCGGGGAGGCTTTCCGGCTACCCAAAGAGGCGGACGAGCCGACGCGGGCCCACTGGCGCAAGGAGCTGGAGCAGCGCCTGCGCGCCATCACCCGGGACTGATTCCTCAGGGATTGGCGGACGGCGGGGGGAAGATCGGGCGATAGTGCTGGAAACGCCCGGCCACCTGCCGCACGTAGTCCTGGGTGGTGGGAAAGCCGATCCGTCCGATGAAGGCTGCGCTATTCGTCACGGCCTCCCCCTGCATCCAACGCAGCACGTTGCCGCGCCCGGCATTGTAATCCGCCAGCGCGTATGGCAGCGCATCATCGGCCTGCGGATACCGCAGCAGCAGCTTGCGCAGGTACCAGGCCCCGCAGCGGGTGTTGCGCGCGGGGCTGAAAAGATCCGTGTGGGTGAACAGGGCGACCTTCTCCGCGCGCGCCCAATCCGCCGCCGTGGCGGGCATGATCTGCATGAGGCCGATTTCGCCCTTGGTGCCACGGGCATTGGGATCGAAGCGGCTCTCCTTCCAAACCACCGCCTTGACCAGGGCGGGGGGAATCCCGTACTGCCGGGAGGCGGCCAGGATTTCAGCATCGTGGCTGTTTTCCCGCCAGACCCAGTGGTGCTCAAAAAGCCACAGTGCCGCCCCCACCAAAATGAGCGGCAGCAGCCATCGACGCCAGCGCCAGACAAAATCCATAGGCAATAGAAACCGCCGTCATGCTGGAACAAGACCGGCAAATACTGAAGCCAAAAAAGGGCGCCCGATTGCCACCCCGGGGTGAAACGTTTTTAACTCGACTCCGCCCCCGCAACCCCCAACTCTTGGCTTACGGTTTTATGATTGCCCGCGTTTCACTGGAAATTGCGCTCCGCCGGGAATTCGACTACGACATCCCGACGGAAATGGCCAGCCTTGTGGAGGTGGGCACACGGGTGAAGGTGCCATTCGGCAGCCGCTCGGTCACCGGGGTGGTTACCGCGTTGGTGGAGGAAAGCCCCCACGGTCAGTTGAAGGCGCTGCAAAAGGTCATCGGCCAGCCCGGGTTGATCACGCCCAAGGTCCTGCGGCTGGCCCGGTGGATTGCCGGGTATTACTGCTGCGCGCCGGAGACCGCCTTGAAAAGCGTGCTGCCGGAAGCCGTGCGCCAGGAGGAGGACGGGTGGCGCACCCGCCTGTTCGTCATGATCGCCCCGCGCACCGGGGAGCTGCCCAAGCTGACCCGGCGTCAGAACGAGGTGTTGAACGTGATTGAGGAGTGGCGGGAGATTCCCCTGCAAAAGCTGCTGGAGCTATCCGGCACCACGCTGGAAACCGTGCGGCGGCTGGAGGCGCACGGCCTGGTCAATGTCAGCCGCAAAGTCACCGAGCGCGATCCCTACGCGCACGAGGAGATCCTGCCCACCGATTCGCTGACCTTGAACCCAAGCCAGGAGGCGGCGTTCAAGGCCATCACCCAGGCCATGGACAAAGGGGGCGCGGCCGCGTTCCTGCTGCACGGGGTGACAGGTAGCGGCAAGACGGAGGTTTACCTGCAAGCCATCGCGCACGCGCTGGCCCGGGGTCAGGGGGCCATCGTGCTGGTGCCGGAGATTTCCCTCACCCCCCAGACGGTGGAGCGGTTCAAGGCGCGCTTCAACCACGGTCCGCTGCGCACGCTGGTGGCCGTGCTGCACAGCCACCTCTCCACCGGCGAGCGGCATGATGAGTGGCACAAGATCCGCCAGGGCCGGGCCCGCATCGTCATCGGGGCGCGCTCCGCCATCTTTGCGCCCATGGAGCCCCTGGGGTTGATCATCGTGGATGAGGAGCATGAGAACTCCTACAAACAGGAGGAGGCCCCCCGCTATCACGCCCGGGATGTGGCCATCGTGCGGGGGCAGATGGAAAACACGCCCGTGGTGCTGGGCTCGGCCACGCCCTCCATGGAAAGCTATTACAACGCCAAGCGGGGCAAATACCAACTGCTGGACATGCCCCACCGGGCGGACGATGCCAAGATGCCGATCATCCGGGTGGTGGACATGCGTGCCGCCGTGAAGGGGGACCACGGCCCGCCCATGTTCACCCCCCAGCTCCGCGAGGCCATTTTGCAGCGGCTGGAAAAGAAGGAGCAGGTGATCCTGTTTCTCAACCGTCGGGGCTATTCCACCTCCCTGCAATGCCCGAAATGCGGGTATGTGGCGGAGTGCCCCAACTGCAGCGTGGCGCTGACCTACCACCGCTATAACCAACGGCTTGAATGCCACCTGTGCGGGCACGGCGCCAACGCGCCCAAGGTGTGTCCTCAGCCCAAATGCGCCAGCCCCGTCATCCGCTATGCCGGGCTGGGCACCGAGCGCGTGGAGGAAGCCCTCCTCAAGGTGTTCCCCCACGCGCGGGTCAGCCGGATGGACTCCGACTCCATGAAGAAAAAGGAGAGTTACCGCCGGGCATTGGGCGATTTTCGTGCGGGCAAAATCGACATCCTGGTGGGCACCCAAATGATCGCCAAAGGGCTCCATTTCCCGCGCGTGACGCTGGTGGGCATCATCAATGCCGATACCAGCCTGCACATCCCCGATTTCCGGGCCAGTGAGCGCACCTTCCAACGGCTGACGCTGGTGGCCGGGCGGGCGGGCCGGGGGGAGGTGG
>CAIYYI010000557.1 GCA_903930345.1 uncultured Verrucomicrobiota bacterium
AAAGAAAAAGTAAAGTTTTAGTAAACTTTCGTCCGAACCACCCGGCCGTTCTTTGACATTACTGTTCCCGGTGGTAATGCTCCGGTGTTCCGGGAGCCATAGTCATTGGTCCATGGTCAGTGGTCTTTGGTGAGGAAAGGCTCCTTCCAAACCGTTTCTGTTTTCAGCTTTCCCAATTTAAGCTTTTTCCTATGTGTTCCATGCGCCCCCACGAAACAGGGTGCCAAAAGGTGCATAATAGTGCTAAAAGGTGCCAGAAAGTGCCAAACAGCAACATTCTGGCTTCCGTGGTCGGTTCCAGGTGGTCCTGGTGGTAATCACCGAAGATTAGGATTTTTCTTACACCACCAGAATAGGGAACCAGAACCTGGGGGGAGACCGCCACAAGTGCTGCATCCACGCTTGACAGCCACCAAGGGTGACGCGAACACTGACGCCCAAGACACATGAAAGCAAAGCACCTGCTGACGACGGCCACCCTGCTGCTGACCCTGACCTCCGCCACGCTGGCAGATTGGCCGGGCTGGCGCGGGCCGGACGGCAGCGGCAGCGTGGGTACCGGCAAATATCCCGTGAAATGGGACGCGACGAATGTGCTCTGGAAGGTGGCGCTGCCCGGCAAGGGCGGGTCCACGCCCATTGTGGACCGGCAGCGCATCTACCTGACCGGGCCGGCCGAGGGCCAGGATGCGGTGATGGCATTTGATTTTTCCGGCCGCCGGCTGTGGCAGACGAAGCTGGGCACGGAAAGCAAACCCAAGCACCAGACGCTGGGCTCCAGCGCCAACGCCTCGCCGGCGACCGATGGGAAGGGGCTGTTTGTCTATTTCAGGAGCGGTAATTTCGCGGCGCTGGAGTTCGACGGGACCGTGCGCTGGAAAATCAACCTCACTGAGCGCTTCGGCAAGGACCAGCTTTTCTGGGACCAGGGCACCTCGCCGGTGGTGACGGACCAGCACGTGGTCCTGGCCCGGATGCACACAGGTGAATCGTGGCTGGCGGGCTTTGACAAGGCCAGCGGCGAGCTGCGCTGGCAGCAGGCGCGGAATTACACCACGCCGGTGGAGAACAACAACGGCTACTCCACCCCCCTGCCCTTTCGCCACGAGGGCAAACCCGCCCTGCTCGTCTGGGGCGGGGACCACCTGACGGCGCACGCGGCGGCCGATGGCAAACTGCTGTGGTCCTGCGGCGGCTTCAACCCGGAGGGGACCGGCTACTGGCCCGCGATCGCCTGCCCGGTCATCGTGGGCGACATGGCCGTGGTGCCGGTGGGCCGCGATGACCGCGCGAATCAGGCGCGCATCCACGGCATCCGGCTGGGGGGCCAGGGGGATGTGACCACCACGCAGCGCGCCTGGAAACGGGAGGATGTGGGGGTCTTTGTCACCAGCCTGGCCGCCTACCAGGGCCGGGTGTATCTGCTGCGGCACCGGGGCGGCGTGGTCTGCCTGGACCCGGCCAACGGCAAAACCGTCTGGAGCGGGGCCTTCCCGGAGAACAAATCGCCCTACTACGCCTCGCCGGTGATCGCCAACGGCATCCTGTATGCGGCCCGGGAGGATGGGGTGGTGTTCGCGGCCCGGGTGGGCGAAAAGTTTGAAGTGCTGGGAGAAAACCCGATGGGCGAACGCATAGTCGCCTCACCGGTGCCGGTGGCGAACCGGCTGCTGCTGCGGGGCGACCGCCACCTGTTCTGCGTGACCGGGGAATGAGGGGGGGGTGCAGCAAAGAAGGGGTGCCCAGCCTCACTGCATCTTCGTTTATAGTTGTAATACAACAGTTTGCGTAAGCTTACTTGGCAAAGATGGAACATCCTGAAGCCCAAGCTAAAATCTTGACCTGCACAATATTACGCATAAACCACATAACAAGCTGTTTACACATTAAATTGTCGGCCGAATACAGCCATATATCACCTTTAAATGATATATCGGTTTTATATTGTTTAAGTGATAATATCAGTTTATCCTGTTTAGCGATATGACCGACTATCTCATCAAGACACCACAGCAACTCGGAGCCGTGTTGCAGGGATATCGCAAGGAACAGGGGTTGACCCAGAAGAATGTCGGCGCAAAAGTTGGGCTGGCACAAAATGCGGTATCGCAGATTGAATCCGAAACGGGACGGGCTGGTTTGGCCCGGATTTTCAAGCTGCTGGCGGCGCTTGAACTCGAACTCGTCGTGCGACCACGGGGCACCGCCAGCAACCGCTCAGAATGGTGATTTATGGGAAGGCGTGGCCAATCCAGAGCATTAGCCGTATGGATGAACGGGGAGAAAGTCGGCGTTTGGCGTCAGATGCCCGGCCAAGGGCAGGAGTTCCTTTATGCTGAGTCATGGCTTTCCTCCCCGGCGGCACGACCGATTTCATTGTCGCTGCCGTTGCGTCCATCGCAGGAACCCTATCGCGCCGGTGTGGAGGCATTCTTTGAAAACCTGCTGCCGGACAACCGGCAGATCCGCGAACGAATCCAGCGGCGGTTCCATGCCGATTCCCTGGGCGCATTCGACCTGTTGCGGGAGATTGGTCGGGATTGCGTCGGCGCATTGCAACTGCTGCCGGAGGGTGACGCGCCAGGAAACATCCGGCAGATCACTGGCAACCCCCTGACAGCTGACGGAGTTGCGCAACTGCTTGACCGCTCCTTGGGTTCAGCGTTCGCACGCGAGGATAACATCAAGGACGAATTCCGCATCTCGCTGGCAGGGGCACAGGAAAAAACAGCCCTGCTGTGGCATGAAGGCCGGTGGCACCGGCCAATGGGCACCACGCCCACCACCCACATTCTCAAGCTCCCGATCGGCATCGGCCAGCAAGGCATCGACCTTTCGACGTCCGTGGAAAACGAGTGGCTGTGCGCACAAATCGCACGAGCCTACGGCCTGGAGGTGGCGGCGTGCCGGATGGAAACTTTTGGCGAATACAAAACGCTGGTAGTGGAGCGGTTTGACCGCCGTCCAGCGCCGGATGGGACGTGGCTTGTCCGACTGCCGCTGGAGGATCTTTGCCAGGCAACCGCAACCCCGCCGGGACGAAAATACGAAAGCGATGGCGGACCGGGAATTCGTCCCATAATGGAACTGCTGCTGGGCTCAGAACGGGCGGCACAGGACCGCCGGGATTTCATGCGCACGCTGCTCGTGTTCTGGATGCTGGCAGCCATTGATGGCCACGCGAAAAACTTCAGCATTTTCCTGCTGCCAACCGGCGCCTACAGGCTTGCCCCGCGGTATGACATTTTGTCCGCCTATCCGATACTGGGGCACGGTCGTGGAAAACTGGCACCGGAAAAAATCCGCATGGCCATGGCCGTGGAAGGGAAGAACCGGCATTATCATTGGCACGGAATCCACGCACGGCACTGGATCGAAACCGCGAAGCGACACGGGCTGGAAGACATGCAGATGATCATGACCGATCTGGTTGCCCGGACGCCAGAGGTGATCCAACAAGTGCAGAACCTCCTGCCGGCGGGATTTCCAGCACCCATAGCCGACACGGTCCTGGCGGGAATCAGGGCACGGGCAGACCAGCTAACCACGGAATTCCGCGCATACCCGCACGCCGTGATTTGAAGCGATTTCGCAAGTGAGACGGCCCGTGAGTCTGGGCTTGCGCGGGGTGGCACGCGGGTTTTTACTCTTCGCAACCCGGGGCAAGCACGGCCAGCCAGCCGCGCCCGCCCGGTTTTAAACACATCATGAAAATCAGCCATTTGGTCGCGTGTCTGGCCGCTCTCACCGGAACGCTGGCGGCGCAGATGCCCCCGGCGGAGGAACTTTTCCCCTTCGTCATCCCCGGGCTGGGCGCGCCGGCGGCAGGCTCGGCGGTGGATGTCTCCTGGCTGAATGAAAAGCCGGCAGGCGGCCACGGCTTCGTGCGGGCGCAGGCGGGCCGCTTTGTGGACGGGAGCGGCAAACGGCTCCGGTTTCTGGCCAGCAACTTCACGTTTGGCAGCTGTTTTCCCGACCACGACACCGCCGACAAGTTGGCCGTGCGCCTGGCCAGCCTGGGGATCAATTGCATCCGCTTCCACCACATCGACAACCAGTCGGCCCCCCGCGGTATCTGGAAGGCGGGCACGGCCAAAAAGAACGAGTTTGACCCCGGGCAGATGGACCGGCTCGATTATTTCATCGCCGCCCTGAAGCGCCAGGGCATCTACGCGAACCTCAACCTGCACATCTCGCGCAACTACTGGGAAGGGGAGGATTTTCCGGACGGGCTGGCCAGCAACCGCGAACGGCAGGAGCAGCTGCCCAACTACGGCAAGGCCATCGACAAGATCAACGACCAGATGATCCGCATGCAGCGCGACTATGCGCGGGCGCTCCTGACCCATGTGAACCCCTACACGCGCACCAGCTACGCCCAGGAGCCGTGCGTGGCCATCGTGGAGATCAACAACGAGAACTCCCTGCTGCAGCTCAAGGTGGCCGCGCTGCCGGACTACTACCGGGCCGGGGTGCTGCAGAAATGGAACCTCTGGCTGAAGCAGCAATACGGCACCCTGGAAAAGCTGACCGACGCCTGGGGTGGCAACGAGGAGCTGGGCGCCAACATCCTGCCCGTCAAGCTCTCCACGCAGGGCCCCCAGCACTTCACTGTCACCAACACCGGCAACGGGGAGATTCGCGTCACCCTGCGGCAGGCGCCCGAGGTGAGCTGGCAGGCCCAGATCCATTGGACCGGCCTGACCCTGCAGGAAGGCCAGCTCTACACGCTGGAGTTTGACGCGCGCTCCGACCAGCCCCGCCGTCTGCCCATCAGCACCCGGCTGGGCAAGGAGGACTGGCACAACTGCGGCCTCAACGACACCGCCGACCTGGGGCCCCAGTGGAAAACCTTCAGCCATCCCTTCCGCGCCGTGAAGGTGGAACCGGACGCGATCCGCTTTGACATCGTGGTGGGCGGCGGGCCGGCGGGCGATTTCCAGCTCCGCAAGCTCACCCTGCGGCGCGGCGGCTCCCTCGGGCTGAAGCCGGGCGAGTCCTGGGATACCGCCACCATCGCGGCCCCGGCGCGCATGGAAGGCACCCCGCGGGGCCTGGCCTGGACCCGCTTCCTGGCGGAAACCGAGCGGGCCTACACCGACGGCATGCGCACCTTCCTGAAAAAGGACCTGGGCGTGAAGGCGGCCATCATCGACACGCAGGCCAGCTACGGCGGCGTGGCCGGGACGTACCGGGAATCCTTCAACGACTTTGTGGACATGCACGCCTACTGGCAGCACCCCAGCTTCCCCGGCCGGCCGTGGGACGGCTCCAACTGGAACATCCGCAACACGCCGATGGTGGATGATGCGAACGGCGGCAACCTAGCCCGCCTGGGCATTTACCGCGTGGCGGGCAAGGCGTTCACGGTGAGCGAATATGATCACCCCGCTCCCAGCCATTACGCGGCGGAGATGTTCCCCATGATCGCCAGCTTTGCCGCCCAGCAGGATTGGGACGGCATCTTCCAGTTCGACTGGGGCGGCACCGATGCCGACGCCCGCCGGATCACCGGCTATTTTGCCCTGCAGCAGCACCCGGCCAAGCTCGCCTTCCTGCCGGCTGCGGCGCTGATGTTCCGCCGGGGCGACGTGGACGCGGCCCCCGGCACCGCCAGGCTGAGCATCCCCGCCGCCCAGGCAGCAGAACTCACGGCGGAAAGCACCTCCATGCCGGAGACCTGGAAGAAGGCGGGGGTGACGATCAGCAACCTGCTGACGCGCCGCCATGAAGTGCGGTTCACGCCGGGCGGCAAGCTGCAGTCAGAGGTCAGCCGAGAGGCCACCTCCGCCGTGGCCTGGAACACGGCCGCCGGGCTTTACACCGTGGATTCCCCCGCCGCCAAAGCAGTGGTGGGGCGCTGCACCGGCCGCACCACGACCTTGCAGGGGGTGGCCTTCAACGTGCAAACCAACGCACGCAACTTTGCCGTTCTGACGCTCAGCGCGACGGATGGCAAACCGCTGGCCCAGGCGGCCCGGCTGCTCCTGGTGGCGGCGGGCAATGTGGAGAACACCGGCATGGGGTGGAACACCAACCACACGACTGTGGGCACCCAATGGGGCCGCTCGCCGACGGTCTGCGAGGGAATCGGAGCAAAAGTGGCCCTGGCCACGGCCGCCAGGAAGGCGCGCGTGCACGCCCTGGGCGGCAACGGGGAGCGCCTCGGGGAAGTGCCGGCCACGCTGACAGCGGGCCAGCTCTCCTTTGCCATCGGGCCGCAGTTCAAGACCCTCTGGTACGAGGTCACGCTGGAATGACCTGAACCATCATTGGATTGATGGGCGGGCAAAGATGGCCCGAACTGATTCCGGCAGCGGCGGGGTGGCCCCGACGCAGGAACAGACGTGCCGCGCCACCTCGTTCGCCGCGAGGTTGATCTCATCCAGGTCCAGTTTCTGGAGCAACCCCACTGCCAGGGCGGCAGTGAAGGCGTCGCCGGCCCCCACCGTATCCCGCACCTGGACCGGCCGGGTTCCGCACCGGGACCAGCGCCCGCCCTGGTACAACAGGCTGCCCTGTGGCCCCAAGGTCAGGGCCACCACGGCCAGATCAAACATCCCGGCCAACGCGGCCGCCTGCGTTTCCAGGTCGCCTTTCAGATCGAACATCGCCGCCAGCACCGGCAACTCCGTCTCGTTCAGCTTGAGCACGTTTGCCAATCGTAGCGACTGCTCGATCACGCTCGGCGAATAAAAATGCTGCCGCAGGTTGATATCGAAGATGCGGAGCGCCGCCGGGGGTGACTGGCGCAACAGATGTTGGATCGTGCCACGGGAGGGCTCGGCGCGCTGCGCCAGGGTGCCAAAGCAGATGGCATCGGCTCCGCGCGCCGCCTCCAGGGCCGGGCCGGTCGGTTCCAAATGGTCCCACGCCACCCGCTCGTGGATCGTGTAGTTCGGGATGCCCTCGCCAGAAAGTTCCACCGAGACGGTCCCCGTGGGGGCGCTATCGTCCACCTGCACCAGCTCAAGAGGCAGGCGCAGTTCCTCCAGGCGGCGTTGGATGTCCCGGCCCAATGGGTCGGATCCCACCCGCGTGACCACCCCGGCCCGCGCACCCAATGCCCGCGCATGATGGGCGAAATTGGCCGGGGCCCCGCCCATCTGGGGGCCGGTGGGCAGCAGATCCCAGAGGATTTCGCCAATGGCAAGCGTTCGCAATATCATGGTTTCCCCGCGTTAAAAGCATGGCCCGGATGCTATTCGACGCCGAGGCGCTTCTGCATTTGCTCCAGGGGCACGCCCTTGGTCTCCGGCACCATCAGCTTCACCCAGACCAGTTGCAGGACCATCATGCCGCAGAAAAACAGGAAGACGTACCCCGGGGGAAAGGCCGTGACCATCTTCGGGAAAAACGTCGTCAGCAGCGCGGCAAAAATCCAGTGGGTGAAGCTGCCCAGCGCCTGGCCCTCGGCGCGATGGCGGTTGGGGAAGATCTCCGAGATCAACACCCAGATGACCGCGCCCTGGCCCACGGCGTGCGCGGCGATGAACGCGAAGATGCAGAGCATCACCATCAGCCCGCCCGAACCCGCGGCCTTGGACGCCGTGGCCATGGTCTCCTGCGCCACCTGTCTGGTCACCTCGGGAGCGGCC
>CAIYYI010000558.1 GCA_903930345.1 uncultured Verrucomicrobiota bacterium
ACCGCAAAAAAATGCAGGAGGCGGCGTAAATTTTATGGCAAAACCACAACAGACAGAAAACGTGACGATCAAGGCGCCGTCGATTCAGACGGCTAAGTTCAAGATCGTCGGAACCGCACCTTACGTGCAACTGCGATTCTCGCAGAAGGCGATCAAAACCATGATGGCCAAGCACCGGGCCGGATCGCAGGCGAACAAAAAGAAGGCGAAGGAGGCTCGGGATTTTGACGAGGACTTTCGCCAGGCGATGCACGTTTCGACCGACGGGTGGCCGGGGATTCCGGCCAGCGCGTTCCGCAACGGGCTCATCTCGGCGTGCCGGCTGGTGGGGTTCAAGATGACACTTGCGAAGCTCTCGCTTTTCATCGGTGAGGATGGGTTTGACAAGGTGGATGCGATCCCGCTGATCAAGATCGAAGGGAAACCGGAACCGCTGATCATGCACGCGAGGAATGCGACGGGGGTGTGCGACATTCGGGTGCGGGCGAAGTTCTGGCCGTGGAGTGCGGAGGTGCGGGTGAGCTACGATTCGGACCAGTTCACGGCGACGGATGTGGCGAACCTTTTGCAGCGGGTCGGGCAGCAGGTGGGGATCGGCGAGGGGCGGCCTGACAGCAAGATGTCTGCGGGGATGGGTTGGGGAACCTTTTCGCTGGAATGAAAACTTTCGCCACGGCGATCACGAAAACCGAGTCGCGCTCCGTGGGGCGCGATCTCAAGCCTACGCAGGCAAGCCTAGGCGTGGCACAGCACGCTGTGGCAACGCTGGAAAGGCACGGCATGGCAAGGTCTGGCAGTTCAAGCCAAGGGAAGGCAACGCAGGCTGGGCTTGGCATGGCGAGGCACGGTAAGGCCGGGCATGGCAACGCAGGCTTGGCGCGGCCAGGCACGGCGAGGCTTGGCAGGGAGTCGCAACGCAGGCTGGGCGTGGCGTGGCACGGCGAGGCCCGGCGAGGCCGGGCATGGCAACGCAGGCTTGGCTTGGCGGGGCTTGGCGCGGCGCGGCTTGGCGCGGCGAGGCGAGGCACAAACCGGGGCGGGAGACCGGGGTATAAATGGCCCGCAAATTTTCGGGAATAACAAATTATGAAATCAAATCAAATTGCTGTGAGGTCGAGTGCGGATGATGTCCGTGCTGAGTTGGAGGTGTTGGCGAACCGGAGGGTTGGGCTGACGCCGGATTCGGTGTTGCATGTGGCGAAGAATCCCAAAAGCTGCTTGCACAAGTATTTTTGTTGGGATGACACGGAGGCGGCGCGGAAATACCGGGAGATGCAGGCGGAGTTTCTGATCCGCCGGATCCGGGTGACGATCACGCCGTCCGGCGGGAAGGAGTTCAACGTCCGCGCGTTTGTGAATGTGAAGCATGTGGATGATGACGGGACGATCAACAACGGGGACCGGGGCCGGTTTGTTCCGATCATGCAGGTGCTGAATGATGCCGAGGGCAAGGGGCAGATGCTCGCCGCGGCGAAGCGCGAACTGAAATCCTTCCGCTTGAAATATTCGGTGCTGGAGGAGCTGTCGAATGTGCTGGAGCAGATCGACTCGGTGCTCGATCCGATTTTCTCGGCAGTGGCTCTCAATGCAGGAACGAATAAAAATTTATGAACGAACAAAACGAGCTTCCGCAGGCTTTGATTGCGGAGAAGGCGGTGATGGGGGCAGCGCTCCAGGGCGGGGAGCTGGCGGATTCTGTGCTGGAGCAGGTGGCTCCGGAGCAATGCCAGTGGCCGTCGCACCGGGTGATCCTCTCGCAGATTGCGGAGATGCGCGAGGCGGCGCGGCCGGTGGACCTCGTGCTGGTGACGACCGAGCTGGAGAAGGCTGGCCTTCTCGGCGATGTCGGCGGGGCGGCCTACGTGACCGAGCTCGTGATCGAGCTGGGCATCGTGGCGAACTGGCGGCACTACGCGGCCGAGGTGATCGACGCCTGGAAGCGCCGGGAGATGCTGGCTACCGCGCTGGAGATGGCGCAGGCGGCGAAGAACAGCGGGATCCGGGTGGACGAGGCGCAGGAGCAGTGCGAGCAGCGGCTGTTTGCGCTGCGCGAAAACATCGGGCGCGATTCCACGGTGGAGCATTGCAAACATTCCGTGATCCGTGCGGTGGACCACATCGAGC
>CAIYYI010000559.1 GCA_903930345.1 uncultured Verrucomicrobiota bacterium
TTCATGCCTTTGATGGGCATGCCGTAAATCACCATCTTGGTGGGGGTGGAGGCGGTATCCGAGATCATCTGCCAGAGCGGACGCGGGTATTTGTTGGTGGCTGCATCGTTCTTGGAGATCACCTTGATGCTGGTCAGCTTGTATTTGTCATCCAGCAGGAAGGAAACCGGGTAAACGTCCGGGTTGACCCGCGACGGGCGGCCAGGACGAATGGAGGGGGTGATACTGATGACCGGCTTGCGGAAGAAGTCGCGCGTGTACGCAAACGCCCCCAGAAAGGTCAGCAGAATCGTAATCGCAATAATGTCTCGTTTCGTCATAAATGTCCCGACGGTATTGACGTTGCTGAAAGGGGATTCATTCGAAAAACGATTTTAAAACATTTGAATTCCCGCACCGGGGTGTCGTCTAAACCATCGCTGCCTTTATTAGACAGCGGTGACCCATGAAAAAGTTACAGCTAAATCATTACCCGGTGCGCTTTAACCCGCGCGGCTTCACCCTGATTGAATTATTGGTTGTCATCGCGATCATCGCCATCCTGGCGGGCTTGCTCCTGCCGGCGCTGGCCCGGGCGAAGGAAGCCGGCAAGAAGATCTCCTGCCTGAACAACATGCGGCAATTGGGGTTGTCCTGCCTCATGTATGTGGGCGATAACGATGGTTCGTTTCCGCCGCGCAATTCCCCGTCTGCCGACGCCGCCTGGCCCCACTTGTTGAGGGATGGCTACAAGGACTTGCGCATCCTGGTGTGCACCAGCGACGGCATGGATCCCGCCTCTCAGAAGGGGACCAAGTACGAGGCTGATTCGGCCCCACGCAGTTTCATCATCAACGGGTGGAACGATTATTTTGAGGCCACGCTGACCAATGCCAATGGCAATCCCAACACCGTCCTGGCCATGGCCCTGGGCAAGTCCATGAGGGAAACCGCCATCAAACTGCCTTCGGACACCATTGTTTTTGGGGAAAAGGAAACCAAGTCCTATCACTACTACATGGACTTTTTGGAGGGCAATGGGAACGATTTCGAGGAAATTGAGCAGACCCGGCACATGTCCTCCGGCAATAATACCAAGGGGGGCGGTTCCAATTTCTCCTTTGCGGATGGCAGTTCCCGATACATTCGCACCCCCAAGATGCTGGCCCCGATCAACCTTTGGGCCACCACGGACAAATGGCGCGTCAACATGTCCACACCCTGACTGGCAGGCGGGTTACTTCTTGGGGCGAAAACCCATCGGGAGTTTCGGTCCTTCGGGCGGCTTGGGGGCGGGTTCAGGGGTAGCCTCAGGCTCTGGTTCCGGCGGGGGGGCCACCGCCGCCGGGGGCGGCTCCGGTTCCGGCAAACCCAGGCGTTGCCGGGCCTTCTTGGCCGCCGCCGTATGTCCGTACTGATCCGCAATTTTTTGGAGGAGCGGCGTGCCCTTGTCAACTTGGTTCAGCTTGCCATAAAGGTTGACCAAGTGAATCGCCGCCCAGGCCCACCGTTCATCGGGCAGCTTCTGTTGCAGGATTTGCTCGTACTCCAGCGCGGCCGCCAGGTAATTGGCCAGATCCTTCTCGTAAATCTCCGCAATGCGGATCGCCACATAGATTTCCCTCGGATTCCGTTGGTAATAATCCCGCAGGAGGCGAAGGGCCTCCAGGTAATCCCCGGACCTCCAGACATCTTCGGCCTGCTCGTACTCCGGATTTTTTACCCCCTCCCCCTCGTCGTTGAAAACGAAGTCGTAGGCTTTATCGGCAAACAAGGTGGAAAAATCGCGCGCCAGGAATAATCCCAGCGCAAAGAGGCAACCCAGGCTCGCGGCCCCGGCCGTCCCCATGCCCATGGGCATGGGCGCGCCGGATTTGGCGGCACGCACGATGTAAGCCTCTCGAAAACAAAGGGCAAACAACACACTCGCCGCCACCAGACCGGTGTAAATTACAATTTTTATGCTGGGCCGCATGCGCTAATCCCGGACCACTAAAGCAACTTTGTTGCCGTTTTGAAAGATTATTTACAGCGGGCGGGATCAACGGGCTTGGCGAATCGATTCTTTCGTCTCCTCCAGCTCGGCCTGGAACTTCCGGCGCTCCGAGGCCAGTTGCTGCCGCAGCTTTTCCACCGCCTCAAATTCCCCCGCCGCCATCGCCTTTTGCACCTGGGTTTCCAGGAAGATTTCCCGTTCGGCGATGCGCGCCTTGCATTTCTCTTCCGCTTCCGCGATGGCCTTCTTCTGGGCAGCGGAGAGTTTTTGGGTCGGGGCTGCCTGATTCAGCCTTTCCATGGCCAGTTCGTATGCGGTTTTCATGCGGTTCTAAAAGAGCGTGACTGCGCGTTTGACTTTCCCCATTTAGACGGGATTCTAAACGCAGCGCAAGGCCAGACATGAAACTGCCCATTAAATTGATTTCCACGGATTTTGACGGAACCCTGCACTCGGACTTTGAGGTGCCCCCGGTGCCGGTGGCACTGCAGGATTTGCTGGCCCGGCTGCAAAGCGGCGGGGTGAAGTGGGTGGTCAACACGGGGCGCGACCTCTCCGGCCTGCTGGAGGGCATGGCCCGGGCCGGGCTCACCGTGCAGCCGGATTACATTGTGGCGGTGGAACGGGAATTGTATGAGCACCGGGAGGATGCCTACCTGCCGGTGACCGCGTGGAACCACCGCTGCCAGCAGGAGCACGCCGTGGTGTTTGCCCAGCTTCGCCGCGATCTGCCCGAACTGACCCGCTGGGTGCATGAACGCTTCACCGCCACGGTTTACGAGGATCCCTATTCCCCCTTTTGCCTCCTGGCGGGCAATAACCGGGATACCGACCAGGTGCAGGAATATCTGGAGAACTATTGCCGCCAGGTGCCGCATCTTGCGGTGGTGCGCAATGATGTCTATCTCCGGTTTTGTCACCAGTCCTTCAACAAAGGGTCCGCCCTGACCGAGATCGCCCGCCTGGTCGGGGTGAGCCGACGGGAGGTCTTTGCGGTGGGGGACCATTTCAACGACCTGCCCATGCTCAACACCGAGTGCGCCGCCTGGCTCGCTGCTCCCGCCAACGCCATGCCGGAGGTCAGAAACACCGTCAACCGGCAGGGGGGCTTTGTCAGCTCCCGCCCCTGTGGTTCAGGCGTGCTGGAAGCGCTGGAAAAGGCCTTGAAGGGTTAATCCTTGGGGTCCAGGCCGGGCCGGCAACCGAACTTTTTGGCGAGCGCCAGGCAGGCGCCCAGCGGTTTCATTCCGGCGGTGCTGGTGGGGTCGGAGAGCGTGGCGGCGGCAAAGCAGACTCCGGTGAGCAGGCTGCGGGAAAGCTCCCAACCCTCGTGCAACCCCAGTAACACTCCCGCACAAAACGCATCCCCGGCCCCGGAGGTGCCCGCGATGTATTTATCGGGCAGCCGCAACGAGGATTGCCAGACATCATCCCCCTTGCGCGTGCGGGCGAAGCCGCCCTCGGGAAAGTGGATGACGACAAGCTCTTTCACCCCCTGCTGCAGGATGGCCCCGGCCGCGTGCCGCAGTGCCACAGTGTCGAGCTGGTCGTTGGGCAGCCGGATTTTGAACCCCGCAATCTTGCCCGCCTCCAACTCGTTCAGGATGCAATAGTCCACGTGTTTGAGTGCCGGGCTGACAATCCTGCCGAAACGGTCGCTGTCCTCGGTCACCACATCCACGCTGGTTTTGATCCCGGCCTGCTGGGCGGCGGCCAGCAACCGGGCGGCCTTGGTGCCCCGGAGGAGATCAGGCTTGTCCAAAGTGTCCAGCAGCAACAGGTAACCCAGATGGAAAATCCGGGCTTTGCAGCGGGTGAAGTCCAGGTTTTTGGCGTCCCACAACGCATTGGCACCCCGGTGATGAAAAAAAGTGCGGCGGCCGGATTTCTGCTCCGTGAACACATCGGTGAAGGAGGTGGGGGCCTTGGCGGTGGTCTGGATCAACCGGGTGTCAATCTTGTGCGCGGCGCAATGGTCGAGAATCTGCTGCCCCAAGGCGTCCTTGCCCACCAAACCGGCGCCGCTCAGGGGGAAATCCACCCCGGCAATCGCCAGGTCCAGCAACACATTGTAGGGCGCCCCCCCGGTGCCCTGGTGCAGGCCTTGGATGTTGGCCAGATGTTCCGGTGCGGGATAGGCATCAATCACCTTGACCTGGTCGATGATCCAATTGCCGCCGGCCAGCAGGCCTTTGCGTTGGACCGCACGTTGGGTTTTCATGGCACTTTCTCAAGGAAATTACATCGCCGCACTTGGTTTGACCGGGTCCGCGTGTAAAAAAGGCAACCATCCGGTCTAAGGCGATGTGAATTCAGTGAATGAAAATCGCTTCCACTTGGCAAGCTAATTCTATCGGGCTGAGAGGGTTTCGTTCGGTCGATCAGCGAGGGAGTCCGGCCCATCGGCCGCCTCCGTCTGGGAGGAATCTGGTTCACCCAAGGGTTTTGGTGGGATTTCCTTTTCAAATCCCGCCAATTGCGATACCAAAGGGGCATGCCGTCCACTGGACATGATGGCGAGCGAATCATTCGCGGGATACCTGTTTCCTCGGGCGTATGTCAGGGGAAGCTGCTGGTTTTGGGGCGCACGTTTGTGCAGGTGCCTGAAATCACGATTGGGGCAGAGGAAATCCCGCAACAGATTTATCGCCTGGAAAAAGCGCTCATCGCCACGCGTCTGCAACTCACCGAGGTGCAGCGCAAGGTGAGCGCCACCATGGGCGATAGCGACGCCAGCATCTTCGAGGCGCATCTGCTGATGATCGAGGATCCGATGCTGATGGAGGAGACCACCCGCATCGTGGAGCGCAAGCGGTGCAACATCGAGGCGGCGTTCCAGCAGGCGGCCGACCGCTACATCGTGGCCATGAGCGCCATTGATGATGAGCTGTTCCGCTCCCGCGTGGCGGATCTGAAGGATGTGGCCAACCGGGTGATCAACAACCTGATGGGTCGGCAGGATCAGAATTGCCTGAGCACCCTGACCGAGCCTTGCATCATCGTGAGCCATGACCTGGCCCCCTCCACCACGGCGCAACTGGATCGCCACAAGGTGCTGGGCTTTGCCACGGATATCGGCAGCAAAACCTCGCACACGGCGATCATGGCCCGCTCGCTGCAAATCCCGGCCGCAGTGGGGTTGAAGGACGCCAGCGAAACCCTGCCCAGCGGCCAATACGCGCTGCTGGACGGCTACGCCGGGCTGCTGATTCTCAACCCCACGGATGCCACCCTTTTCCAGTACGGCCAACTGATCCAGAAACAGGCCAACCTCCAGGAAAAACTCCAGGACTTGCACAACAAGCCCGCCGTCACCCTGGATGGCACCCCCATCGTGCTTTCGGCCAATATTGAACAGGCGGATGAATTCGAGGCGGTCAAGGCCTGCGGGGCGGAGGGCATCGGCCTGTTCCGGACGGAATACCTTTACCTGAACCGGGAGACCCTGCCCTCCGAACAGGAGCAATACGAGGCCTATCACCGGACCGCCCTGGCGGTGAAGCCGCAGTCGGTCATCATCCGTACCCTGGACCTGGGGGGCGACAAGTTCCTTTCCCACATCAACGCGCCGGAAATGAACTCCTTCTTTGGCTGGCGGGCCATCCGGTTCTGCCTGCGGGAGCAGGTGATTTTCCGCACCCAGTTGCGCGCCATCCTGCGGGCGAGCGTGGCCGGGAACATCAAGATGATGTACCCCATGATCTCCGGCGTGGAGGAAATGGAGCAAGCCAACGCCCTCGTGGAACAGTACAAGGCCGAACTGCGGGCCGAAGGCATCCCCTTCGACGAAAACCTGGAGATCGGGGCCATGGTGGAGATCCCCTCCGCCGTGATCACGGCCAATGCCCTGGCGCGGCGCTGCCGGTTCTTCAGCATTGGCACCAACGATCTGATCCAGTACTCCATGGCGGTGGATCGCATGAATGAAAAGGTGGCCTACCTGTACGAACCGACCAATCCCGCTATCGTGCGCCTCATCAAAATGACCGTCGAGGCCGCCGAACGCCAGGGAATCTGGGTGGGGGTCTGCGGCGAGATGGCGGGCGACCCGGTGCTGACGCCGCTGCTTTTGGGGTTGGGCGTCAAAGAGTTAAGCGCGTCCCCCGGTCAGGTGCCCCAGGTCAAATTCCTGTTGCGGCGGCTGAAAATGCAGGAAGCCAGGGAATTGGCGGATTTTGCCTTGAATTGTGAGTCCGGAGCGGAAATCCTATCCCGCGCCCAGACCTTGGCGCGAAACATTGCCCCAGGGTTGTTCGACAACCAGTAACCTTGAACTTCCGCACATGAAAGTATTGATTCTGGCCGCCGGGTACGCCACCCGGATGTATCCGCTCACGCTGACCCAACCCAAGCCGTTGCTCTCGGTGGCGGGCAAACCGATGATTGAGCACGTGCTGGATAACCTGGCGCCCATCGGCAACCTCGACCGCATTTACGTGGTCACCAACGCCAAGTTCGCCGATCACTTCCAGCAGTGGGCGGACCACTATCGCGCCACCAAGTCCAAGCTGGATTTCACCATCGTCAACGACCAGTCCACCGACGACACCAACAAACTGGGCGCCATCGGCGATCTGAACCTGGTGATCAACCAGCAGCAGATTGATGACGACCTGATGGTGGTGGCAGGCGACAACCTGTTCAACCAGAGCCTCGAATCCTTCGGCCAGGTCTGTCGCAGCCGCAAAGCCCCGGTGCTCGCGGTGTACGACGTCGGCAGCCTGGAGCAGATTAAGAAGTATAATTCCATCACGCTGGATGGCCAGGGCCGCATCACCTTCTTTGAGGAGAAGCCGGCCAACCCGACGAGCACCCTCACGGGCATAGCCTTGTACTACTATCCGAAGAAAATCCTGCCGCTGATCAAGCAGTACATTGCCGAGGGGAACAACCCGGATCAACCGGGCCGTCTGGTGCAATGGCTCTATCCCCGCACCCCCTTCTACACCTGGCGCGTGCCGGGCCTCTGGTTTGACATCGGCTCCAAGGAAACCCTCGAGGAAGCCAACCAGATATTTGCCAAGTAAGAGTGGGACAGCACACAGGGCCTACATGGGGTGGACGACTCTGGCGTCAAACACCGCTTCCGCAGTTTTCCGTTCACAGGAGAATTCAGGCCGAAGAATGGGGTCATGGGGCATGGAGACGGTAGAAACAACTGGAAGTGTCGGGCCACTGAGGATCGGTGAAAGAGGAGGACCCACCAGTCAGGATGTTTGTACCTGCCTGTGACCAAGTGGGATTGGTTAGGTTCGTGCAGGCTTCCACCACGATCACCAACTTGCTGGATCCGATGATGGAGAATCCAAAACAGGTTGTAGCACACCAACAAGCCAGACCAACAAGCTTGGGGCTGCGGATTCCACAGCACCGTGGGACGACCGCCAAAGGTCGGTCCCAAGCCAGTGGTGCCCGGCCGGAGGAAGATGGCGGTGTTGGGGGGCCAATAAAACACCTGCGGAATCAGCAAACAAGGCGTGTTGCCCTGAACATAGCCCCCCCATAACTCAGCCACAGCCGATGAATGCATTATCCCACACGCTTATACAGCTCCTCCTTCCGGATTCAAGCCACTCAGAACAGGGGGGGGGTAATATTACCCTGTCTGCGAAACTTGCGTTAAGCTACACTATGACCGGAAAATGATGCGCTACGCCCAAAGATGGGGACTGGTTCCAGCCCGTGTGAGGTCCAATCGCCAAGCCTGACTTTGCACGCTTGATTGCCTGCCGCCGTGACCCTTGGTTATGGCGATGGCAATTTTGGCTGAGTTAGGAGCGTCGGCTTTGCCATTTGGGCATGCTGTGCGGCCAGCTTCGGCATGCCGAGTTCGCGATACGCGATGGCCAGCGCCCCATGGGTCTGCCCTTTTCGCGGCAGTTGTGGCAGCGCCTGTTCCAAATCAGTTATTGCTTCCTGCCACCGGCCGAGTTTTACCAGGATCTGGCCCCGCGTGTCCCGGTAGTTGCCCGCTTTGGGAAATTGTTCCACCAAAGGGTTGATCATGGCCAGCGCCCGCGGCGGGTCAGGGTTTGGCCCCATGACCATCAGGTAAGCCAGGTTGTTAACAACGATGGCCGTGGGTGGAGAAGCCGCACAGGCCAGTTGGAAATGCCGCCGCGCAGCTTCCAGTTCACTGCGATCCCAGGCAGCCATTCCCAGGATGTAATGCAGCAGTTCCGGCGCCTCGCCTTTCGCCAGCAGGTTTTCCAGGAACGCCCGCTGCGCGGGGGTGGCGGTTTCGTTGTGCTCGCAGATGCGCCCCAGGATGCCCAACAAGCCCACGTTTTTCGGTGCCGCCTCCAGCCCGGTTTTCAGCAATTGGATCAGCGTCGTCAGGTCGCCCGGCTGCGTGCGTTGGATGAAGTTGGCCCACATCAGGTAGAGGTCGCCGGTGGCGACCGCATAGGCCGTCTTGGTGAAGTGCTCGCGCCGGCGCTGCAGCATGCCAAGGGCTCCGGGGAAATCGTCCTCGAGGGCCAGGGACTTGATCCACGCCAACCCGACCGTCGGGCGGTCATCGTGCGCAAACCAGGCGAGGAAAAGGTGCCGGGCCACGGCCGCATACTTCCGGGCCCCTTCAGGATCGCCTTGGTCCATTAACAGCGCGGCCAGGCTCACCGCCGAGAAGGGATTCCCGGCGGACGCCATGGCCAGGTGTTTTTTGGCCAGGTCCCAGCAGTGCATTTCCGCGTACATGCTCCCCAGGATGTCGTTGGCCTCGAGCGACGTTGGATTCAGGGTCAGAACGTGCGACAGGTGGGTTTCCGCCCTGGCGCACTCGGCTGGACTCAGGTTGGTTCTGACCAGCAGCGCCCGGGCGGCGTACAGGTGTGCGGGCGCGTGGCCGGGCCGGCTGAGCGGGGCCACCATCCTCATCAGGACTTGGGCTTCGCCCGGCTGGCCGAGTCCGTCCAGACTCTGCGCCAGATTGAACAGGTACGGGGGCTGGTTACCTCCCAGCTGCATTTGCCGCAGACTGGCCACTCGGACGGTGGCGTAATCCTTTTTGCTGAGTGCTTGATTCACCACTGCCTGGTAATTTCCTTGCCCCTGCGGAAACATGCAGGCGACCGCGACGGCGAGCACGGTGATCACCGCCAGCATCGCTGGCAGGGCGCGCCAGAGTAATTGGTACGGGCGGGTGATCAGCCAGACCACGGCCGTGATGGGAAATAACTCGACCCATGCGGCAGTATCCCAGGTGAGGATATCACCCTGCACCAGTCTTACCATATGCCATACCCAGCCGATAAAATAGCGCCCGGCCTCCACGCGGGCGGACACCCATTCCCTGAACCGCCTTGCCAACGGCATCCCCACCATTTCTTTCCAGCCGGAGAAGTTGTCCCCGAGGAGAGAGAAACGGTGAATGGCCCGGTTGGCCAGATCGTGGAAGCGTTTCATGCGCGTCAATGAGGTTGTAACTGGCTCGTGATTTGCTTCGCCAGCAGGGGGCGGGCAGCATTAAACAAATCCCGGACCTGCCGCTCCGTCACGGGCGCGATCGCCAGGTACCCGGCCAGAAGGGTTTGCACCCGGTAAGTGGCATCAGCGGCATGGTCCAGCCCGGCAAAGCGGGATTCCAGGCGACTGTCTGAGGCCCCGGCCACGTCCAGCCAATTGCCCCGTTCGTTGACGGTGGCGTGCAGCAGGCAGCCTTGTTCCAAGCTCCCCTTCTTCATGCTGATGGCGACGAATACCGGGCTGTTGCTGCCGGTGCCGCCGTTGCTCTCGCAGGCTTCAATCGTCCAGCCTGCCCCGCGGTAGCAGATCGACACATCGTGGATGCCGCGGAAAGGGTAGTCGAGCGCCACCGTGGCGTTCAGCGCGCCTTTCTGGTAGTGCCACAGGTGCGAGGAGATGCCCGCTGTCTCAATCCGGTTGGCGACCGCGGTTTCCCCATCCAGCCGCTGCCAGCCTGCCAGGTCTTCCGGCAGTGAAAACGAGGTGCCAGCTCGCAGCGCGGAGGGGGCCGCCAGGGACAGCGCGGCGGCGGTTGGCGCCTGCTGCCACGCCATGGCGATGCCCATGGCCCCAAGCAGCCCGAAGGCGCCGGCGAATGCCAAACCCCAGCGGGGCGGTGGGCGGACCACGGCAGCTGGCAGTTCTATGGCCGGGGGCACTACAATTTCGTCCGGGGCCTCCGGGATCGGCTCGGCCAGAAAGGTCCACGCGGTATCCAGGCTGAGAATCAAACCGACGTACGTGAGCGTCAGCAGCACCCCGAGCAGCTCGTGCGGCCAGCCGGCCAGCAGGTTGAAGCTCGTTTTGGTCAGCAGCCAGGCGCCCAGCGTGATACGCAGCGCATTGCCGGTCACCACGAAAGCCAGCGTCAGGCCCAGACACACCAGGATGCGGCCCGCGCCCCGCCGCTGCCACAGGTTGTAAAAGAGGCACACCGTGCCGGCAAACAGAACCGAATTGATCCCGCTGCAGGCTTCTGCCACCAGCAGCTTCTGCCTCGGTAATTCGATGATGTTGCCGCTGGTGGCCAATACCACGCCCAAGAGATCCAGCAAATACGCGCTGCAATTGACCGCCATGGTCCGCAGTTGCAGCGTCAGGTCTCCATCCAGACCCAGGGGGGGAGGAACGATGGCCAGCAGCAGGACCTGGGCCGGCGTGAGGGCGCGCAGCAGGGGCAGGCCTCCCCGCCACCAGCCCACACCCGTGAGCGCGGTCAAAGCAGCCACCCCGGCCAGCCACGGAGTCCAAAGCCACGTCGCCAGGGCCAGCAGCAGCCAGGCCAGCCCAAGCAGCGCGGCCACACCCACGAGATGGCCGGGTTCCGGTGGGGTCCGCAGCTCCCGGCTGCGGGTCCAGGCGAGAACGCCCGCCCCAACCAGGGCCATGGGGAAGAATTGGTAATGCGGCCGCTGCCACAGGTTGGCGAAAAACAGGAGGAGCAATGGCCCGAATCCCAGGGCCAATCCGAGCAGATGCAGGCTGGGCCCGCCAAGCAAAGCCGCCGAGTGCCGCTGCACAGCGGCCGCCAATCCGATACCTGAAGCCGGTGAACCAATGCCCTTCATGTTGCGCAGGGGGGAGAAAGGAGGCCAGGCCTTACGCGGGTTGATCGGCACCGGGAGCTTGTGGACCGCGCGTGAGCCGCTTGCGCAGCAGCCAGCCACCCCCGACCAAGGCCGTTGAGCCCATCATTGCCCATTGGCTGGGCTCCGGCACGGCGGCCGTCCCCCCGGTAAACTCCAGCCCCCAGCTATTCAGGGTTGCCACATCTCCTCCGCTGGTCGTAGCGTCAACGTACAAGGTCCATTTCGAGTTTGGATTGAGCCCGTTGAATACGCCGAGCGGCATGGTTCTTGAATCCGTAGCAACCACCGATGCCGGATCAATATTGCGACCATCCGGCAAAAAGGTGGCACCACCGGTGATTAAACCGGCGTATCCGACTTGAGTCTGGTACACGTGGATGTCCCCATTGACGCCGTTATCTGCCAAGATTATGTTGAGGCTAGGGTCTTCGTAGCCAAAGTCGAGGGCCTCTGTGCGCCCCACCCGGTTGAGCAGCACGCTGAACACGGTGCCGTCAACGTCGCCATAGACAAGTCTCGCATAGTAGTCGCCATTAAAGCCGCCCGAGATGTTCAGGCTTACCCGAACCTGGGTGATGCTCTGAATGTCGAGACCGCTGACGGTGCGGGTGTCGGTCAAGGCGGTCCCAGCATCAAAGGTTTGGTTGACGGTAAAGGTTTCGAAACCCGCCGACGCAGGCCGGGTGGTGGCCAGCCAAAGGACGACGGCGACTATGCCAAGCGACAGCCGGAGACTGGCCATTTGGAAGGTTCGGCGGCGGAGATGATGTGCGTTCATATAATATACAGCAGCAGTTGGTCGTTGGGTCAATTAATGAGCCACCAGCCGGTAGTAGGCATTTGGGCTGGGCGCCGCGATGTCCATATAGTTGGTCTGGCCGCTGGCTGGAAACGTGATCGTCCCCAGCACGCTCAGGCCCTGCGTAAAGCCCGGGTTGGTGGCCCGCTGTACATCGCAGATGCTTCCCGCGATGCCCATGAAACTGACTGTGGCTGTCGAACCGTTCACGACCAGCCTCAGGGACCGGCTGGTTTTTTGGAGGTTGACGATGATGGTGATGGTTCCCGTGGCCGTGCCGCCATGATTGTCGCTGATGGTATAGGTAAAGGAGTCGTCTTTGTTCTTATTGCCGGGGAGGACCGGCGGGGTGTAATAGATGTACGCGGCGCTGGCGGTGAGGGTGGCCCCGTTGGCGCTCGTGCCCAGGCCGGCAAACGTCAGGGCATCGCCGTCCGCATCACTGCAATTCGTCAGGAGGTTGGCAATCTTGATTTTCATCGTCAGGTTGGTCGCGCGGTAGTAGATTAGCGTCGGCGCCACCGGGGCCCGCTGTACCGTGAGCGTGGCTGTGGCGCTGGCTGAACGGTTGCCGAGCGTGTCGTCCATCGTGACGGCAAAGCTGCGGGCTCCGACGGTCGGCGTAATGGCGGTGTTCTGGTACCAGATATCGCGAAACGCCGCCTGGGCTTCCGCCACCGTGAACCTGGCTCCGTTTGCATTAGACAGGGTGATGGCCCCGGCAGCGTGGGTGATCTCCATGCGCATGCCGCCCACCAACCTGCTGTGCCCGACCCCGCTGCTCCCGGCGATGATGGTGTAACCGCTGGGCGTGGACCCGAAAATAACTGTCTCATCGCTGCCGTTGGCCAACCCAGTGATGGTGATGGTGATATTCGTCACGAGGCCGGAGGCCTCCGTCACGGTGGCCGGGTCGGCGTCGTCGTACAGTTGGGAAGCGAACCCCGCTGTGTTGTACCTTGTCAGGTTTACCGTGCCTGCATTCGACGGATCCAAATCCACCACGGGGCCGGTCGTATCCTGGATGGTCAGCGCCTGGGTTACCGTGACCGTTTTGGGGTTCCCCGCCACGTCCAGAATGACCACTGTGACGTCGTATTTGCCGTTGAATCCCCCGCTGGCGACGGCCGGCATCAGGGCATTGGCAGGGGGAATCGCCAAGGACCAATTGCCGCCGATAAGCGCCAGGTTGCCCTCCAGCACCGTGTAGGTGATCCCGTTGACGGTAACCGACAGTGTTTCCCCGGCCGCCACCGTGGCGGTCCCGGTGAGGATGGGGGTGGTGCTGTTGGTGATCAGCGAATCGACCGTCAAGGACCCTGCGGGAGCAGCGGTGTCAACCGTGAGGTTCTGACTGGCAGAGTAGCTGCCACTCACGGCTTTCAGGCCATAGGTGCCGGCCGGAAGCGTGCTGCCGCTGTAATTATAAGTCCAGAGGCCGCTCGCGTTGGCCGTGACCAAGGGGTTGAAAACCACCGTCCCGCCGGAGTTCGTCAAAGTCAACGTGACACTGGCGATGGCGGCCGCCGACCCGGTGAAATACAGCGTGGCGTCGCTGGTGATAAAATCCGAAGAAAGCCCGGTGTCTGTGGTGATGCTGTCGATGGTTACCGTGCCCCCCTTGTCATGAGTCGCACTGGCACCGGCATCGTAGGTGCTGGCGTCGGCGGCGGTATAGCTGGCTGTGACGGCGAGAATCCCGTTGGCGAATGCTCGCACGTTGATGGCGGCCAGGCTCCAAGTGCCCCCGGTGCTTACGGTGGCGGCGTCCGATACGCTGATGCTGCCATCGGTCACGGTGACGTTAAGCAGGCTGCCGATGGGGATGTCGGTTGAGGTGCCGTGGATGGCGAGGGCGGTGTCCTCAGTGGCGTCCAAGGTGCCGTTGCCGCCGGAGTCAAGCGGGGTCGTGATGACCACGGCAGGAACCGACAGGGCGATGGTCAGCGATTTGGTGACAATGGTGGTATTGGCCATGGCGTCGCTCGCGGTGGCCTGGATGCCGACGGTGTTGCTCAGGATCTGGGTCACCTGCACCGACCAGTTGCCACCGGCTTGGACGGTCACCGCGTAGGTGTAGGCGTCCGAATAATTGCCATCGTTGTTGGGGTCAATGTCCAGGGTGAAGGTACTGCCTTGCGACAGGTCGGAAGTGCCGGTGAGCAGCGGGGTGCTGTCAGCGGTGGTGCCGTTGAAAGTGAAGCCAACCGCAGGCGGCATGAGGTCCACCGTCAGCGTTTGGGAGGCCGTGGAGGGATTGCCGGCCGCATCGCTGGCGCTGATGGTGACAGGCACGGTTCCGGTCAGGCCGCCGCCTGGGGAGGTTCCCGTGGTGGGAACGGCGGTGCCGGTGTCCACCGACCAGTTGCCCAAACCATCAATCGTGACTTGGTAATAGACATCGGAGCTCCCGTTGTTGTCCGTGTCTAACCCCACGGTCGCCACCGTGCCAGCAGCAAAGCCGGCCGAGGTGCCGGAAACGACCGGGGTCGAGTCGCTCGTGGGCGAACCGCTGGTAACCGCCAGGCTGCCGGCGAACAGATCCACCACCAATTCGCCGGTGGTGCCGTCGGTGGCGCTGCTGCTCGGGTTGGCCCGGCTGACGGTGGCCGCCATATCGTAGGTGCCGCCGACCAAATCGGCAGATGGCGACAGCGACCAAGCCTGGGCGTTGGTTGTCAGGTTGCCTCCAGCCACCGAATATGTCACCGAATTTAAAACCACTGAGAGGGTGTCTCCCGAAATGGCCGTCCAC
This sequence comes from uncultured Verrucomicrobiota bacterium, assembly GCA_903930345.1. Taxonomy (GTDB): domain Bacteria; phylum Verrucomicrobiota; class Verrucomicrobiia; order Limisphaerales; family CAIYYI01; genus CAIYYI01. Next base: position 14,586 of record CAIYYI010000559.1, read on the forward strand.
GTGCCGGTCACCGTCGGCCGCACGCTATTGGTGAGGATAGTGTTGACGGTTGGCTTATTCAGCGCCGTTGCAGTGGCACTTACGCCATAAGCATTATCTGCCGTGATGGTGACCCTCGCGGCCGGGTTGACTCCGGAACTCGGCAGCGTGCCGTATATCGGCACGTCGGAGGATAGATCTATGTGCCAGGTGCCACCGCTCTGCATGGTGGCCGAATAGGAGAGGTCAGTGGTGCCGTCATTGTTGAAATCAAATCGGACGATGACCGGCGCCCCTGCCTGGAGGCTGCAGGTCCCGGAAATCACCGGCGTGCGGTTGGTGGCCAGCGCCGAGGTGTCGATGGTGAGGGTGGGGGCCGCCGCGTTGGTGGTGGTGTTATAGGGTTGCGTGTCGCTGGCGGCAGTATTCCCGCGACCCGTACTGGCGCCGGTGGCCACACCGGCTGCCACGCTGACCACAAGGTTGCCGCTGGAACTGGCGGAAGGGCTGACCACCAGGGTGTAGTTGGAGCTTCCGGTGTTGCCCGTGAAGGTTCCCTTGCTTCCTGCGCTGACCGAGACTTTGCTGGCATCGAAGCCGACCATTCCTTCGGAAAAGCTGAACGTGAATGTGACATTTGTGACGGCGTTTTCTTGGGTATCGTCCGTGATGGTTATAACGGGGGTGGCCAGATAGAGGGAAAGAAAACGTGTGTCGCGCACCGCCACGTTGGCGTTGGAGCCTGAATCAAATGCTGAGGCTTCGAGTTTGAGGGGACCGTTTCTCAGGGTTTGTATTTGCGCTTTCGTAAACGCCACGCTCCAGGAAGTTCCCGTGTAAAGGGCGCGATTGGTGATAGATAGCACACCATCAGAGAGAATGTTGGTGACGTAGGTGGTGCTGTTATCGCCGATGACAGTTGTGGATCCGGCGATGGACAGGCCGCTGCCTATCACATCTACCGTAATGGTGTTGTCGCTGGCCACAGTGCCGATCGTTATGGTGAGTGCTGAGGCGTTTGGAGACGATTCAAGCGTCGCCGTATTTGTCTGGGTAATGTTTTTGGCGGCGTCGAGATTGGGCCTTGAGGCGGGAAAAATGTGCACCGTGAAGGGAGGTTTGTTGCCGAGGCTTGGGCTGCCCGTTGTGGAAAAAGACCCATCGGAGGCCACACTTACAGCCTGGGTCAAAACTAGCGCCGGAGTTGTGGTTGAATCGTAAACTAGCACGGTTAATGAGGTGCCTGATGCCAAGTCGGTTATGCCCTTGATGATTGCTGCGTTTTTGTTGACCGGATTTTGCGACGTATTGTAAATCAGAAAGGGCGTTTTATCATGCGTGATAGTTGTGTTTGTGGAGGAGTATGCCGTGCCAGAAAGTGTGGCGATGACCGTCAAGTTTGAATTGCCAAGGGTCGATAAATTTAAGGCACTCCCTGACCAGGCACCGCTCGTAATTGCCAAGCCGTTGGCGGCGATCCGGTTGCCTGCTGCGTCGGTAATGAGGAGGTCCACGGTATAACCGTCCGTGGCCGTCCCGGCGATCGTCACGTTCTTGTCCTCCGTCCGGTTAAGCCAATTGGCGTTGGTGCCCGCATTATCGACCTGTCCCAGGCCATCAGCGGTCGCTGCAGAGTAGTTCGTCGTTATCGCTACTGTCGGAGTCTGCACGTACAACACTTTGATATCCGCCACAGTCCCTGCACTATCGGTTGCCTTCACGCCATTGGTGTTGAGAAAACCGGCCGGAGGTGAAAAGCCAGCTAGGGGGAGGGCCGAGGCTAGGTTTAGCGACCAGTCTCCGTTGCCATCGGGTGTGACCGAGTAGGTAACGGCATCCGAGAGTAGTCCGTCGTTGCCAGGGTCAATCTGGATCAGCACATATCCGCCGGCATTCCCGGAGCCACCGGTAATCAGCGGATGTGGGTTGTATGTGGTGACACCAGTTGGCGAACCTGAGGGGGTGATGTTATCGACTTTGTTGATGACAACGGTTTTGAGGGCAGCGCTAATCGTCAACTCGTTCGCAGTGGTGTCATCGACGCTGGCAATCCCGCGTGTAACCGTGGCCGTAACATCGTAGGTTGAACCGGAACTAAGGCTTAAAGTTCCTGAGGTTGGCGTGACCGCTGCGAGGGCTAGTGTCCAGAAATTGCCGCTGGGGTTCAATGTGTAGGAGGCTGTTCCCATGGCCACTATGAGTGTGTCCCCTGCAGTTTTGGTCCACGTTCCTGAGAGCGTCGGTTTGGTGGAAGCAGCAGCCTGGCTTTTCACCGTGGGATGGTTGAGCGTGTAAACCGTTGTGAGATTCCCCGCCGAATCGGTGCCGCTGGCCGAAATATTGGCAAAGCTGCTCAGCCCGCCTGATGGCATGGTGCCGGACACCGGAGCGACTGTGGCTGTGTCCAAAGACCAAACTCCCCCGATAACGCTGGCGTTGTAGGTGAGGCTGTTGGCTGTGGTCGGGTCGTTATCCGGATCAATCGTGATTGCCAGGCTGGAGCCCGGCGGCAGGTCGCTGGTGCCGCTGAGGGCCGGGGTGCCCGCCGTGGTGGCCAACTGGGCCACGGCCACCGTGGGCGCCGTCCGATCATGCCACACCGTGGCCGTATCGGAAACGCTCCCAATGGTGGCGGTTACCGTGAGGGTGGCCTCGTTCAAGCCCGCCAGATTCAAGCCGGCGACGGTCCAGGTGCCACCTGCCGCCGTGGTGGTGCTGCCGGTCACCGCGGCATGAACGCCGTCGGTCACACTGAGGGTCAGGGACTGCGATGGCAGCAAAGTGCTGGTGCCGAAGATGCTCACGGAGCCATCCTCGGCGGCGTTGAGCACGCCGCCGCTGATGGGCTGGGTGATAGTCACGTTGGCGCCCGCGCTCACAGGATTGGCGGCCGTCATCGGGACCGTCATCGCGCCCAGACTCGGGAACAGGGCGTTCTTATCGTAGCTGGCCCCGACCCCGCACAGATCGCCGTTGATGGGCCCGGCTTGCGTCTGGGTGAAAGCCACGAACCGCACGGAGGTCGTCTTGCTGAACCCGGGAAGGCCGGTGGCCCCGCGCGGGCCATAGACCCCGTAACGGTTGGCCGGGGAGGGCTTGGCCAGCACTGTGACCAAGTCGGCCATCGGCAACCGCCATGAAACAAAGTCATCCGGTTCCCCATCACTGCCCAGGTCCGCATTGCCGTTCCAGTGCGGATCATTTGCAGCGCTTACTGCCGCCACGGAATAGACGCTGCTGGTAAACGGATAAAGGCCGTTGCTGGGCAGCCAGCCGGTTGGGAGCGGACCGGTCGTGGCCGTGTTCACCGAATTATTCAGACCCGTGCCCGGATCCATCAGGCGCACGGTCCGGCCATTGTTGCGTCCGTCGATGGACATATAGATGTCAACCCGGCCATCACCATTGACGTCCATGCCCACCACGGCCACGCCACCAAACATGGTCACCGAGCTGGGATTGTCGATGCGCATCCGAAACAGCAATGTGTCGTCCGCGATGCCGGCCGTGCCATTGTCATCGTGCGCCACATATAGCGAGCCATGGGATGCATCCCCCACAATATCCAAGTCCGCCCCTCCCGCCTGGCTGTCCCCGGTCGGATCCTGGGTGGCCCCGTACATAATGGCCGTCCATCCATCCTTGCCGGTTATCAAAACTTGTTCGGCGGCCGGTGCCATGGCTGGCATCGCCAGCAGGCTCGTCAACGCCGCCAGGAAAAGCAGGGTTGGTTCGATGTGGAGCCTGCTCACCGCCGACTTGACCTGCTGATTTCCTGATGACATGGCAACATCCGTGATCCAAAGCTTTGTTTTCATAACATAATTGACAGGGAGGTGCAGTCTCATTCAGCCATTGGCCGTTGCCCACCGCAGGCTATGCAGCTTTCTGTTATCGACTGGCGGAAGCTGTCGATCCACTTCAGGCTGAAAAATAAACTCATGGAATTCCAACTGTTTCAAATAGCATGTGTTAATTATACATATTTTTTATATTATTTTTTCTGTTACGCTTACAACAAATACAGCTACGCCTGCAACATTAGGTTTTTATCACCATGACTTAGCGCGCCTAACACAGACTGTCGATTGTGACAACTCCGGTGTTTTCATTGCAGCAACAAAGGATACCGCCAAATATTCAAAAGGCGAGGGCCTGCCTCGTGCGCTATTTTTTCTTCCACCAACGATGGGCACTGGCGGTTACTATGGGGACGCGCCGGAAACTGATCCAATGACAGTCCACCCACCGAGTCCCCCTGAAGTACGCTAACCAGCATGAAAAATGGCACAATCCTTAAATCATGGGCGGTTGCCAGGGTAAAGAGAGATGACGTGAATGCGGACTTTGGCAGTGTTACCCCGCATAAAGGGTCTCGCAAAGGCTACTGCGCGGCTGTTGGTTACTGGAGAGTGAAAAGTTCTCAAGAGTTGATCAAGAGAAAAGCGTGAGTTTGAGTTTTTGCCAATTGGAGGGTCAGTTCAGCGCCATTGGGCGCTGTGGCTGCGGAACTTCTTGTAATGGACCAGTTCTGAGCGCACCTGGGCAAGCGATTCTTCGCGGATGACCTGCGGCAATATTTCTGTAATATTTTTCGGGCACAACCCCGGCTCCCGATTCTTCCATCGCTCGGCTCATCGATCGCGAGTTCGAGGTTTTCCAACTCCGGGGCCAAGGCCAGAGCACCACCAAAATCGCCCGGCAACTGCACCTCAGCCACAAAACGGTGCCTGTCCATCGCGCCAGCATCAAACGTAAACTCGCCTTGGAGGGCGTCGCCGCCCTCCCGGGCTTCGCCACCCGCTGGATGGCCGCAGAAGTAGCCGGTTCTTCCTCCAAAAGTCCCGCTAGGAACGGCACGTAGCCCGGTGCAGCCATGTGCGCCATTTTGGGCATCCCGGAGCCAACGACTCACAGGCACATCTTGGCGATCCCCAAGGTTTCGGAGGAAGGCCATAGCAACCGGGGGTGAAAACGCCCAGTGGGTGGCATTCTAAATGCCACGCCCATGACCACCGACTCATTTTGCCTACCCCGGATAGGAGATTTATTCAGGGAAAAACATCCCGACGCCCAATTGCCCCTCCTGCGGCTGGGTGTATTCTGACGAGTGGTCTTGGCTCCTGGTCGCGAAAGATTTCTTCGTTGGGATCTGAGACCGAGGCTTGCTGGATGATCCTAACCTGATTTGACTCGAAGGAACAACATGAGCCTACCACTCCAGGGCAATGGGTAGTCTCCCCGCCACCGATCTCCAACCACCTAAAAAGCACAGCGGCCAAACAACGGGCGCGCGGAAAACCCCGGTCAGCCCATCATTCGGTGAAGGAAATCGGCAGGTTTCAGAACCTCAATGGCGAAGGATTTATCCAGTTCTAAGAGATCCTTCTCGTTGGTCACGATCGACCGGGCGTGGGCGGAAAGTGCGGCGGCAAGGCAGCCAATGTCGCTGGCCTCGCGCGATCTCGGTCTGTCTACCTTTCCCAATTTTAACCGCTTTTTGGTTTGGATTGGCGTTCATTCGCGTTGATTAGCGGTTGTCCAACAAGTCCTCACCGGGGTCAATAAACCCGCAATCTGCAATCTTGCCTGACGGCAAGTTTGCTGCGAGTCTCCTTGCGTATCCGAAAAATCATTCTGACCGATGAAAACGTTGAATCGACGCAGTTTTTTGGCGCGAACCCTCGCTGCGGGAGGCGCCTTGTCATTGCCGTGGTTTGTTCCAGCCCGCGCGCTAGGACGCGATGGCGCTGTGGCACCCAGCGAGCGAATTGTGCTGGGCGGCATCGGATTGGGACCGCGCGGACAATATGACCTGAGCGTGATGCTTCCTGAGAAAGACGTTCAATTCGTGGCGGTCTGCGATGTGGCGCGCCGACGTGCCGAACAGGTCAAACAAATGGCCGATACCCATTACGGGAACAAGGATTGCCAGGTATATCGTGATTTCTTCGAGCTGATCGCCCGGCCTGATATTGACGCGGTGTTGATTGCCACAGGAGATCATTGGCACGCGTTGGCGTCACTGCATGCGGCAAAGGCGGGCAAAGATGTCTATAGTGAGAAGCCTTGCGGGATGACCATTGGCGAAATCCAATCGCTTGCGGACGGCATTCACCGCTATGGGCGCGTGTTCCAGGCGGGGACGCAGCGGCGGAGCGTGCATAATTTCCAATACGCCGTCCACCTGGCTCACAGCGGCAGGTTGGGCCGCCTTCACACCCTGCACGCGTCGGTTTACGTGCCCACCAAAACTTATGAGTGGCTGCCCGCTGAACCTGAGCCGCCCAAGGATCAATGCGATTGGGACCGCTGGCTTGGGCCCGCTCCCTGGCGGCCCTACAACAGCCGGTATGTCAATGGCGGGTGGCGCGGACACCATGACTTTGAGGCGGGCGGCAATTTCCTCGATTGGGGCGCACACACGCTGGACTTGTGCCAATGGGCCAATAAAGCGGATCACACCGCGCCCATCGAATTCGAGGCCACGCCGACCTCGATCATCGGGAAGTATGCCAACGGGGTCAAATTGATCTGCGATTTCCTCCCCACTGCGTTCGGCAACCGCGATCCCCAATACCACACATCCACCGGCACATGCCCCGTGCGTTTCGAAGGCGACGAAGGCTGGGTCGAAACGGGCGACAATGGCCAACTGGTCTGCTCCGAGAATTTGACCAAGAGCCTGACCCGGCAGTTTGCGGGAACGGGCCTTAGCTCGGCGGGACACGGGCGCAATTTCTTTGATTGTGTCAAATCCCGCGCCCTGCCGGTGTGCAATCAGAACATCATGCGCAGCTCCCACATCGCCTGCTTTGCCGCGCAACTTGCCTGGCAATTGGGCCGCAAGATCACCTTTGATCCCGTCAAAGTGGAATTCGTGGGCGACGAAGAGGCTAACCGCATGCGCCGCCGCGCCACCCGTGAACCTTGGAGCTTCAATATTTGAGCATCCCTGCAACCACCAATTCACGCCAGACCAAATGAATATGCTCACAAGATTTTCTCTCCTGTCCGCAATGGCCGCCTGCCTGCTCACATTCAGCGCAACCGCCGCCGACAGCAATGCGGTTAAGACTCAACAACTGATTGCCGTTCTCCAGTCCAACGCGCCCTTGTTCGACAAGGCCCGCGCGTGCCAGCAACTCGGCGAATTCGGCGATCGCGACGCCGTCCCGGCCCTGGCAGCGCTGCTCACGGACGAACACCTGAACGCTTATGCGCGCAGCGGCCTGGAAGGCATTCCCGATCCGAGTGCCGCCGCAGCGCTCCGTACGGCTGCCGCCTCACTGAAAGGCCAGGCATTGGCTGGCGTCATCAACTCGCTGGGCGTGCTCCGGGATGCCCAAGCCGTTGGATTCCTTCGCAAACTGGCCGAAGATCCCGCCTCCAGCGTCGTCGCGGAATCCATGCTGGCTTTGGGACGCATTGCGACCAAAGAATCCCTCCAGTTCCTGCAACTATCCCTGGGCAAACCGTCCGAACTCATGCAAACAAATGCCGCCGCTGCTTGCCTATTGGCTGCTGAAAAGCGAATAACCGAGGGCGACACCAGCACCGCAGCAGCGCTCTATGACGCCGTGCGCAAAGCGAATGTTCCCATGATCTATCGGGCCGGAGCAACACGCGGTGCAATCGTGGCCCGCAAGGCCAAAGGCGTGCCGCTGCTAATTGAACAATTGAGATCCCCTGACCTCATCCTGCGCAACGCCGCCCTCATCACCATCCGCGAGGTTCCCAGCGATGCGCTGGCCAGCGCGTTAAACGCCGAATTGGACCGTTCTCCCGTGGAGCTGCAAATCATCATCATCACCGCATTGATGGATTGCCATAACGCCAAGTCGCTCCAGGCCCTGCAAGCCAAGGTCTCCAGCGAAGACGCCACAGTTCGCAAAACTGCCTTGATCGTATTGGGCAAGATCGGTGGCGCTGCCGAGGCCGGGGTGTTGATCAAAGCCGTGGCCGCTCAACGAAACGCCGAGGACACGGCCGTCGCCTTGAATAGTCTGGGCCGCATGGCAGGCGCCGCCATCGACGCGCAGATCGTCAAGGCGCTGGGTTCCACTGCCGACGTCGGAGTGCGGGTGAGCTTAATGCGGCTGGCGGAAATTCGTGGAATGACAAATGCCAGCCGCACGCTGCTCGGGCAAGCCGCCGATCCCGATATCAAGGTCAGCATTGCTGCGCTTCGCGCCCTAAAGGCTGTTGCTGGCCCTGCCGAACTGCCTGCCCTCATTGCCTTCATCAAAACCTGCAAAGACGAGGCGGTCCGGGAAAATGCTGAGAACGCGGTCGTTGGCGCCAGCGGCAAAGCAGCCGATGCAGCGGTTGGCGGAGAAATGGTAATTGCTGAATTACAGCAGGCTGCCGACCCTGCCTTGAGGAATTCCTGGGTGAGAATCCTGGCCTCCCTGGGCTACGGCAAATCGTTGCCCGTTATTCTTGCCATCATGACCGATGCCAATGAATCCGTGGCAGCCAATGCCATCGAACAAATCGCCCGCTGGCCGGACCCGTCGCCCATTGACAATCTCGTTGTCGTGGCCCAAACCAGCGCCAATCCCGCGCTGCGCAAATGTGCGCTGACCTCGATCATTAAATTGGCGACTACGGCTGCCGAAGAGCGCCAGCGTCCTGCCGAGGTCATCGTCAAATGGTTCCAACGCGCAATACCATCCGCGCAAACCATCGAAGACCGGCGACTCATCATCTCGGGCCTGGGGCGTTTGAAACACATCGAAAGCTTCCGATTGCTCGCACCCTATCTGGCGGATGTCGGCTTGCAGAATGAGGCTGCGGTGGCCATCATCCAAATAGCGCCCGCCCTGAAGCAGGAGGATCCCATAGCCCTTAAGGAAGCCTTGGATAAAATCGTCGCCACCACGAAAAACGCCAGCATCCTTAGCCAGGCCGCCAGGATTTCCGCCACCTTGCCCAATCAGGGTAAACGGACTTTGCTCTTTGACGGCCAGTCGCTGGCGGGCTGGGAAGGCAGCACCAATGTTTGGCGCGTGCGCGACGGCGTCATTATTGGCGGCACCCTGAATGGCAACCCGCAAAACGAGTTCCTCGCAGCGGCTCGGAATTTCACGAATTTCATTCTTCGGCTCGAATACAAATTGATTGGCACTGAAGGCTTTATCAACAGCGGCGTGCAATTCCGCAGCGTGCGCACCAAACAGCCGACCAATGAAATGAGCGGCTTTCAGGCAGACATTGGCGCTGGATACTCCGGCTTCCTCTACGACGAATCGCGGCGCAACAAGTTCCTCGCACAGCCCGCCGCAGATCTGGTCAAGAAGCTGGAAAAGCCGGGCGAATGGAATCGCTACGAAGTCCGCTGCGCCGGTCCGCGCATTCAAATCTTACTCAACGGCGAGAAAACCGTGGACTACACCGAAACCGATGCGTCCTTGCCTCTGAACGGCCTGATCGCGCTCCAGATTCACGGCGGCAACAAAGCCGAAGTTTCCTTCCGCAATATCACCATCGAAGACATAAAGGTAGGCATGGAGTGAAAGATGGATGATTGATTCCAGTCAACCGATGCGGATAGAGTCAGACGAAACATGAAAGCCCTTGCATTACCATTTTCAATGTGTGCGGTGGCGTTTGCAGTGGCACTGGCAGGCAACCCCCAGACGGTGGTGGTGTTCGGGGACTCCCTCACGGAGGGAGGCGCGCTGCCGAAAGCCGAGCGGACGAATGCCTGGGTTTACGTCGTCGAACGTGAATCCAAGGGTCGCCTAAGGCTGCTCAACGAGGGCAAAGGCGGAAGGCCCACGGCGTCGGTCAAAGAATTTGAAGCCATGCTAGTGCGACGCCCTGCGGCCGATGTCCTGGTCCTGGCGCTGGGCACCAATGACTCGCGCGACACCTCCGACGAGTGCGTGCCCAAGGCCGTCGCCAACCTGCGGACCATGGTCGCGAAAGCCCGGGCAGCCTGGGGCGACCGGCTGCGCGTGCTGATTGTCGGTCCGCCCAATCTCAACAAAGGGGTGCTGGGTCCCACGAAGCCGATCGCCAACGAGCGGGAGGCCAAACTGCGCGAGCAGGGCGAGGCCTTCGCCCGGCTGGCCCATGAAATAAACTGCGATTTCATCAGCCTCTTCGAAGTGGTGCCGGAAAGCAGCCTGACCAAAGACGGGGTGCATCCGGACACGGCCGGAAATGCGGCCATGGCACGCGCCCTCCTCCCCAAACTCGCCCCATGAAAACTCTGTTCGTGATTCTGAGCCTCCTTGGACTTCCCGCTGCCGGGCTGACGGCCACCTCCCTGCGCGAGCCAGGCTTCACCGCCCTCTGGTGGGCGGAGGGCCCCCCGCACTATCTGACCATGAAAGGCCCGGCGCCGGCCCCGGTGCTGTGCCTGCGCAGCGGGGAAATCGGCCTGGCAATCGACACCCGGTCCCTGCGTTTGCTACATGCAGGACGATTTGCCCTTGAGCAGACGCAGGAGGCAGCCCTGGAGGCCGGCACATCCGCGCTCCTGGCACTGCCGGCAACGGATTTCCAGATCAGCATCCAATACACCGGGACGGTCTTCACCTGCACCGGACGTGGGCCGGAGCCGAAAGATGAGTTCCGGCAGCCGGTGCGTTTTGTGGAAACCGGTCGGTTTTTCCAAAGGGTGGTGATCGCCGGGCTGCAGTTTTCCAGCGCGGCAGGCACCCCTCTGGCAGCAACCGGAAACCTGGAAATTGCGCTCTGGCCGGACCGGCTCTCGTTCTCATTGGAGCTAAACCATACCAATCCGCGGCCCGAAATGGAGGCCACCCTGTCGGCCGCCGGTAAACAAGTGATCGCATCCCTGGGCAAGGGCCGAAAAGCGACCCTGCCGCTCTTTGCCCGCCAACCGGAATCCGCCGGGGTGCGGATGGAGACGGATCCCGCCCTGACGACGGCGTTTGATCCCGCCCTGGGCTGCCAGATGGTACGCCTGCCGGAGAAGCCGTGGAGCAACGCCAAAGGCACTTACTTTCCAACCGAACACCTGGACCGGCTTGACCGCTGGCCCCTGACCCTGATCAATGACACGGACCAGGAGGCCACTGCGCGGCTGATGTTCGTGCAGGAGAAACACCTTCCGATCACCGGGTTCACCCCGATGCTGTGCGACCGGGATGGCACGCCGAGCGGGCTGCCCGTGCAAATCTCGAAAAACTGGCACCAGCGCCCGGAGCAGGGGCACCTGCCCCATGAAGGCTCATGGTTTCATGGCTGCACCGTTGTGCGGTTGCCGGCCAAGTCCCGGCGGGAGCTGCTGTTCCAGATGGCCTACGCTCGCTACGGCGGGGTGCCGGCTGCCTCCCATGCCCAGCTCTCCCTGATCGGCTGGGGCCACAACCAGTTCTGGGACGAATCCGCCATCGGCAGCTTTGGCGAAAGCATCTGCTATGAGCCGGGCCGCGTGCAGCGTCGCTGCTTCATCGACGATATCCGGCCGCTCACGACGCTGCCCGTGGCCGGAGGCAAACCGTGGGGCTGGGCGGAAAACTGCGGCGGCGGAGATTTCCTGATGTGGCTGGATGAGCGGGGAACATATCAGAGCTTCCGCGCCACCCGGACCGACTATCGCGCCCAGGGCCCCTGCCGAACCGAGGTGAACTACCGGGAGGAAACGGCCGGCGGAGAGATCACCGCCCAGATGGAGGCCTCCCTGACCCGCAGCGACGACTATCTGCGCGCCTTTCATCACCTGCGCTACAATGTAACGCAACCGGTGAAATGGCGTCGGCTGGCGTTTTACCAGCTCGGTGCAGATTTCTACAACGACACCCCCGCGCGTCTGGTGGCCGTGGGAGACCGCCAGGGCATGCGCGAGGAGTGGACTCCGCCGCAAACCAACGGGGCCTTCGACCGGCGCGGCGTGGCGCTCTCCGGACCACACCCCTGGGTGTCCATCCACGGCCTGGACCGGGCAAAGCTGAACAAGGGAGGGGCGGCCGCCAGCCGCGGTCTGATCATCCGCTCCTGGCAGGCCCGGCTGGGAGGCAAACCGAGCACCACGCCCTATCTTGCCACGTACTGCAGCGAGTGGGGCAAGGGTAACTTCAAGACCACCATTGAGCTGGTCCCGCCGCCGGACGTCACGACCCTGCAACCCGGGGACTACCTCAATGCCGAGGTGGAGCTGGTGGTCTTTCCGGCTGATGCCCAATCTTACTATGGCAGCAATGGGGCCTTCCGGAAGGCCTTGACCACCGGGGCCGACACCTGGCGGCCCGTTCACCGGGAGGCCGCCGGCAATGCGCTGCAAGTGAAAGCCCGGAGCGGATCCCTCCTCCAGACATTCCCGCTAATGGTGGCCGTAGATAGAGCCGAAAAGGTGCAGGCCGAGATCCAGGGAGGCGTCGGCTGGCTGCCCCTGACCTTCACCGGGCTGAGCAGCCATCGCGGCTACGAGCTGCGCGTGAACGGCGAGCCATTCAACCAGTCCCTCCACGGCAACGATTACTGGCAGACGGATTACCAACCGGCCACGAAGACCTGGAGCCAAACCTTCAACGTGCCAAGGGACGGCGGGCAACCGCTGCGCGTGGAGTTCGAACGTCGCACCAGCCAGACTAAACAGCCTTGATTCAAGAAACCCTATGAGCACACCTTCGCCACAGAACCGGGCCATCACCTGCCTATTCGCCACCCTGGCCGCCATCGCGACCACGGTCGTGGCACAGACCACCAATGACCCGCTCGCAGACCTCAGCCAGGTGCCCCAGATCCACGAGTCCACCGCCCAGCGCGACGCCCGGATGCAATGGTTCCGCGACGCCAAGTTCGGGATGTTCATCCACTGGGGCCCCTGCACGGTGGGCGACCGTGAGATCGGCTGGGGGCGCCAGGCAAACCGGCCGTGGGACATCAACCAGCACGGCCCGCGCACCAGCGATCCGGAATATGACCAGTACTTCAAGCGGTTCGACCCGGTGAAGTATGACGCCGATGCGTGGGTGCGAACCGCCAGGGAAGCAGGCATGAAATACATGGTCCTCATCGCCAAGCACCACGACGGCTTCTCGCAGTTTGACTCGAAGCTCACGGAGCATGACATCATGGCCACGCCCTACGGCCGGGACATCGTGAAGCAGTTCGTGGAGGCCTGCCGCAAACACGGCATGAAAACAGGGCTCTACTACTCCACGCGCGATTGGTTCCATCCCGATTACCTCGTCGGCGACAACGCCAAATATGACCGCTGGTATCGTGGACAGATTGAGGAGCTGCTCAGCAATTACGGCCGGATCGACATGATGTGGTTCGATCACGTCGGCGGCCGCGACTGGGGCAAGTGGCGTTTCGACGAGCTTTTTGCGATGATGTACCGGCGGCAGCCGGGCCTGCTGGTCAACAACCGGGCCGCGCGATTCTGCGGCCCCAAATCACCGGAGGATCGCGGGCCGGCAACCCCGGAGATCCGCCAGATGACCGACGGCGATTTCGATACCCCGGAGCAGCAGATCGGCGCGATGAACCTGAAGCGCGACTGGGAATCGTGCATGATCCTCTCCCCCACCCCCCAGCATGACGGCTGGTCCTACCGCAGCAACGGCAAGACGCGCCCGCTGGAGGAGTGCATCCGCATGCTGGCCAGCATCGTGTCCGGCGGCGGCAACCTGCTGCTGAACTTCGGTCCGGACCAGAACGGCGAATTCCGACCGGAGGAAGCCGCCATTGCGAAAGGCATGGGCAGCTGGCTCAAGCAGCACGGCCAGGCCATCTATGGCACGCGGGGAGGCCCCTTCACCAACGGGAAATGGGGCGGCAGCACCCACCGGGGGGAGACCGTCTTCCTGCACGTCTTTGATTGGCCCGGAGAGACCCTGCGGCTGGGAGCCCTGCCGCAAAAGATCCTCAAGGCGCGCACGTTTCCCGGCGGGACCGAGGTGGCCTACCGACAAACCGAACGCGGAGTGGATGTCACCGTGCCGTCGGGACAACGCGAAAATCCCGTCACCATCGTGGAGCTGACCCTTGACCAGCCCGTGCCGCGCGGGCAGCAGGTGGGATCCGCCCGGTCGCGCTTCGAGGATGAATCCACCTACGGCAGGCTGGTGAGCGAAAAGGCGACCTTCACCATGAGTTCACCCAGCGCCCATGACCGGGCGGAGGATCATCCCAAGCTCTTCCGTGGTGAAAAGTCCGACCGTGGCTACGCCTTTCACACCGGGGATGAACTGAATCCGTGGATTCAGATCGACCTGGGCAAGTCCATCAATGTCACCGGGCTGAACATTGAAAACCGGCCGGGCGAGCGACGGACGGCGGGGCTCATCCTGTCAGTCTCCCCGGATGGCCAGTCCTGGACCAAGGTCTGGAGCGCCCCCGACTGGAAACAGAGCTGGGAGATCCCGGTGACCACAACCCAAGCCGGAGCGGAGGTGCCCGGACGGGCCGCCCGCTACCTGAAGCTGGAAACCAAACCGGCCAAGGCCGCACCCATGCTGCTGCAGCGGGTGGAAATTTACGGAAAATGAATATGGATCCGCGTTCAGGCACCATTTGAATATGCAACCCTCCCGACACTCAGCCCTCTGGGCCTGCCTGATGGCGGTCTCCGCCATCCTGCTGTCAACCACCACACCTGCGTCGGCAGAACCTCCGCCGGGCGCCGACTGGCAGCTGGTCTTCAGCGATGAATTCAACGGCAAAACGGCAGACCTAGATAGGAACTGGAATTTCCAGAACGGACCAAACAGCCACATCCTGTGCAGCCGCTGGCGGGAGAATGCCGTGGTGACCAACGGCCTCTGCCGACTGGAGAACCGGAAACAAAAACGCGGAGGCCAGGACTGGACCTCAGCCAGCCTGTCGACGAAGCGCCAGTTCAAGCACGGCTATTTCGAATGCCGTTACCGCTACGGCGCGGCTCCGGGCTTGAACAATTCCTTCTGGATCATGACCAAGGGCGGCACCACCAACACCCCCGGCCGGTTTGAGATTGATATCAACGAGGGGCACTTCACGAACACCGTGAACATGAACATCCACAACTGGACCGGGAAGCATTGGGCCAAAAGCAAGACGTGGCATGCCAGAGGGCACGACCTCAGCCAGGAGTTCCACGTTTATGCCCTTGAGTGGAACGAGCAGGAATTGATCTGGTTCTTTGACGGCCAGGAGATTCGCCGGGAACAGAACACCCTCTGCCACCGGGAGGCCCCGGTGCTGCTAAGCTCAGCGATCATGAAGTGGGCTGGCGATGTCACCGACAAAATCGATGGCACGGCCATGGAGGTGGATTTTGTGCGCATCTATCAGCTAAAAGGCCAGGCGGTGGACGAACCCGGCAAAAAAACGTCACCAGGCAAGTCAGTCACGGTGCCATGAACATCCTCAGTTGCCGCCAGAAGGTCTGAAAACCAACCATCACAAATGAAAACCATCGTCCAAACGGCACTCGTCCTGACTTTGCTGCTGGCCAGTCAGCCGCTGGCCTCCGCCCAGCCCTCCGCTGCCCCCAGACAACCGACTCTGCCTGAGGGTGCCAACTGCCACCGCGACCTGGCCTACGTGCCGGATGGACATGAGCGCCAAAAGCTGGATCTCTACCTGCCCAAAGGCGACGGCGTCCGGCCGCTGATCATCAACATCCATGGCGGAGCCTTCAGGATGGGCAGCAAGGAACAGGGCGTGCCGCTGGAGTGTGTCCGGCAAGGCTACGCGGTGGCATCCATCAACTATCGCCTGAGCCAGCATGCGAAATTCCCCGCCCAGATCCAGGACTGCAAAGCCGCCGTGCGCTGGCTGCGGGCGCACGCCACCGAATATCGTCTGGACCCGGATCATTTCGCAACCTGGGGGGCTTCGGCAGGCGGTCACCTTGCCGCCATGCTGGGCACCACCGGGGACACCAGGGAGTTCGAGGTTGGCGCAAATCTTGATCACTCCAGCCGGGTACAGGCAGTGGTGGACTACTTCGGGCCGACCGACTTCCTGCAAATGGACAAGCATCGCCCGCCCAATGGCATGGTGCATGATACGGCTAACTCCCCCGAGTCCGAGCTGATCGGCGGCGCAATCCAGGAGAACAAGGCGTTGACAGCCAGTGCCAACCCCATCACCTATGTCACCCCGGCCGATCCCCCTTTCCTGATTTGCCATGGCGAGGCAGATCCGCTGGTACCAAACCACCAGAGCCAATTGCTGGAGGCCGCGCTGAAAAAGGCCGGCGTGACAGTCACCTTTTACACGGTCCCGGGCGCCGGGCACGGCGGGTTCAAAGATCCCAAGGTCTCCCAGCTGACCCGGGATTTTTTGAGAACTCACTTAAAACCCTCACCTTAGGCGCCGCAATAAATCGAGTCCATGAAAACAAAAACTGCTGCGGTCCGCCTGGCTCCCCTCCTTCTGTCAACCTGGGTTTGCTGCCTGCAGCTCGTCGCCGCACCGGCCCCGGAGCTGTCCCTCTGGTACACGCAGCCCGCCGCCAAATGGCTGGAAGCCCTGCCGATCGGGAATGGCAGCCTGGGCGCCATGATCTTTGGTGGAAGCACCAATGAGCGCGTGCAGTTTAACGAGCAGTCTCTCTGGCTGGGCAATGAAACCGAGATGGGCAGCTACCAGCCGTTTGGCGATTTCCATGTGGCGTGGTCCCACTCCGCCCCCACTGACTACCGACGGGAACTCAATCTCCAGGACGCAACCCACCGGGTTTCCTACCGGGACGGTGGGACTGCCTTCCAGCGCGAGGCATTTTCCAGCCATCCGGACCGGGTGATGGTGTTTCGCTTCACCGCCAGCACGCCGGGCAGCTACACGGGTACCATCCGGCTCACGGATATGCACCAGGCCCGCATCCGGGCTGAAGGCAACCGGCTCATTGCAGCAGGCACGCTCACCAACGGGCTGGAATATGAGGCGCAGCTCTGGGTGCTCACCGAAGGCGGCCAGCTTAATGTCGCAAGCAACACCATCAAAGTCGCCCGGGCGGATGGCGTGACCTTGCTGCTCGCAGCCGGCACGGCTTTCGCCAATGACCCGATGAAGCATTGGCGCGGTGAACATCCGCACCAGCTCCTCACCGAACGTCTCGGGGCTGCCGCACAGAAATCCTATGCCCGGCTTCACGCCACCCATGTGGCAGACTACCAGGAACTGTTCAACCGGGTGCGGCTGAACCTGGGCACCTACCAAGGCAGCCAGCCAACCGACGAGCGTCTGGCGGCCCGGAAAGCCGGTCGGGCAGACCCCGCCTTGGAGGCGCTGCTCTTCCAATACGGGCGGTACCTGCTCATCAGCAGCTCCCGGCCGGGAGGCCTGCCGGCCAACCTGCAGGGCATCTGGAATGCGGATCTCAAACCAGCCTGGTATTCCGGCTACACGGCCAACATCAATGTCGAGATGAACTACTGGCCGGCCGAGCTCACGGGGCTCTCCGAATGCCATGATCCGCTGTTCCAATGGATTCGGAACATGGCCGTGGTTTACAAGCGCACTCGGGATGAGCGCGTAAAGACGCCCAAGGGCAGGGGCTGGTCGAGTTACAGCACCACCAATCCCATGGGCGGCACCTCGCGCTGGGGTGTGCACCGACCCAACAGCGCCTGGTTGGTCCAGCACCTGTGGCTGCGCTATGCCTTCACCGGCGACAAGAACTTCCTGCGCAACACCGCCTACCCGGCCATCAAGGAGATTGTCGAATTCTGGGAGGATCGGCTGGTGGAAGGCCCGAACGGCACGCTGATCACCCCCGACGGATGGTCACCTGAACACGGCCCGGTGAACGTCAATGGCAGGCTGGTGATCCAGGAAGGTGACCGTACCCCCCACCCCGGCACCTCGTATGACCAGCAGATTGTGTGAGACCTGTTCAGCAACTACCTGGAGGCAGCCGAAGCCCTGGGGGTGGACGAACCATACCGAGCCAAAGTATCGGCGATGCGCGGCCGTCTGCTCGCTCCCAGGATCGGGAAATGGGGGCAGATCCAGGAATGGATGGAGGATGTGGACGATCCAAACGACAAGCACCGCCACACCTCCCACCTCTTTGCCTTGCACCCCGGCCGTCAAATCAGTCCGCTAACCACCCCGGAGCTCGCTGAAGCCGCCAAAGTCACCCTCAACGGCCGGGGAGACACCTCGACCGGGTGGAGCAAGGCCTGGAAAATCAATTTCTGGGCCCGGCTGCACGATGGGAACCGGGCCCACAAACTCATCGGCGAGCTCTTCAAAGTCAGCATCCTCGACAACCTCTTTGACACGCACCCGCCCTTCCAAATGGACGGAAATTTCGGCTACACGTCCGGCGTAGCCGAAATGCTCTTGCAAAGCCATTTGAAAGCGGGGGAAACCCGGATGCTCCACCTTCTGCCCGCATTGCCCGCAGCCTGGCCTGATGGCAAAATCGACGGCCTGCGCGCCCAGGGAGGCTTCGAGGTGAGCCTGGAATGGCACGGCGGCAAACTGGTGTCTGCCTTTGTCCGTTCCAACCAGGGTCACCCCTGCCAGATCCGCTATGGGAATGAGATCCGGCCGCTGACCATCCCCCGGGGCGAAACCAAACGCGTTTTCTGAAACCCTCAGTCCTCCGGGCGTTCCCCGTGGGGGGCCATCTTCACCAGCTTGGGATCAAACCGGCCCAAAACGGTGACCAAGTCGCTTTGGGCGGCCATCACCTCGTGAATGTTTTTATAGACCATCGGCACCTCATCCAGCCCGGCGGAAATGAGCGTCACGCCCTGCTCGCGCAGGAAAGCGTTCACTTTTTTCCACTCAAATGTCTTGGACGCCTGGGTCCGGCTCATCACCCGGCCCGCGCCGTGGGAAGCCGAGTTCAGTGACTCCGCGTTGCCCCGGCCGCTCACGACAAAGCCCGGGGAGGCCATCGACCCGGGAATGATGCCCAGCACCCCTGCCCCGGCCGGCGTGGCCCCCTTGCGGTGCACCACCACCTCCCGTTCCACGCCTTCGATCAGGTGGCGTTCCTTCCAGGCAAAGTTGTGATGGTTTTCCACGTCCAGCAGCACGCGGGCACCCAGGTTTTCGGCCACGTGCTGGTGAATGAGCGAATGGTTGGCGGCGGCGTAGCGCCCCATCAGTTCCATGGCCGCCCAGTATTCCTGGCCAGCCTCGGAATCCAGCGACAGCCAGGCGAGGCGTTTCAACTCACCCGGCAGATCGGGAAATTGGCTGAAGGCGATCCGGCTGTAATGGTCGCACACGGCGGCACCTGTCCCGCGGCTGCCGCTGTGGCTGAGCAACGCCAAATAGGTCCCCGCCTCCAGGCCCTGGATGGGATCCTGTGCCGTGAACAATCCAAACTCCACAAAGTGGTTACCGCTGCCGCTGGTGCCAAGCTGGGCCCAGGCCCGGTCCTTGTTCTGGCGGGTGACCGGGCTGATGTTCCAATCCGCATCCAGCACCTCGTGCTGGCGGCGGTTCTTGAAGGTGGCCCCAACCCCAAAGCGGGTCTCCGCCTCCAGTGCGCGGGTGAGCCGCTCCGGGTGCCGCTCCAGGTCGCGAACAGGCAGGTCCAGCACGGTCATTTTCATGCGGCAGGCAATATCGACACCCACCGCATAGGGGACGACAGCGTTGTCAGTTGCCAGCACGCCGCCGATGGGCAGTCCGTAGCCAACATGGGCATCCGGCATCAGCGCCCCGGCCACCGCCACCGGCAGCAGGCAGGCGCGCTCCATCTGCATCACCGCCTCGTGTTCCAGCCCGGCACCCCATTGGCGATATTTCACGGGCGCGGCCCGCGGAGGCGGAGGCGCATCGCAGAGGGCCTTGGCCAAATCGCCCCGCAGAGCATCGCCAAGGAAGGCTGAGGGGTTGGCGACAATGGCCACCACCTCCTCGTGCAGGCGCGTCTTGTCGCCTCCCGCGAGGATGAATTTGCAGATGAAGTCGGTCGCCCGCCGGGTCGCCTCACCGAGCGGAATGCCGGCCCGAATAAAATCTTTGGCGTTCATGATTGGTATATGTGGGTCAGAGACCGGTGATGGCGCTTATTCCACCACCGGCCAAGGGTTCAGGCAAGGAACAGTTTCCAGTCCCCAATCCCAGCCGGATTGCGGATGAGCAGGGAGACCGGCAATTCCTTGGGCGCGCGCGGCACCGAGAGCAGTTTCAAGCCGACCTCGCGCGGCAGGCGGTCGGCTTTGCGCTGGTTCACCTCCCGGGCGGACCAGACGAGGTTTTCCCACGTGTCCTGGCCGCCCCGGGAACGCGGGATCACGTGGTCGAGATTGCCCTCCTCCGGCCGCAGAACGCGGCCGGTGTACTGGCAGCGGTTGCCATCGCGCTCGCGAATGGCCCTGGCGCTAAGCTTCGGGCGCTTCTTCGGCACCTTGGCATAGTTAACCGCCACGATGACGGTGGGCACGCGGATCTGGCCGCGCACGGTGTGAACCGCCTCGTCCTGATCGCGAATCGGCAGCGTAATCCATTCCGTCCAGGTCACCGGCCGGATATGGCCCTCGCCCTCGATCTCCAGGCCGGTGGCCACCTGGGTGGCCATCATGCAGAACGCCTCCTGGGGCGTGCGCACATGGATGGCCTGCCAGTTGCGGTTCAGCACCAGCACGGTCGCTTTGGTTAATGCGCTCATAAATGCAAAGTTGCGGGTGTTTGTTTCCTGTTGAATGCGGCGCTTGGAAATTGGTGGAGCCGGAGGTAGTTGCAACCTCACCTGGCCGGATTAAAAGTCCGGTGCCGGTCTGCTGTGGCTTCAGCTCCAGTACCATGGCCGCCAGCGGCAATTCTCCGCTCCCGGCCGCCATGGTTAATCTTGGTGAACCCCTGGCTGGTCTCTTTCACCAGCTCACACCCGGCGCTTTCCACCACCGGTCGCCCGGTGGAGAGAGGGCTGGGCCGCTCGAGCTTCTTCGCGTTCAGGGGTTCGAAAGTGTGCGGGCGGACAGCGGTCCTGTCCGCCCGCGTGGTTTCCTTCGCGGCATCCCCGTCTGGCCGGGATGCCGGTGAGCTAATTCCGGATGAAGTCCGCGATGACCGCCGGCACGCTGGTGTCGAAACCGACCACATCCAGCATGCCACGGTCATTCGGATCGGCCAGGGTGAACCCGTTGGAGGTCATGCCCACAACGACCGCCTTGGCGTCTCCGACGAACTCCTCCCGATACTGCCGCAGCGCCTGGGCCGGATGGATGCTGCCCGCCCAGGTTTCGCTGTCCGTGTAGGTCACGAAGCCCGCGACCCGCAGCTTTTGGCGCTTGGCCCACACCATGGGCAGCGCGCAGTCCGTGCCCCCCATGGGGATCTCGCGCACCCGCTTGATCACGTCATCCAGGCGCATGCGGGGCGAGAGGGTTACCCGGGTGATGCCCGGCTCCCCGCCACCCCACTGGCCGCCATGCCCTTGCGCGGCGGCACTGAACGCAATGATCTCGCAGTCAGGTTCCGTTGCCGCCGTGACCAAAGCCATGGCGGCGCTCGCCTCGCGCGCCGTGAGGCACGACCCGGCAATCATGGAACCATCCATCGAACCGCTGACGTCCAGAGCCAAGAGCACCGGCTTGCCGCATGGTTCGATGTTCTGGAACGTGGCGTAGAACGCCTTGTCCAGAGCATCAATGATCTTCGGCACCGGCTGCCACTTGAGACCACCCTTCTCGCCATGGCCCTGGGCATACACCTTCTGGGCGATCAATACCGCCAGCGGGTGGATGCGGGCACGCTTGAGCCGGGTTTCGTCACCCAGCCGGCGGATAACGAGACTGGCTGCGGCACTGAACGGCTTCAGCAGGCCGATGGCCGTCATCTTGCCCAGGTTTCGAACCATGGCCGCCATCGGCATGCGCTGCAGCAGGGCATCCCAAACCTCGACCTCATTGAGCCACTGGGGCGGGATGGCCTCTCGCGGCAGGTCGTGGTCATTGATGAGTGCAACAATCTCCGCCTTGCCCGAGGCCCGTTTGGCCTTTTCAAAGGCCCCGATAACCTCTGGCAATCCGCCGGTCGGACCATAGATGGACACCCGGTTTTCGCCGTTGACCTCGCGCTTCACCGTGCGCTCACCCAAACCCGATGCGCCAGAGAGAACCCAGCGGAAGACTGCCTCGTGCCCGGGTGAGGGAGCCTTCGGGTGAGCCAGACGGAGCAGGTCGCCGTGGGACCAGGAATCGCGCTGCTGATACTTCACCACCTGGTAAGCCAGCTTGTCGGTCTCCTGGTCGTGATACCAGCGGCCAACGGCATTGCGCAAACCGCGACCCCACCCACGCAACGCGTTGACATACTCGGCGAAGTGAAACAGGTGGGTGCCAATGCGGCAGACCTTGGCCAGGTTCTGGAAGGCCAAAGCCTTGGCCTCCGGGTTGCCGTACGCAGCCACGAGGGCCAAGGCAAAAACCGCCGGATCGTTCTTCGGTGCCCGCCCACTGTCACTGATCTCAATGATGCGGTTCACGGCACGGACACCGTCGGCCTTGATGGCGCGGACGATGGCGTCGTGGTTTTGCTTCACTAGCTCAAGCTCACCGATATGATAAGTGCCGGATTCGGCGCCAAGGATGAGGAACCGGTCGAGGCGGATCCAGTCATCGACCTGCCAGGTGTAACCCCCGGCAGAATTCCCCACCTGGGCCGAGCCCGGGATGGGCCGCGACTGCGGGGTGGCGCGGCGATTGAACAGCTTTGCATAGTTGAGAGCCATCATGGTCTCCTTTCATCTGATTGTGCCGCCAACCTTCGACACAGTTTGTTTGCTTTTGGATTGCGGACAAGTTGGTGCGCATGGGATTCATTCGTTTGAAGCGATAACCCATGCGCTTCGGCCCGCAAAGAGTGGTGGGCAAGGGATGCTGTGGAATTACCCCGTGGATGCGAACATTCACAGGGGCTGCTCTACCATTGAGCTACCGGGGCAACGATGGAGCCCCGGATTGGACTTGAACCAATAACCAACGATAACCCACAAACTTCGGCCCACACAAATTGACGACGGATAAAGAACGGACTGGGAGTTTAACGTGCTCTACCGCTGAGCTACCCCGGCATCTGGAGCCGGAGGCCGGACTCGAACCGGCGACCACGCGCTTATCAGGCGATAACCCAATCCTGCGACCCGTCGAAACTGGTCAGGAAGCCGGGATTTGCACCCGGACCGTCCGCTTCACAGGCGGAGATGCTACTGTTACACCACGATCCTGAGAAATTGGCGTCCCCGGCAGGAGTTGCACCTGCGGCCTCCACCTTCGCACGGTGGCGCTCTGGTCTGACTGAGCTACGGGGACAGCGGCACGCCCGGCCGCACTGCATCCAAGGAACAAATGGGGCTGGAACATGCGTGAAAAACGCCGAGTGGCTGCTCACTGGCAGGCCTTAACCCGGCGCATTCCATTCCCCCACCTTGGCGAAGATCACTGAAATTGGCTGCCAGGCCTGGACTCGCACCAGGACAGGCGGCTTAACAGGCCGCTGTGCTACTTTGACACCACCTGGCATTGGTGAATTGGTGGCGGGGGCAGGAATCACACCTGCCTCAAACGGTTTATGAGACCGTCCTCTGTGCTTTAGTCGAGTTCCCCGCTGCAAAGATGGTGGAGTCGGCGGGTAACGCTCCCGCGTGAGCCTGCTTGCAAGGCAGGTGCATTGCTTGTCTGCCACGACCCCGATAACTGGCAAGCCGCCCTGGTGCTGCCCCAGGCAGGCTGGGTTTTGGAGACCCTGCTGCACGGGTTGGTGTGCGGCTTGCAAAAAATAGTGCGGCTGCCGGGAGTTGCATCCGGACATCCTCCGTGGCCGGGAGGCATTCTGCTGTTAAATCACAGCCGCAGGAAATTAAAGGGGCCGGGAACATTTTTCACGCTCCCGGCCCTCGCCATTTCAACAAAGAACAAACACCTCTTGATATCTTGCGATACCAACCCACGGTTTCACGGTGGTTGTTTCGGTGTTTTGGGGCACACCTCCTGCGAAGCCCTTGGATTGTAAATTCCGGCGTAACTCGTTTGGCGCGTATTTTGGCGACCAGTGGGCAGACCCCACCGGTGGAGAACCTCGGCTCTCCTGCGCCTTTCTATGTTTGTGCCAGGTGACATCGTCAATATGTCGGTCTTATTCCATTCACTTTGCTTGGTCTTTCGTCATCAGGTTCACTCCGTCATCCGTCGTTCATGGGCAATAAAAAACCCTGCTTCCATCTCGGTAAGCAGGGTGCGGAAATCCTTACGGGTTCGTTTACCTGCCCACCTCCGACTTATCCATGGCGACACCGGACTTTTGTCCGCAATGCGCCCTGGACAGACCGGGGTTAAACACATTGCCCCGGCCAGAACGGCTATGCCTTGTCGCTTCCGCGACCGGCAGCGCCGACCAAATCGAGACTAATATGTTCATGCAGGTTTTCATCGAACGTACGCAGAAGTTATCACACTCATCCCGATCTTGTCCACACTTTTTATTAGTTTGGAATAATATATCTTGAATCCACATATCTGGATAGTTTGATATATCACTGCCCCGCCCGCCGACGGCAGCACCGCTGAATTAGCCCCGCCCCGAGCAGGCCAAGCAAACCCAGGGCGAGCGTAGAAGGCTCCGGGATGGGCTGGATGGAAAAGGCCTCATAGTTGATGAAATACGGGGATGACAATGAGGAATTCCGTATCCCGAGCAGATAACTGCCCGCCGAGTTGACGGTGAAGTCTGCGGCAAACGGACTCCAGGAGGCCCCGGCCAA
>CAIYYI010000560.1 GCA_903930345.1 uncultured Verrucomicrobiota bacterium
GCTCACCGCGAGACATAAAGCACACCGGGCCAGGGGGCCTGGCGGACGGAGATCACTGCAAGAAATCCAAGGAGGACTGAATCTTGGTTTCCATGGTCTTGATGATGGGCAAGGCTCGGGCGATGGCGTTTTGCTCGGTCTGACCCAGAAATGAATCCATGGTGATATGGACCACCCCCACGATATCGCCATTGCGATCATGCAAAGGCATGTACACGGTGAAGTCCTTGACGCCACGGTGGGTGTAAATCCGGCCGCGTGCCAGAATGTCAGTCTCCGTTTTGCCGCCTGGCTGCCCCACCTGTTTGGGATCCGTGCTGGCCACCAGCTTGGTTTCCCCACCCGGTTTTTGGGCCAGGAAGACATTGAGCCCCAGCAGTCGGGGATACAGGCTGAGAGTTTCGCGCACCAGCACCTGGGCAAACGGCTCCAGGGGAATGTAGTTGATGCGGGCCTCGGCAAAGCAACTGACGGAATCGGACTTGGTCCAGAAACCGACTTTGCCGGTGGCAAAGGTGTTATCCTTGAGGGTGGGCATGGCCTCTTTGCCATTGAGCAGGCACCGGATCTGGTTGCCTTTGCAATCCACCGTCAAATCATACCAAAGGCCGCACATGATCGGGATGGCTGGCCCGATGATGTTGCCACGCTGACCGTCCACCACCTTGTAAAAGCGCAGGTTGCCATCTTTCGCATTGGCCCGGAGGACATAAAAATTCGTGGCGTTCTGCAACCGGAACACCACGCCAGCCATCTGTTCCACCACCCCCTCGACGATTTTAAAGCGGGTGGTGAAGGTGAAATCCCGGAATGTTTCAGCCGTATAGACCAGGAGGGGAAACCGTTCATCCGTGGCATCGCGGGAGACCTGGGTGAGCACCGGTTTCTTGCTCACCACCGGGGCGCGGGTGGTGAAAGCGGGCAGGACGGAGGGGATATCCTCCAGCACCAACTTCCATTCCCCGGGCGCTCCGCCACCCGAAAGCAGCGGCACAAACCCCGTGGGCAGGGCGTTGGTGGGGCTGGGGGTGAAATCAAAGACCTTTTCCGCCGCCGCCAGCCTGCCAGCGAGCAGCATGCACCAAGTGATAAGCAGAACGTTGCGCAACATCGGGCCGCAGGGTAACAAAACGCCGGGAGAGGACAAGCGTTAAGCGCAACCCATTGGACAGACGGCTCAATCCAACCGCTTCACGCGGATGTTCTTGAAGCGCACCACACTCTTGGGGTCGTGCGCCTGAAGGGCGAACGTGCCCTGGTCAATCTTGCGCGTGAAATCCTTGCCCGGCTGCGTGCCGGCCGGCTCGGTGTAATCCATCACGACCTGGTCGTTAATCTTGATCGTGATGCGGTTGTCCTTGACGATGATGTGCTGCGTCCACCATTCGTTATCCCGGGCTGAGGATTCCTTGACGTTGACCACGTCGTACAGACTGCCGGTCTTTTTCCAGTCGCTGTGGGTGTTGTTGACCTGGGTCTCAAAGCCGTACTTCGGCCAGTTCTTTTCCTGATACCGAGTATGGATGTAGATGCCGCCGTTGGCCCCCGGCTCGGTCATGACATCCGCCTTGAACTCGAAGTTTTTGAACGGCTTCCCATCCCCCACGTAAAAGAGGTGGCAGCGTTCGCCGCGCGTGGTCAGCACCCCGTCCTCAATCTTCCAAGTGTTGGTGTTTTCGGTGGCCATTTTCCAACCGGCGAAGGATTTACCATCGAAAAGCGAGACAAAGCCCGCTTCGGTGGCGGCAGTGAGGGTGGTGGCCAGGGTTGCAACCGCCAGGGCCAGGCAGAGAAATGGTTTGCGCGTCATGGGGGCCAGACTAATGAAGCCAATCCCCGGCGCAAGCGTGAATTCAACCAAAAACGAGGATGGGGCCACGATAACCGTTTGACATTCTTAGCAATTTAGCTAAATTGATTCAGCATTTATGGCGAGTCTTAAAACAGCCGATTTCAAAGCGCAGGCGCAAATGTTCAAGGCCCTGGGACATCCGGGGCGCCTGCTGATGCTGGATGAACTGTCGCGGGGCGAGCGGTGTGTCTGCGAACTGGCAGCGCTGGTCGGATCAGAGATGCCAACAGTGTCCCGGCACCTATCGCTGCTGAAAAACGCCGGCATCGTTGAGGATGACAAACGCGGTGCCCAGGTGTTCTACCGCCTGGTCACCCCGTGCGTGATGAACTTTTTCCAGTGCGTGACCTCCGTGCAAAAGAAGGCCCAAGCCCGGGTGGCCGCCTGATTTTTTTAGACCGTTATTGTTTATTTAGCTAAATGCCGAACCCGCTTATAACCGAACCACACCATGAATGATGCCGTTGATGTAAGTGCCGCCGATGGGGACGCGAGCCGGGAAATCAAGATTCTGGGGGTGTTCGTGCTGGTGTTTCTGGGGCTGTTCTTTCTGCCGGTGGGCGTGCCCCGCTTTGACAACGCCCTCAAGGAAGGGCTGGAACTGACGAAGTGGTATGCCCGGGAGCACGTGCTGCTCTGCCTGGTGCCGGCGTTGTTCATCGCGGGGGGAATCAGCGCGTTTGTCAATCAGGCCTCCGTAATGCGCTATCTGGGGCCCAAAGCGAACAAGGCGCTGGCCTATGGGGTGGCCTCCGTGTCCGGCACCATCCTGGCGGTGTGCTCCTGCACGGTGCTGCCGCTCTTTGGCGGCATCTGGACGCGCGGGGCGGGCCTGGGCCCGGCCACCGCCTTCCTCTACTCCGGACCGGCCATCAACGTGCTGGCCATCGTGATGACGGCGCGGATTTTGGGGATGGAACTGGGGGTGGCAAGGGCCATCGGCGCGGTGGTTTTCAGTGTGATCGTCGGGCTGGCGATGCACCTCGTTTTCCGGCGCGAGGAACAGGCCAAGGCGGACGCCCTCGCGGAAATGCCCGGGGTCGAGGCCCGCCGCTCCCTCTGGCAGAACGGGCTGTTCTTTGCCGCCATGGTGGGGGTGCTGGTGTTCGCGAACTGGAGCAAGCCGGTTGAGACGACCGGCCTTTGGGCAACGATCTTCGCCTGGAAGTGGCCGGTGACCGGGGCGTTTGCGGCCGGGTTGGCAGCCGCGCTTGGCGGTTGGTATGGCTTCCGCTGGGGCGGCTTGACATTGGCGGCGGCGCCCGTGGCGGCCCTGAGCTTCCTTTTCCCGCACCAGCCGCTCATTGCCTTTCTGGCGGGCTGTGCAGGTCTGGTGGCGCTCTGTGCGCGGACGCCCGGCGAAGGCCGCGAATGGCTGGACGCAACGTGGACGCTGGGGAAACAGATCTTCCCCCTGCTCATTGGCGGGGTGTTCGTCTCAGGCATGCTGCTGGGCCGCCCCGGGCATGAAGGGGTGATCCCCTCGGGATGGATCAGCCAGTCGGTGGGCGGGAATTCGTTCCTGGCCAACTTCACCGCCTCCGTGGTGGGCGCGTTCATGTATTTTGCAACCCTGACCGAAGTCCCCATCCTGCAGGGCCTCCTTGGCTCGGGCATGGGCAAGGGCCCGGCACTGGCGCTGTTGCTGGCCGGCCCGGCGCTTTCATTGCCCGCCATGCTGGTGCTCCGGAGCATCATGGGCATGAAGAAGACGGTGGTATATGTGTCGCTGGTCATCGTGATGGCAACGATCACCGGACTGCTTTACGGAGCGTTGTGGAAATGAAACGTGAGACGTGAATTAAAACATTATGAACATACTCGTCATTGGACCGGGTTGCGCCAAGTGCAAGACACTGGCACAACTCACTGAGCAAACCGTGAAGGAACTCGGCCTTGATGCCCAAATCACGAAGGTGACCGATCTCAAACAGATCATGGCCCTGGGCGTGATGCTGACCCCGGCACTGGCGGTCAATGGGGCGATCAAGTTCTCGGGCAAGGTGCCCAGCGCGGTGGAACTGAAGGGCATTCTCAGCCAGGCGGTGGAAGCGGAGAAGGCGTGAGCAGTGAAACGTGAAAGGACCCAGCATATGCAACACAAGACCATCGGTTTCATTGGCGGCGGAAGGATCACCCGCATTTTTTTGGAGGGTTGGCGGCGGGCGAACGCCCTGCCTGCCAGCATCGTGGTAAGCGACTGCCATGGGGAGACTCTCGGCAGGCTCAAAGCAAAGTTTCCCGGCATTGAGACGGCTCCCGCCAGCAGCGCGGCCGCGCAGGACATTGTCTTTGTGGCCGTCCACCCGCCGGTCTTGGCAGAGGTGGTGACGGGGATCAAAACCAGCCTCAAACCGAACGCGCTGGTGGTCTCGCTGGCACCCAAATTCACTCTGGCCAAGCTGACGGAACTGCTCGCGGGGTTCGCCAGATTGGCTCGCATGATCCCGAATGCGCCGTCGGTCGTGAACTTCGGATTCAATCCGGTCGCCTTTGCCCCCACCCTCACCCCGGCGGACAAAACAGAACTCACTGCTATGCTTTCACCGCTGGGGGAGTGCCCGGAGGTCGCCGAAGAGAAGCTTGAAGCCTACGCAGTCCTCACCGCAATGGGACCAACTTATCTCTGGTTTCAACTCCAGGCGCTGCGTGAAGTGGCGACCGGGTTTGGCCTGAGCGAAGCCGAGGCCACCCCGGCCCTGAAACGCATGGTCTGCGGCGCGGCGCGGACTCTGTTTGAATCCGGTCTGACACCCGCTGAAGTGATGGACCTCGTCCCGGTGAAACCGCTGGCTGACATGGAGGCGCAAGTGACCGAAATGTATCGGACCCGGCTGCCGGGCATTCATCAGAAAATCAAACCGTGATGTGTGAAACGTGAAAGTTTAGCCATGAAAACACCTTTGAAGTTTGTGATCGTGCTGGCGTTGATCGCTGCCGTCGCCGGGGCGGTGGCGCTCAGGAAAAGCAAGACTGCCAGCGACCACCAGGCGGATTTGAACCCAAATGTCGCCAGCGCCGCTCTGGCTACCCCTACCCTGCCCCCGCCAGGCGCCAAACTGGGAATCCCCCGCCTGGTGGACGTGGGCGCGGGCAAATGCATCCCGTGCAAGTTGATGGCTCCGATCCTGGAGGAGCTGAAAAAGGAGTACGCCGGGCGGGTGCAAATTGATTTCATCGATGTCTGGGTCAATCCCGACGCCGGTGAGCCATTTAAAATTGAGACCATTCCCACCCAGATCTTTTACGATGCCACCGGCAAGGAACTGTTCCGGCATCAGGGATTCTTCGGCAAGGAGGACATCCTGGGCAAGTGGAAGGAACTGGGCGTGGATATCAGTGGCGGCAAGACCTCCGCCGGGATTGTGCGTGAAGAGGCTGTGCAAGCAGATGCACGTCCACGCGAGGCGGTGTGTTACATGTGCGATGAAAACTTGAACGCCAAAACCAGGACGGTGGTGAAGGGCCAAAGCGAGCAGCGCGTCCTGTGTGGGCCGCACTGCTATTTCATCTACTTCTCCAGCATCGTGGGCGCGGATCCCCAGGCGGAAACGGCCAAGGTGAGCGTGACCGATTGGGCCAGCGGCAGCCTGGTGGCGGCAACCACGGCGAATTATCTCTATGGCATGGACGCGAATGGCCGGCCCACCATCAAGGCGTTTGCGGACAAAGCCGCCGCGGCCAAGGAGCAGCAGACCAGTCCCGGCAATCTCCTAAACTGGGATATGCTACGCTCCAAGGAACTGGCCACGCGCTGCGCCTTCTGCGACCGCTCGGTCTATCCCGAGGATGCCTGCGGAGTGAAGTTCGGCACGACGCACGGGCACGGCTGCTGCACGCATTGCTCAATGGGGGTGGCCGCCCGGTTGAAACAAGACATCGAAGTCGAGGCCAAGGACGGCTTAACCGGCGAGATCATTCGCGTGAAAACGCTGGATGGGCAGATTGCCTCCTTGGAGCCGAAAACCGCCGTCGCGTGGTTCGGCCAGAAGAAGGGACCGGATGGAAAGTGGGCCTCAGCAGGCTGCTTCAAGCAGGGATTCTTCGTCAACGAAGCCAACCTGCAAAAGTGGCTGGAGGCGCGTCCGGCCATGACGGGCAGGCAAATCAGCATTGGCCAGGCACTGGCCGACAAGTTGAAGCTTTCCCCGGAGCAAATCGCCAAAGCGTGCAAGCTGGGTGAATGCAAGTGAAACGGCCATGGAACAACTTTTCACAAACCTTAGTCATGCGGTGGAAGGCGCGCCGCTCCTGGCTTTGGGCGCATCGGTGGTCTGGGGCGTCTTGAGCATCCTCCTGAGCCCGTGCCACCTGGCGAGCATCCCGCTGATTGTGGGCTTCATCAGCGGCCAGGGGCGCGTCAGCACCGCACGGGCCTGCGGCACGGCAACCCTGTTTGCCGTGGGCATCCTGGTGACCATTGCCGCCATTGGAGCGATCACGGCGGCGGCGGGCCGGATGCTGGGCGATGTGGGGCGATATGGGAATTACTTCGTGGCGGCCATCTTCTTCCTCGTGGGCCTGAATCTGGTGGGGGTGATTCCCATGCCATGGTCGGGGCCGGGCCAGGTCGGCATGAAGCGCAAGGGTCTGCTCGCGGCGTTCCTGCTCGGCCTGATCTTCGGGATCGCGCTGGGCCCCTGCACATTTGCCTACATGGCGCCGATGCTGGGGGTGACCTTCAAGCTGGCGAAGACGAATGCGCTTTACGGTGCGTCTCTGTTGCTGGCCTACGGGTTGGGGCATTGCTCGGTCATCGTGCTGGCCGGGACATTCACAGAGGTCGTCCAGCGGTTCCTGAACTGGAACGAGCAATCCCAGGGCGTGACCATTGTGAAATCCATCTGCGGTGTCCTGGTGATCCTGGGCGGATTATGGCTGATTTACTCCGCGCCCTGAAATACACTGACACAAACATTATGACCGATCCTGTTTCCCACCGGCTTCGCAAGCCGCTGATCACCACCACCAAGTGGCTGTTGGTGGCTCTCCTTGCCGGCGTCCTGATTTACCGATTCAAGTTCACGCCCGTGCCGGTCATGGGACACCCGGTCGGCACCGCCCCGGTGGTGCAGGAGGTCATGGGGACGGGCACCCTGGAGGCACGCATCAAGACCACCATCAGCCCCCGGATTCAGGAACGGCTCGCCGAGGTGCTGGTGGACCAGAATGACACCGTGAAAACCGGCCAATTGCTCGCGCGCTTGGATAACGGCGAACTGAAGCTGCAGGTCGAGGTCGCGGAAGCGGCGCGGGTCGCGGCACAGGCCAGCCTGGAGCGGATCAAGACGGACGAGGCCCGCGCGCTGGCGGTGGACAAACAGGCCCGGCTGGAGTACCAGCGGGCGGCGGGTTTGCTGAACAGTCAAATCACCTCCCAGGCGGACTTTGACAAAGTGGCGGAGCA
This sequence comes from uncultured Verrucomicrobiota bacterium, assembly GCA_903930345.1. GTDB lineage: Bacteria > Verrucomicrobiota > Verrucomicrobiia > Limisphaerales > CAIYYI01 > CAIYYI01. The sequence goes on from CAIYYI010000560.1 coordinate 7,260, forward strand.
GTTGAAAGTGGCGGAGGCGGACGTGAAGCGCTCCCGGGCCGCCATTGCGGAGGCCGCCAGCCAGTTGGCGATGGCGGAGAAGACGCTCGATCACCAGAAGGAACGCCTCACCTACACGCAGATTCTCAGCCCCTACGATGGGCTGGTGGTGCGGCGCGACCGCGATCCCGGCGGCGTCGTGGTGCCCGGCGGCTCCATCCTGCAACTGGTTGCCACCAACGAGATCTGGGTATCGGCCTGGATGGACGAAACGGCGACGGCGGACCTGGTTGTCGGCCAGCCCGCCCGCGTCGTCTTCCGCTCCGCACCGGGAACCAGCCATCCCGGCGAGGTGGCGCGCCTGGGCCGCGAGACCGACCGTGAAACACGGGAAATGCTCGTCGATGTGCGGGTGAAATCGCTGCCCAGGAACTGGACGCTGGGGCAGCGCGCCGAAGTGTTCATCGAAACCGGGCGCAAGGCAGCCACGCTGGCGTTGCCACCCGGCTTCGTGGTCTGGCGCGGCGGCCAGCCCGGGGTCTTTGTCGTTGAGCACGGCCAGGCCAGGTGGCGCGGGATCACGCTCGGTTTGCACGGTCGGGAAACGGTCGAGATCACACAAGGCCTCTCAGCGGGTGAGCAAGTGGTGAAACCCAGCGAACCCAAGCAGGAACTCAGCGAGGGCCAGCGGATCAGCCCGCCGGGGGTGGACGGGGGAAAAGCGGGAGGCGCGAAGTGAACCCGAAGCTCCGAATTCAGCCTTCCCCATTTGAGGCATGAACCTCGCCACCAAAGACATTCGCCACAATTTCGGCCGGTTTGCGCTCACGACAGTGGGCATCGGCCTGTTGTTGATGATCGTCATGGGCATGGGGGGAATCTATCGCGGCCTGATCCGGGAAGCCACGCTGCTGGTGGACAAGATCGGCGCGGACCTTTGGCTGGTGCAGGGCAGCACACGCGGGCCCTTCGCCGAGATTTCCCGCGTGCCGTCCAACCTCGAAGAACGCGCGCGCGCCGTTCCGGGTGTGGCCAGCGCCCGCCGGTTCATTTCGCACACCATTCAGCGCGAACACCGCGGACGCCCCCTGCGCATCGTGGTGCAGGGCCTGGCCTGGCCCGAGGACCGGGGGGCGTGGATTCCCCTGGTGGCCGGACGCCCCCTGCGAAACGCGCACTTTGAGATGATCGCCGATCGATCGCTCGGATTGGGGCTCGGCGAACGGCTCAAACTGGGCAAGGACACTTATGGGGTGGTGGGGCTGACCAGGGGCATGGTGGGGACGAGCGGCGACGGTTTGTGCTTTTTCACAGCGGGCGACGCCGTGGCCATCCAATTCGACGTGCCCGGCGAGGCGGTGCGTTTGGAGCGCCAGGCGCGGCGGGCGCGGGCCGAAGCGGAGGACATTGGGCGGCTGCAACCGTTGCTCCTGGAACGTGCGGCGGGGCCCGCCAGCGGTCTTCCCGCCCTGGCGCCGCCCCAGGTGAGCGCGGTCATGGTCACCCTCCTGCCCGGCGCCAGGGCGGCCGAAGTGGCGGCGACGTTTGCCACCTGGCCCGACATCACCGTCTATTCCACGCAGCAGCAAGTCGATCTTTTGCTCGCCGGCATGGTGGACAAGGCGAAGCGGCAACTCGGCCTGTTCCGCCTGCTGCTCATCATCATTTCCACCATCATCATGGCGCTCATCATCTACACGCTGACGATGGACAAGATTCATGATATCGCGATGCTCAAACTCATGGGAGCGCGCAACGGCGTCATCGTGGGCCTGATCCTGCAGCAGGCGCTGCTGATCGGCGCGCTGGGGTTCGGCCTGGCGTACTGGCTCGGCACCTTCGCCTTTCCGAGGTTTCCGCGTCTGGTGGTGATTGAGACCCCAGACCTCCTCTCACTGGCGGGCATCGTGGCGGGCATCTCGGTGCTGGCGAGCCTCCTGGGCATATGGAAAGCGATGCGCGTGGAGCCCAACAAGGTGCTGTCATGACGAACACCGCCACCCACCAGCCGCCCGCCATTGAGGCCTTCAACCTCACCAAGGTCTATGGCTCCGGCAACACGGAAGTCGTGGCCATGAGGACGTGTCGCTGGCGGTGGCGCGCGGCGAGGTGGTGGCGTTGCTCGGCCCCAGCGGCGCGGGCAAATCCACGCTCCTGACCGCCATCGGCCTCATCAATCCGCCCACCTCCGGCCGCATCGTGATCGGCGGGCAACCGGTGCTGGAGGCCGACCGCGCACTGGTGGACCTGCGCGCCTTCCGCCGGCAGCATCTGGGCTTCATCTTCCAAAAGGCGAATCTGATTCCCTTCCTGAACGCCGTCGAAAACGTCCAGGTGGCGATGGAAATCAACGATATGCCCCCGCGTGCCGCCCGCCGGCGCGCGCTGGAGCTGCTTGATTACCTCGGCGTCGCCGACCGTGCGAAGAACCTCCCGGACGCCCTCTCCGGCGGCCAGCAGCAGCGGGTGGCCGTGGCCCGCGCCCTGGCCAACCAGCCCAGCCTCATCCTCGCCGACGAACCGACGGCCGCGCTGGACAGCCAGCGGGGCCGCCAGGTGATGGAGCTGTTCCGCAAAGTCGCCCACGAGCGCGGTTCCGCCGTGATGGTCGTCACCCACGACCACCGGTCATTGGACGTGTTCGACCGGACCTACGAGATGGAGGACGGGGTGCTGAAGAACGGGGCGAATAAAACATAACTTTTCATGCATCAACAAAAAACAATGGGCACCCAACCCGCAAAACCATCCCTCTGGCACGGCATCGCCCGTGAAACCATCCCTTGGTTTCCCACAGTCAACCGCGACAAATGCATCGGCTGCGAACTTGTGCTCGTCCATGAAGCCAAACTTTGACCCAGCCAAAGAAACCCACCTGGCCTGGCTAAAAAGAAAAACAAAAAAGGAACTCTCATGAAACAAACCGTCACTCGCCGCAACTTCCTGACCACCGCTGGCGTGGCTGCGCTGGCCACTGGACTCACACAGGGCGCAGAGGAAGCGCCCAAAGGCAAGCCCATCAAAATCATCGGCATCGCGTGCAGTCCGCGCCGGGGCATGACCACGGCGAAAGCGGTCCAAGCCGCCTTGGACGCGGCGAAGGCCGTGAACCCGCGCGTGGCGGTGGAACTGATCGACCTGGGCGGGCTCAACATCGCCGGATACTCCCCCAAGCCGCCCCAGGACGATTTCACCGCCATTCTACCCAAGCTCCAGGACCCCGCGCTGGGGGGCCTCATCATTGGCTCACCCGCCTACTTCCGGGGCATGAGTTCACTGTGCAAGGCGTTCATTGAGCGGTGCGCGCCGCTGCGCGAGCCGAAAATGGCCCTGGCCAACAAACCCGTGGGGGTCGTGGCCGTGGGGGCATTCCGCAATGGCGGACAGGAAATGACCATCGAACAAATCCAGGCGGCGATGCTCTGCTTCGGCATGCTGGTCATCGGCGGGAACGCCCCCGCCTTCCAGGGAGCCACGGTGCTGTCCACCAAGGATGACATCAGCGCGGACGAACTCGGCTTGGACACCGCCAGGAAGCTGGGGATCCACGTCGGGGAAACGGCCTTGCGGCTGGCTGCGAAAGAAGCGTAACGCGTGATTTACCAGAGAGGCGAATTGGAGAAAATGATGTTTTCCACCCAATCACCCCCTTGACAGACGAGACAATGAAGGATAATTTCGTTTCGTTGTTTGGCGAAATAACAGATTTATAAAATGCGCGAGTTCATGAACATCACCAAGGCGCTGGCGGACCAAAACCGCGTGCGCGCGCTGCTCGCCCTGCGCAATGGCGAGCTGTGCGTCTGCCAGATCACTGAACTGCTGGGCCTGGCGGTGTCCACGATGTCGAAGCACCTTTCCATCCTCTTCCAGGCCGGCTTGGTCGAGTCCCGGAAGGAGGGACGGTGGATTTACTACCGCCTCCCTGGCAAGGCTGCCCCGGTGGCGGTACGGGAAGCCATTGCCTGGGTGGATAAAACCTTGGCAACGAATTCGCGCATCACCGAGGACGCACAGCAACTCAAACAACAACTTGAATCAGAACCCATAGAAATATGCCAACGCCCATGCCAAAAGTGAAGCCGACCGTTCTCATCCTCTGCACCGGAAACTCCTGCCGCAGCCATCTCGCGGAGGGCCTATTGCGGGCCGCCGCCGGCGATCTGCTCAACGTTCAAAGCGCGGGTTCCAAGCCCGCCGGCTACGTGCATCCGCTGGGCATCCAGGTGATGAAGGAGATCGGCCTGGATATCTCCGGGCACCATTCCAAGCACCTGAACGAGTTTCTGAACCAGCCGGTGGAAACTGTGATCACAGTCTGCGGTAACGCGGATCAGGTGTGCCCGATTTTTCCCGGCCAGGTGAACCGGTATCATTGGGGCTTTGATGACCCGGCCCATGCCACCGGCACCGAGGCTGAAAAGCTGGCGGTCTTCCGGCGCGTGCGGGACGAGATCAAGCGGGTGTTTGAGGCCTACGCCGCCGGCCGGCGCGATCAGGCGAAGGTGGGGGCATGATACGTGAAACGTGCGGCGTAAGGATTGAAATGGGGGAGATGATATGAATTCGGAAAAAGTGCACCAAACTGTCCGCGAGGGCTATGGCAAGATCGCCAGCGGCGGTGGTTCCTGCTGCGGACCCGCGCCCACCTGCTGCGGCGCAACCCCGGTGGCGGCGGAGGCTTTGGCCCGGCACATCGGCTATGACGCCGCCGAGCTGGCGGCCCTGCCGGAGGGCGCCAACCTCGGCCTCTCCTGCGGCAACCCCAACGCCTTGGCCGCGCTCCAGCCGGGTGAGGTCGTGCTGGACCTCGGCAGCGGTGGCGGCTTTGATGTTTTTATCGCCGGCCGCAAAGTGGGAGCGAACGGCCGCGCCATCGGCGTGGACATGACGGCGGAGATGCTCACCCGGGCGCGCCAGAATCTGGCGGTCTACCGGGAGCAGACCGGGCTGAACAACGTCGAGTTCCGCCTCGGCGAAATTGAGCACCTGCCGTTGGCGGATGCCTCCGTGGATGTCGTTATTTCCAACTGCGTCATCAACCTGTCGCCCGACAAGCCCCAGGTCTGGCGCGAGATCGCCCGGGTGCTCAAGCCGGGCGGGCGGGTGGCGGTGTCCGATCTGGCCCTGCTTCGGCCGCTCCCGGCGGAGATTCTCGCGAGCGTCCAGGCGCTGGTGGGCTGCGTGGCCGGGGCCGTGCTGGTCTCGGAGACGGAGCAGATGGCCAAAGCCGCCGGGCTCGCCGACCTCGTGCTGCAACCCCGGTCCGCTTACATTGACGGCATGGTGGACTGGCAGGACCCGCTTTATCAGAAGATCCTCGCCGCGCTGCCGCCCGGAACCAAGGCCAGCGATCACATCACCAGCCTGGAGGTCACCGCCCGGAAACCAGCCCCCGTGGCGAACCGGTCCACGGCTACGCTGGCAGTCTATGACCCCGCCATGTGCTGCTCCACCGGCGTGTGCGGACCGGCGGTGGACCCCGTGCTGCTCCGGTTTGCCTCGGATTTGAAATGGCTCCAGGATCACGGGGTCAAGGTCCAGCGTTTCAATCTTTCCCAGAGCCCGGCGGCTTTCGTGGAGAATCTGCAGGTCCGGCAGGCCCTGACCGACCAGGGGGAGTCCGCCTTGCCCCTGCTGCTCGTCAATGGCCAGGTATTGGCAAGCGGGCAATACCCCCGGCGTGATCGCCTGGCGGCCGCCGTCGGCTTGCTGGCCGTATAGTTGCTCCTGGCCATGAGTTCCACCGCTTCACCCCGGTCTGCCCGCCTGCTCAGTGATTTCCTGCAGGCTCCCACCCGCTTCCTCTTTTTCACCGGCAAGGGCGGGGTGGGCAAAACCTCCCTGGCCTGTGCCTCCGCCATCGCTCTGGCCGACCGGGGCCTGCGGGTCCTGCTGGTCAGCACTGATCCGGCCTCGAACCTGGACGAGGTGCTGGGGCAGCCGCTGACTTCATCCCCCACGCCGATTCCCGGCGTGCCGAATCTTTTGGCCCTGAACATTGATCCGGCGGCCGCCGCCCAGGCCTACCGCGACCGCATCGTCGGGCCGTATCGCGGCCAGCTACCGGACGCCATCGTGCGCAGCATGGAAGAGCAGCTCTCTGGTGCCTGCACGATGGAAATTGCGGCCTTCGACGAGTTCGCCCGCCTGCTGGGCGAGCCCGCCGCCACGGCCGGATTTGATCACGTGATTTTTGACACCGCGCCCACCGGCCACACCCTGCGGCTCATGACCCTGCCGACCGCCTGTACCGGGTTTTTGGATCACAACACCTCCGGCACCTCCTGCCTCGGTCCGCTGGCGGGCCTGCAGAAGCAGCGGGCGGTTTACGAGGGCTCGGTGGCAGCGCTCGCCGACGGGGCGCGCACCACGCTGGTCCTGGTCAGCCGGCCGCAGCCGGCGGCGCTGGCGGAGGCGGAGCGCACCAGCGGCGAGCTCGCCGCCCTCGGCGTGCGCAACCAGCGGCTTATCCTGAACGGGCTTTTCAAAGCCACCGGCAGCGACCCGGTTGCCCTGGCCCTGGAGCGCCGGGGTGCCAACGCGTTGGCCGCGGGCGCCGCCTTCCTCGCGCGCCTGCCCGTCACGGAGGTGCCGTTGCGTGCCCACAACCTGATCGGCCTCCCGGCGCTGCGGGCGCTGACGCAGGCGGGCGACCCGGTTTCTCCGGCTCTGGCCCAGGCTGCTTCCCCCCTGTCGCTCCCGCCGCTGGCCTCCCTGGCCCAATTGGTGGATGACTTTGCGAAGGCAGGCCGGGGCGTGATCATGACGATGGGGAAGGGCGGCGTGGGCAAGACCACCATCGCCGCCGCCATCGCCACCGAACTGGCGCGGCGCGGCTTCAATGTGCGGCTCAGCACCACGGACCCGGCGGCGCATGTGGCCGCGGCGGCAGGCCAGATCCCCGGCATGCAGGTCAGTCGGATTGATCCCCGCGAGGAAACGCGAATTTATGTTGAGCAAGTGATGGCCACCGCGGGGAAGGACCTCGATGCCAGCGGCCGCGCCCTGCTGGAAGAGGACCTGCGCTCCCCGTGCACCGAGGAAATTGCCGTCTTCCGCGCCTTTGCGCGCACGGTGGCGCAGGGCGAGGACGCCTTCGTGGTGCTGGACACCGCGCCCACCGGCCATACCTTGCTCCTGCTGGACGCCACGGAATCCTACCACCGGGAAGTCGCCCGCAAGACGAGCGACCTGCCGGAGGAGGTGCGGCAATTGCTGCCCCGCTTGCGGGATGGCGACTTCACCCGCGTGCTGGTCGTCACGCTGCCCGAGGCCACCCCCGTGCACGAGGCCGCCGCGCTGCAGGACGACCTCCGCCGCGCCCGGATCGAACCGTTTGCCTGGGTGATCAACCAGAGTTTCGCCTCCAGCGGCTCCCGCGACCCGCTGCTGGTGGCCCGCGGCGCGAATGAGCTGCCCTACCTCCGGGAGGTCGCCGAAAAATGCGCGCGGCGCGCGGCCATCGTGCCCTGGGTCGCCGAGGAGCCGGCCGGGCCGGAGAAGCTCCGCCAGCTGTTCCCCGTCAATACCGCTCAACCAACCCCCGACTGAATATGACCACCTACGTTTACGAAACCATTCCCCAACAGGACGGCGAGCAGCCGCGCTATTACGAGATCAAACAGCGCATGAGCGACAGTGCCTTGACCAAGCATCCCGAGACCGGCGAGGCGATCCGGCGTGTGGTGCTGGGCGGGTTCGGCGTCCTATCGAGCGGGAAAAAAACCGGCGGAGCACCGGCCTCAGGCGGCTCCAGCTGCGGCCCGGGCTGCGGCTGTCATTAATCGGATCCTGCTTTATTCGGAAGCCATGAAAACGGAATCAGCAAACCGGACGGCAACAGTTAACCAGGAGCCCAAGCGGCTGAACTATTTCGAGCGGTACCTCTCGCTCTGGGTGCTCCTCTGCATGGTGGTCGGGGTGGGGCTGGGCAAGCTGCTGCCGGATTTTATCAGCGGCCTCAGCAAGCTGGAATTTGGGCAAGGCTCCCAGGTCAACATCCCCATTGCGGTGCTGATCTGGCTGATGATCTACCCGATGATGCTGAAGATTGACTTCGGCTCGCTGGGCGGCATCGCCCGGAAGCCGAAGGGCCTCCTCATTACCCTGTTTGTGAATTGGCTGGTGAAGCCGTTCAGCATGGCGCTGCTGGCCTGGGTCTTCCTGCAGCACGTCTTCGCCGCCTGGATCGAGCCGGAGATGGCCCGCAACTACACCGCCGGGCTGATCATCCTGGCGGCGGCGCCCTGCACCGCGATGGTATTCGTCTGGAGCTACCTGACCGATGGTGACCCGGCTTACACGCTGGTGCAGGTGGCGGTGAATGACCTGATCATGCTGGTGGCCTTTGCGCCCATCGTGATGTTCCTCTGCGGGGTGGCCAACGTCGTGGTCCCCTCCAAAGTGCTCGTCACCTCCGTGGTGGTGTTCATTGTCATCCCGCTGGCCGCGGGCTTCCTCACCCGCAAAGGCCTGATCCAATCGCACGGCCAGGACTGGTTCGAGCAAAAGTTCCTGCCCAAGTTTCATCCGGTGACGATCGTGGCGCTGTTGGCCACCCTGGTGCTCATCTTTGCGTTCCAGGCGGAGAACCTGACGACGAAATGGTCCGCCGTCCTCCTGCTGGCGGTGCCCATCCTCATCCAGGTTTACTTTAACTCGGGGCTGACGTACGTGCTGATGCGCTGGCTGAAGGTGCCGCACAACGTGGCCGCGCCGGGCGCCCTGATCGGGGCCAGCAACTTCTTCGAGCTGGCGGTGGCGGTGGCCATCACCCTGTTTGGCCCCAGCTCGGGCGCAGCCCTGGCGTGCGTGGTGGGCGTGCTGGTGGAGGTGCCGGTCATGCTCTCCGTCTGCAACGTCTGCAACCGCACCCGCCACTGGTTTGACACGGACACAACGAACGCCTGAAGGTGCAGGCAAAGCTTGCCTCCCCGCCGGTGCTTTGCTAGCGTGCCGCGAAACAATCTCAGAACAAACATGCTAAATCGTCGGTCATTCTTTTCGCGTTCCGGCCTGGTGGCCGCCACCACGGTGCTGGGTGCCCCCCACGTTGCCCGGCCGGCCGAGGCTTTGCTCACCCAAGCGGGGGCCCGCCCCGGCAAGATCATCCATATCGTCAGCGACGGCATGAGCCTGGGCACCCTGACCTGTGCCAACCTGTTCGCCCAAACGGAGTTGAAGCGCCCGCTCACCTGGATGGAGCTGTATAAAAAACCAGCCGTCCACAAGGCCCTCATGAACACCCGGTCGCTCAACTCCATGGTGACCGACAGCTCCGCCGCCTCCTCCGCCTGGGGCAGCGGCTCCCGCGTGGTCAACGGCGCGGTCAATGTCCTCCCCGACGGCCGCCTGCTCACCCCGCTTTACACCCTCTTTGGCGAGGCCGGCTGGAAGACCGCCCTTGTCACCACCGCTGAAATCACCCACGCCACCCCGGCCGGCTTTGCCGTCGCCATCAAATCCCGTGGCAACTCCGATGGCATCGCCAAGCGCTACCTGGACCGCAACATCGAGGTTCTGCTCGGTGGGGGACGCCCGTTCTTCGACCCCAAGAAGCGCAAGGACAAGCGCGATCTCCGCGCCGAGTTCAAACTGGCCGGCTACGCCGTCGTCCAGAATCTGGATGAACTCAACAAGGCGCCCAAGGATGCCCGGCTGCTCGGGACCTTTGCCGACAGTCACCTCCCCTACACCATTGATCAGCGCAACGATGCCAAGCTGCGCGCCACGGTCCCGACCATCGCCCAGATGACCGCCGCCGCGCTGGTTCGGCTGGAGCGTCACGAACACTTCATCCTCCAGATCGAGGGGGCCCGCATTGACCACGCCGCCCACAACTCGGATGCCGCCGCCGCCATCCACGATCAGATCGCCCTCGACGCCGCGATTGACCTCGCCCTCGACTTCCAACGCCGCCACCCCGACACCCTAGTGGTGATCACCACGGACCACGCCAATTCCAACCTCGGCCTCAACGGCATGGGCGGCGGTTACCGCCACAGCTCCCAGCGCTTCGTCGGCCTCTCCGAGATCCGCATGTCCTATCCGGAGATTCTCAAGCGCCTCCAGAACGCCGGTAGAAAAGTCAAAGTCCCCCCCTACCCCTCTGACCGGGAAGACAAGCTCGACATCCCCGACCCCATGGACAAGATTGATCCGGAGGGCCAGGACAAGGAAAACAAGCCTGAGGATGACAAGACCAAGTTCACCGCCGCAGTCCAGTTGACCAGCGCCTACGAGCTTTCCCCCTCCGCCATCATCAAGATCATCGCCGAGACCACCGGCTACACGATGTCCGAGCGCCGCGCCAAGCTGTTCAGCCGGGTGCTCGCGAACAAGTACCCGGCCCTGTACGACCAGATGAACTCCCCGATCACCCAACTCGGCCAGCTCATGGCGAACCGGCTGGGCATGGGCTGGACAGGCAACACCCACACCTCCGACTATGTCCCACTGCTGGCCCTTGGCCCCGGCGCGGAGCGGTTCGACGGGTTCGTGGAAAACACCGACGTCTTCAACCACTACACCAGCCTGGCGGGCATCGACTTTAAAAACGTCACCGCCCCATACATTGCCGCCGGGGGACCGGAGGCGCAGGAGGTGGAAGAAATCTTCTCGTACAGCGAAGCCTGGGTTTAAGCTCCGTTTCGCGAGTGTTTTGGCCCCGGTTGGAAACCTCCAACCGGGGCCACTTCATGACCGTAACCCACGGAAAACCCAACCCGCAAAAAACAAACCCGCTGCGCACCGGTGGGCACGCAGCGGGCGGGTGTGAAATCCGGCGAAAGAATCAGCCGTTCGCAGGCCGGGTGAGGACCTTTTCCAGGAGCACGTTCAGCCGTTTGACCATCTGCCGGGGATCCTCCAGGAGACCGGCCGCCACGCAGGCGTTGTCAAACAACTGCCCGGCCACCAGCGTGGCCAGGCCGGCATCAGTCTGGCGCAGTTGGTTCAACTGGCGGATGATGCCATGGGCAGGGTTGATTTCCAGATCGGTTTTGCTTTCGGGCATCGCGCTCTCGCGATCCTTGTTCATCGCCTTCATGATCCGGCGCATGGAGGCGGTCATCATTTGGTCCTGATCCACCACGATCACCGGGCTATCCACCAGACGGCGGGAGGAACGCACGTCGTTGACACGCTCGCCCAGGGCTTCCTTGAGCCACTTGGATAACGCCGCCGCGTCCTCATCGGAGAGCGACTGTTCGGTGGCCGGTTTTTCCAGCACCAGGGAGGATTTCTCTGCCGCCTTGAGGCTCTTGCCCTCAAAATTGTGCAGATGTTCCATCACGAACTCATCCCATGGATCCTGCAGGAACAGCACCTCCACCTTCTTTTGCTGGAAGACCTCGAAATAGGGGCTGCTTTCCGCCGCCTCGCGGCTCGGGGCCAGCAGGTAGAAAATCTCATTCTGATCGCTCCCCATGCGGGTCACATAATCATGCAGCGACGTGGTTTTGCCCTGGTCCAGGGTGGAGGATTCGTAGCGCAGCAGCTTGCCGAGCTGGTCCTTGTGCGTGTAATCGGAGACCACACCCTCCTTGAGGAAGCGCTGGTACTCCTTGTAAAACTTCTCGTAGGTTTCCGGGTTGGCCTCCGCCTGCTCCGCCAGGAACTTCAGGAAGCGCCCGGTGAGAACCTTGTTCAGCTTCTGCATGAGCGAAGTGTCCTGCATCGTCTCGCGGGAGATGTTCAGCGGCATATCCTCGCTGTCCACCACCCCCTTCAGGAACCGGAGCCATTCGGGGAACAGTTCCTTGGGCCGGTCTTGGATCAGCACCCGCTTGCAGTAGAGGCTCACCTCGGACTCGATCCGCATCATGCCGGTGCTTTCCCAATTGCGGCTGGGCACGAAGAGCAGGGACTGGATCGCCAGGGGCGCGTCGGCCGTGAAATGGAGGCGGAACAGCGGCTTCTCCTGGTCGTGGCCGAGATACTGGTAGAATTCGGTGTACTCCTCCTCTTTGATCTCGCTCTTGTTGCGGCTCCAGATGGCCTGCATCGTGTTGAGGCGCTTGCCGTCCAGCTCAATCGGAAACTGGATGAACCGGGAGTAGCGCTTGATGAGCGTCTCCAGCTGGCCAGGCCGTGCGAATTCCTTGTTCTCCGGCTTCAGGTGCAACACGATCGCCGTTCCGCGCGGCAGATCGGCAGCCGCTTCAATCTCGTACCCGCCACCGCCCGTGCTCGTCCAGAGCCAGCCCTGATCCTCGGGGCGGTAAGAACGGGTGCTCACCACCACCTGGGTGGCCACCATGAAAGCCGAATAGAAACCGACGCCGAACTGGCCGATCAGCGCGGCATCGGGCTTTTTGCCCTCCTCCAGGCTTTTCAGAAAGGCGCGGGTGCCCGAGTGGGCGATGGTGCCCAGGTTCTCCACCAGCTCGGCCTGGCTCATGCCGATGCCCGTATCCGTGATGGTGACCGTTCCGGCCGCCTCATCCACCTTGATGGCGATGCCCAGGGCGGTTTCCGGCTGGAAAACCGGCTGGCTGGCGGTTTGCAGGAAACGCAGCCGCTCACACGCATCCGCCGCGTTGGAAACTAGCTCGCGGATGAAAATCTCGCGATCCGTGTAAAGGGAATGAATGACGATATCCAGCAGTTGCTGGATCTCCGCTTGAAATTGATGTTTTTCGCTCATAAAACAAATTTTTAAGGCCGGCCTGCACGCAGCCGGATGGTATTTCTTTAAGCAAAGGGGTGCCTGCACGTCAAGCCCTCCCTTTGCGACCGCCAATGAATAGCCTGCCGGGATGCCGCGTCAATACTATTAGCCCATGGATGCTGCGTGTTTACATCCTCACCGACGGCCTAGGCCGGTCGTCGCGTCCACCCGATCTCCCCAGAATCGGGCCTTCACGCTGATTGAGCTGCTGGTGGTGATCGCCATCATTGCCATCCTGGCTTCCCTGCTCCTCCCCGCCCTGGGACAGGCCAAACTTAAAGCGCAGTCCACCAAGTGTTTATCCCAGTTGCGACAAAGCGGGGTGGCGATGATGATCTACCTGCCGGATTTCGAGGAGAAGTTTTTCTGGGGCGACCCGCGTTCCAGCACCATTTCCACTGAGGGCATGGAGTGGTTTGTGTGGGCGGGGCGCACAAACCAGAACCTGTACAACGGCCAGGCCAACCTGTTTAACCGCATTGACCGACCGCTCAACCATTACGGGCTGACCTTTGCCAGCGTCACGTGTCCACTCGACCAGGGGCGCTACGATACCGGCCCCAGCCGTTTGGCGGACTGGGTGGGCAATTCGTACATGTTCAACGCCGCCGGACATCCCGGCGAGAAGACCGGGGGCCTGGCCGGGCAGCCTTCCAGCATCGTGAAGGAACCGGCCCGCACCGTGCTGTTCGCGGATAACGTCGTCGTTTTCCCCAACAATCCCAGCGGCTGGCACAAAAACATCTCGGCCGGCAATGTTCTGCTGGTGGATGGCCACGTGGAATTCCACCGGGCGGAAACGGCTGAAATGCTCATCTGGTGACGCTCCCATTTAGACGTTTGCCAAAATCCATTGTGCGGTTAATTTGAGGTATGACAGGCGCACATTCAGTGGCCGGCCATTGGACAGGAGGCTTTGACGAGGCCGGCCTGCAACAGTGGGCCCGGCAGTTGCGGGACCAGTTGCACCAGCACGTGGACCTGGGCCTGGTGTTCCTCACCCCCCAGTTCTTTCCCGCAGCGCAGCAGATCCTAGAGATTTTGCGCATTCACGCCCAGATTCCCGTGCTGATGGGGTGCTCCGGCAACCATCTGATCGCCCAGACGGAGGAAATCGAGGCTGACGCCGGCCTGGTGCTCTCCCTCTGCTCCCTGCCGGGGGCGCAACTCGACGCCATGCATTTCACCCAGGCCGATCTGGAGGCGAGCGAGAACACCGCCCCCTTCTGGCATGCCATTTCCGGCATCGACCCCGCCGCCAACAACGGCTGGCTGGTGTTTGCCGACCCCTATCACCTGAACGTGGAAGGGTGGCTGCGCCAGATGAATGCCGCCTATCTGGGCCACCCGGTCCTGGGCGGACTGGCCAGCGGTGATCACGCCCGGCAGCTCTGCCAGGTCTATTTGAACGGCGAGGTGTTCGAGGAGGGCGTGGTGGCCCTGTCAGTCGCCGGAGAGGTGACCCTCACCGGTGTGATCTCGCAGGGATGCACGCCCATTGGCGACACCTGGACCATCACCAAGGCCGACCGCAATTTCATCATTGAAATCGGCAACCAACCCGCCTACCACGTGCTCGCGCGCACCTACTCCGAATTGCAGGCGGAGGAGCAGAAAAAGGCCCGGGGCAATCTCTTCATCGGCCTGGCCATGAACGAGTACCTGGAGGATTTTCATCGGGGCGATTTCCTGATCCGCAACCTGCTGGGGGCGGATCCCCAAAGCGGGGTGCTCTCCGTAGGGGCCTTCCCGCGCATGGGCCAGACCATCCAATTCCAGCGCCGGGACGCGAAGGCGGCCACGGAGGATCTGGAAATCCTGCTGCAACGGGCGCGGAAGCAGATCGGCAACCGCCCCATTTACGGGGGCTGCCTCTGCTCCTGCAACGGGCGCGGCACCGGCATGTTCGGCATCCCCAACCACGATGCCCGCCTCATCCAGCACCGGCTGGGGCCCATGGGTCTGGCGGGGTTCTTCTGCAACGGAGAAATCGGCCCCGTGGGCCAGAGCAATTTCCTGCACGGCTACACCGCCTCCCTGGCCCTCTTTGTCAGCAAAACCGAGACACCCCCGTAACCCGGTCCCACTCCCAAAAAAAAGGCCGGACCAGCAACCAGCCGGTCCGGCCAAAACCCGTTTACGGAACCCGACCGGTTCAGACCGGCTTCACCCAGGCGCGTTTGCCCATGGATTGATAGGCTGCCTCCATGACGCTGACGCGGGCCGCCGCCTCGCGCGGAGTCACCAGCGGCATGTCCTTGGCCCCCTGCACCGCGTTGACAAACTGGTGCAACGGCAGCGGCGGCACCGTCGGATATTGCGTCCACGGTGTCTTGCCATCAGCCCCGGCCTTCTTGCATTGGAAATACAGCTCGCCCCGGGAGATGACCGCATGGCCTTCCGTGCCGCTGATGAGCAGCGTCACCGGGTCCGCCACATCCACCCACCCGGCCGCCAGCGTGCCGGTGATGCCGTTCTTGAAGCGGATCAACGCCTCCCCGGTCTCATCGCACTTGCCATAACGCCCGGTGACCACCTTGATATCCGCAATGATCGATTCCACATCGCCGAACATCCACATCAGGATGTCGAGCGAATGGGTGCCCAGGTCGCCAAAAGCCCCCACCCCGGCAATGGCCGGGTCGGCCATCCAGCGCCAATCCGTGTCAAACCAGCCGCCCAACGACCCGCTGTGGCAGTTGGAGCCGCGCACCCGGGTGATCTTGCCAAACACCCCCTTCTGCACCTGCTCCCGCAGGAACAGGAGCTGCCCGTGGGTACGCATGAAGTAACCGGTGGTGAACAGCACGCCCGCCTTCTCAATGGCCCTGGCCATGGTGGCGCTTTCGCGCGCCGTCACGCCGAGCGGTTTCTCCACGAACATATGTTTGCCAGCGGCGGCACCCGCCAGCACCAGTTCCTTGTGGCGGGTGGTCTCGGAGCAGATCACGACCGCCGAAACCTCCTTGTCGGCCCAAATTTGCGCGGGCGACGCCACCGTCCGGGCCGATAGCTCCTTGGCCCGCTTGTCAGCCCGGGCCGTATCGTGGTCCCACACATACTTGACCTTGACCTCCTTGCGCTCCTTGGCCAGCAGATTCACAAAGCTGGGGGTGTGGATGTGCGCGCAGCCCACAAACGCCATGGTCAGCGGCTGGCCCGGAGTCTGGGCTCCAGCCCATGGGGCGGAGGCGGAGACTGCCAGCGTCCCGGCCGCCAACGCGGTCCGCTGCAGGAATTGCCGGCGATCCATGGCGGTCGAAATCAGTTCTGCTTCCATACTCATAAGATTCTTTAGATTAACGTGTTGGCCCTGAGTTTTGGCCCGGGCCAGTCATGTTTTCAAGGTTTATCGTAAGCCAAGACAAACAATCTGCCCTTTCCTCACCGGGCCTGAACCACCGGCCGGACTGTTCGACGAAGCCTGTGGGATTACTGTCCAGCAGCAACTCCGCCATCCCCTGAAAGAGGCGAAACCGCTCGCTCGACGATGGCCCCATCCGCGCAAGCCGTGGCTTCCGGTGGTAGCGTGAACCAGAAAGTGCTGCCTTGGCCAAGCTGGCTTTCCACCCCGATCTTTCCGCCGTGAGCCTCCACGGCCAGCTTGCAAAAAGCCAGCCCCAGCCCAACCCCGATCCGCTTGTTGCAAATCTCTGTCTGACTGAATTTCTCAAATATCTTCTGGTGGTATTCCGGGGCGATGCCCTGCCCGGTGTCGGCGATGCTCACGCGGATTTCGCCGTCCTGGTGCCCGACCGACAAGGTTACCCCACCGGTTGCCGTGGTGAATTTGAACGCGTTGGTGAGCAGATTGGCCACCACCCGGCCAACCAGGTCCTGATCATACTGCGCCATGAGGGCTTCCGGTGCCTGGAGACGCACCTGCCGCTGGTCTGCCATCAAAGCGAGTGAGTCCATCGTGGCACGGAGCGTCTTCGTCAGATCCTGCCTTTGTTTGTTGATCGGCATTTGACCGGCTTCCATGCGGCTGGTGTCCAGCAGCAAGGCGGTCATTTCAGTCAGACTCGCGGTCGCGTCCTCAGCTGATTTGATCAACTGCTCCAGATCCTTTACCTCGGATGGCGCCGTGGACTTTATCAGGTCAAGCGACATGCGCACGACCATGAGCGGTGACCGCATATCATGCACGATCATGTGAACGAGGCTGTCGCGCAGGCGCTCAAGCTCCTGCAGGCGGGTGCAAGCCTGCTCCAACTGCTGCTCTTGGTAGCGCAGGGCCAGATGAGTGCGCACACGTGCCAGCACCTCATCAAATTGAAATGGCTTGGTGACATAATCCACACCGCCCACGCTGAAGGCTTTGACCTTGTCGAGTGTGTCATCCAGCGCGCTGATGAAAATGACCGGAATCGCTTTGAACTGCTCATCGGCCTTCAGCCGCGTGCACACTTCATAGCCGTTCATCCCCGGCATGTTGATATCCAGCAGGATAAGATCCGGAAGTTCGTGGCGGGCGGTTTGCAACGCCAGCTCGCCACTGGGTACCAGCCGGACTTTGAAGCTATGCCGCCTGAGCATGCCGCCAAGCAATTGCAGGTTGGCCGGCGAATCATCCACCACTAAAAGATTGGGGTTGGGCATGTGCTACCTGGCTTTAATTGGTTTAATGCGTTGGTTGGGGATGGATTTTGAGATGCACCGTAAGCCGGATTCCCGGCGGTTGCAAATTCTCCACCAAAACCTTCCCGCCATAGAGGGAGACGATCCGCTCTGCAACCGGCGGGCCGAAGCCCAGATCGCCGCCGGGCGTGATGGGTTCAGCGATGGACAGCAAATCAAAAAACTGAGGGAGCACCGCCGGCGGTATGTCATGGCCCTCTGCCTCAATCGCCAACCGGATTGAGTCGGTCTCATCTTCCCTGGTCAAACGCACCGTGGTTCCGGGACAGGCAAATTTGACTGCGGTCTCAAGCAAAGATTGCAGCGCCCGCGCAAGATACTTGGGAGCTCCCCAAACCAGGCCCTCGTCCGACGGTGCTGGAGCCAGCCTGACCTCGCGAGATAGGGCGAAGATGCTGGCCTCCGCCAGGGCCTGCAGCATGAATTCCTCCACCCGGCAATGCTTGGACTCGCCAGGTAGGGAACCGGCACCGATCTGGGAAAGCAACAGGGCATCATCAATCAATGACAGCAAACGCCGCCGGCTGTGCTCGTACATTTGCGTGTACTCAGGCTCCAGTGCGGGGTGGCCTGCAAAGGTGTCCAGGAGGATCTCAGTGACACCAAAAACGCCACAGAGAGGGGTGCGAACCTCATGGGAAATCAGGGTCAGAAATTCACTCTTGGCCTGGTCAAGGATCGCCAGCCGGGCATTCGCCTCGGCCAGTTCTCGGGTGCGTCGGGCCACCGTTTCCTCCAGTTGGGCATTGTGTATTTTGAGTGTCTCGCGCAGCCGGGCCAATTCCAAGTGGGTCCGCACGCGCGCGTCCACCTCCTCAAATTGAAAGGGCTTGGTCACAAAATCCACCGCCCCACAACTAAACCCCTTCACCTTGTCCATCGTCTCACTGAGCGCGCTGATGAAAATGACGGGCACCGCAGTCAGCCGCTCATCGGCCTTCAAACATTTGCAAACCTCGAAGCCATTCATCCCCGGCATGTCGATGTCCAACAGGATGAGGTCAGGCGGTTGGCTTCGGGCAGCCTGCAATGCCAATTCCCCTGATGGCACCGGACGCACCCTGTATCCGCGCTTCTGCAATAGAGCGGTCAACAGCTGGAGATTGGCTGGCGTATCATCCACCAGCAGGATATCGGTAGCGGGTGGTGATGCTGATTCGTTATTCATGCGCTGTGTTGTTCTTTAAGAA
>CAIYYI010000561.1 GCA_903930345.1 uncultured Verrucomicrobiota bacterium
GCCGCCCAGATGGCCGGCCTCACCAAGCGCGTCACGCCGCAACTGCTGCGCCACAGCTTTGCCACCCACCTGCTCGAAAGCGGTACCGACACGCGCGCCATCCAGGTCCTGCTGGGCCACCGCCGCATCGACACCACCGCCCGCTACACCGCCGTCTCGCCCCAATCCGTCTCGCGTCTGATCAGCCCTCTCGATCGGTTGCCTGAACCGGCGCCGCCCAACCCACCCAAGCCCAAACGCGGCCGCCCGCGCAAGAACCCCACGCCGGAGCCGCAGGGCTGAAACCATGCCCCGGCCACTCCTGGAAGTGGCTGACATCTTCCGCCGCCACGGCCCCGCCTTTCGGGCCCGGCATCGCTTGCCCCGCCAGCAACTACGTCTGATGGGGGCCATCGAGACATGCCGGACCGCCGCCCTCGGCGGCCACGTGGAGCGCTGCAGCCACTGCCCGCATCAACGCATCAGCTACAACTCCTGCCGCAACCGCCACTGCCCGAAGTGCCAGAACCTGGAGCGCCGCCGGTGGCTCGAACGCAGGCAGGCCGAACTGCTGCCCACACCCTATTTCCACGTCGTCTTCACCATACCCGAAGAACTCCACGCGCTGGCTCTGCGCAACCAGGCCGCCGTCTACGGCCTCCTGTTTCAAGCCAGCGCCCAAACGCTCCTCACCATCGCCGCCGATCCCCGCCATCTCGGCGCCCGCATCGGCTTCTTCTCCATCCTCCACACCTGGGGCCAGAACCTGCTGCTGCACCCGCACGTCCACTCGGTCGTCACCGGCGGCGGCCTCAGTCCGGACGGCTCACGCTGGATCGCCTGCCGCCCGGACTTCTTTCTCAGCGTGCATGTGCTCGCGCGCCTCTTCCGCCGCCTGTTGCTCGAGGCCCTCCAGCGCGCCTTCGACCTAGGCCAACTTGAGGAACCCGGCGAACTGAAACCCCTCCTTGCCCGGCTGAGAAAACGGGAGTGGGTCGTCCACGCCAAGCCCCCCTTCGGCGGGCCTGCGCAGGTGCTCGACTATCTCGGCCGCTACACCCACCGCGTGGCCATCTCCAACAACCGCCTGCTCGCCATGGACGGCGATCAGGTGCGCTTCCGCTACAAAGACTACCGCGCCAAACACAAACAGCGGCATCGCACCATGACGCTGTCCGCCGCGGAGTTCATCCGCCGCTTCCTGCTCCACTCTCTCCCGCCCGGTTTTCAGCGCATCCGCCACTACGGCCTGCTGGCCAGCCGCCGGAAACAGACCAACCTGGCGCACTGCCGCCAAGTGCTGTCCCAAACTCTGCCGCCAAGCTTGTCCCTTCCGCTGTCCGCTCAACCCGCCGGCGAGCAGGATCTGCTGGCGCCGATTCTCCGCTGCCCGGCCTGCAGCGTCGGTCAAATGCAGAGAGTGGAAGTCCTGCTGCCCCGCCGTTACCGCGGCAAGGAGATCGATTCTTCGTGAGGCCTTCCTGTCCGTTCGCCGGCCCCAACGCGACCCGGCTCCGGGCCGCCACCCGAAGTGTGTCCCAAGCCCAAAAACGCAGCCATACGGTGCTGCCGCGGCCCACAATGCCAGCGACTCAAGCCTTCACCAACCCTGCCGGCTCCACCCCTGGCGCACCAACCACGCCGCCAGCACCGTCCTGTGCCGCTGCCCGAAGCCCCATCCTGCCAAACAAAACCCATAGTCCAATCCCCAAGCCCGCGGTTTAGTTCATCGACCGTTCTCATCACCGGGCCGCCTCAAACCCTCCCTCTCCACCCGGCTCGCACCCCGGCCCGCCGATGAGAACTTATGCGGTGAACTAAACCGCTAACGCGGTATTCCGAACAGGCCTCACGGGGCGCTCGTGGCTTAGGCGGGTCCGGCGGATCGGCTCCTGGGATCACACTCGGTTTAGGTTGCTAGCGGTAACCTAATACCCCTTCCCAAGGAGATCCCGATGACCCCATTGCAACAGCGCATGCGCGAAGACATGCGCCTGCGGAACCTGTCCGCCCAGACCCAGCGTAGTTATATCCACTACATCACCGGTTTTGCAAATTACTTTGGCCTGAGCCCGGCAAAGCTGGGCCTCGATGACATCCGCAGCTACCAGCTCTTCCTCGTCGAGCAGCGCCAGTTATCGCCGGAATCCATCAACTGTTTCCTCTCCGCCGCCCACTTCCTCTACACCGTCACCCTCGACATGCCGTGGAGCAAGGCCCAATTCCCCCGCATGAAGGTCCCCCAGAAGCTGCCACAAGTTCTCAGCCTCGACGAAGTCGCCGCCCTATTCAGCCACATCCATATCCTCAAGCACCGCGCCGTGCTCATGCTCTGCTACGGCTCCGGACTCCGCATCTCCGAAGCCGTGCGACTGAAAGCCGGCCACATCGACAGCCAGCGCATGCTCATCCGTGTCGAGCAGGGCAAGGGCGCCAAGGACCGCTACACCGTGCTCAGCGCCCGCCTGCTGGCCCTGCTCCGCGCATACTGGAAGCAGCAGCGGCCCGTCGACTGGTTCTTCCCCGGCACCAAGGCCGACACGCACCTCCAGCCGGAAACCATCCGCGAGGTCTGCCACCAGGCCGCCCAGATGGCCGGCCTCACCAAGCGCGTCACGCCGCAACTGCTGCGCCACAGCTTTGCCACCCACCTGCTCGAAAGCGGTACCGACACGCGCGCCATCCAGGTCCTGCTGGGCCACCGCCGCATCGACACCACCGCC
>CAIYYI010000562.1 GCA_903930345.1 uncultured Verrucomicrobiota bacterium
CCTTCTTCGTGGCATCGTGTCTTCGTGTGCAATCCACCCCGGTTTCCTCTCCGCACCTCCGCGTCTCCGCGTGAAAAATCCCTCAGCCATCTCCCCCAGCCCCTATTCGTGTATTTCGAGTAATTCGTGGTCAATCACACCCCCTCTTCCGCGTTTCCGGTTTATGTGCGCGCCCAGCCCAGTTTGGGGCAGCAATATCCAAAACCCGGTGGGGCTCCGGTCCCCGAATCCGCATTCCGCAATCCACAATCCGCATTCGGATGCGCCTCCGCGTCTCCGCGTGAAAAATCCCTCAGCCATCTCCCCCAGCCCCTATTCGTGTATTTCGAGTAATTCGTGGTCAAACAAATTTCCCGGTTCTGCAATCCGCGTTATGCATTTGCCCTGGATTTCAGCATGTCAGCTTGTCAGCGTTTCAGCTTTTGTCCCGTTGTGTACTGCTATTCCTACATATTCAAATCGGACCGGGTCCGATTTGAATTCGGTATCAAATATCAATATTCCCTAGGAAATACGCATATTCGCTTTACATCCTAGCGGTTTCCTAACATACTTTCCGCCATGAGCAAGAAGCAAAAATCCTTCCCGATGGATGTGCCCTCCGGTTCCGTCACCGTCAAAATTTACCGCGTCAAAAACAAGGCTTTCCTCGTGCGGAACAGGCAGGGTGAACTCCGGGAGGAGGAGCGGTTCAGCTTCATGGTGTCCTACTTCTCCAGCGGCAAGCGCACCCAGAAAATGTTCGCCCAGTTCGAGGCTGCCCACGCCTACGCCAAGGCCGTTGGCAGTTCCTTTTCCAATGGCGAGTTGGACGTTCTGGAGCTGCGCAGCTCCGACCGCCAAGCCTACGTTCACGCCCTGGCCAACCTCCAGCCCACCGGCATGGCGCTCGAGCTGGCCACCCAGGAATATGCCGAAGCCTGGAAGGCCCTGGGCGGCAAGGCGCTGGTGTTGGAGGCCGCCCGCGAGTACGCCCGCCGCCACATGCACGTCCTGCCCGACATCCAGGTGTCCGATGCGGTCCAGCAGCTGATCGACGCCAAGGCGCGCGACAAGGCCAGCCTGCACTACCTGCGGTCACTCCGCTACTATCTTGGCATGCTCGCCAAAGCCTTCCACGGTCAGGTGCGCTCCATCACCACCGAGCAACTCACCCAGTTCGTGCGCAACGTCAGCGGGAACGAGCGCTCCAAGAACCACGCCCGGGCCTACGCCAGCGTATTCTTCACGTACTGCCAGTCTCGCGGCTGGCTGCCCCGCGATCACGAGGGCGTCTCCCTCATCCCCAAGCTCAAGATCAAGCCCGCCGACATCGTGGTCTTTACCCCCTGGCAGATGGCCCAGTTCCTCACCTTTGCCCAGCCTGAGTTTGTGCCCTATCTGGCCATCGGTGCCTTTACGGGGCTGCGGAGCGCGGAGATTGTGCGCCTCGACTGGGCCGAGGTTCACCTGGCCGACCGCTTCATTGAAGTGAAGGCCTCCAAGGCCAAAACCGCCAGCCGTCGCCTCGTGCCGATCACCGACAACCTGGCGCAGTGGCTGGCCCCGCACGCCCAGGCGGCCGGACGCGTGGCACCCGTTGCCAAAATCCAGAACCACCTCACCCAACTGGTCCGAGACACCAACGCGGGCTTGTTGGCCGCCCACATAGCCTCCAAAAAACCGGGCAAGTTCAAGCCCGTGAGGTGGCACCAGAACGCGCTCCGGCACTCCTTTATCAGCTACCGCGTGGCCGCCGTCCAGGACGTGCCCAAAGTGGCGCTGGAGGCCGGCAACAGCCCGGCCATCATCTTCCAGCACTACCGCGAGCTGGTGCGGCCAGTAGACGCCAAAGCGTGGTTCTCCATTGCCCCCGGCAAAGACGGGAAGATCGTTTTCTTTGAGGCATCCAAGCCCGCTGCGAAAGCGGAGGCCGCACCGGAGGCGGTGACCGGCTGAAGAACCATGCGCTCCTGATCAATGTGTTTTTGCCATTGCCAACGTGGGTTTGCCTGTCCAATATCGCAATCCTAATGAAAACCCTGCCACCGGTGACAACGAACGAAGAGGTCGTTCAATACCACCAATGAGAACTGTCGCGAGACTTAAGCTGCTTGTCATCGTTGCGATCAACCGCCGCTGCATTGGGACGGCATGCATGGCGCTGTCTTTGTGCCTGTGCATGACGTCTTGTGTCTTGCCAAACAGGAGCGAGTCGTGTTTTAGCTGGTCCCCTTCAGGGAAGTTCGTGGTTTCCAGGGTGGACAGCAGCATCTCATTGATCCTCATTGAACCTACAGACTATGGGCACCGTAGCGAGCTGCGACTTTATAGTGTGCCCGATGGCAAGATTCTTGCCCGATACCCAGGCGGCGGCACCCCGGACGGTTGGAGCCAAGATGGTAGGTATGTTCGTTTGGTCGGTTACCAATGGCGCGGACTCTTGAACACCGAAAGTGGCGCGATCGAGACTTTTATGGACCAAGTTCCTGCGGGCGCAACTTGGACGCCAGACGGTCATTTGCGCTACATCCGCCCACAGGACAAGAGCGTCGGCAGGCCGCATGAGGTCTGGCAGTATGACCCAACCAACAGGACCAACGAATTGATTCTGCAATTAAACAAGCCTTCTGA
>CAIYYI010000563.1 GCA_903930345.1 uncultured Verrucomicrobiota bacterium
ACAGGCGAGGTGGTTGAAGTCGCGCACAACCAGCTTGGTTCCCGCCAGTGCCATCGGCCCCCAGGCCTCATGGCCGTGCAGCACCTGCGCTTGCGCCAGCAAGTTGAACTTTTCCGGTGTGGCTTCCACCAGGCTCAACAGACCGTTCTCGCTCAGGACATAGAACAGATCATTGGCAAGCAGAAATGGCCCCAGACCGAAAGTCACTTTCAGGCCACTCGCCCAGACCACCTTGCCAGCCTGGTTCAGGCAGACAAACTGCCCATCCGGTCGCACTCCAAACAAGTGCTCGCGATGCAGGATGGGAGTGTGCTGGGTGGCCCCAAAGACTTCCGGCAACAAGCGATACTGGGTTTTCACCGACCATTGCCCATGGTCCGCACTCACTTGCAGGAGACAACTCCCGGCATTGTAGCCGCCGGAAAAGAACAAACGCCCATCCCCAAGCTGCACGGGTGAGGGCACATTGGCGATGCTGATCTTCCACTCGGTGGTGTCCCACAGCAGTTTGCCATCCCGAGCGGAAACCCCCACCACCCCATGGCTGGCGCTGTACACGTAGGTGGGTTCGCCCGCCAGGTCCATGCGCATGACCGAGGAATGAGTCATCTTCCAACCTTTGGGATTGGGCGTGCGCCAGAGGACTTTGCCGGTGGCCATGTCCACCGCCATCAGCAGGGCATCCTTGCCACCCGGAGCCAAGATCAGCCGGTTTTCATCCACCAGCGGGCATTGCCCGGTGTACCAGGGAGGGACCACCGTGTCAAAGTCCGCCGCCAAATCGAGCGTCCAAAGCAGCTTGCCTGAGAGCGGCTCCAGGCAGGAAACGTGGCACTTGGGGCCGATGGTCACCAACGCCTTTTCCAGGATCACCGGAATCGTGCGGGACATGCCATGGTCGCGCTTGACGCGGACCGGATAGGTGAAGCGCCAGATTTCCCGTCCGTCAGCGAGGGAAAGGCAGCGCAGGGCATCCTGCCTGGCCTGCTGATCATAGTCCATCAGGTACACCCGGCCGCGGGAGATGGTGGGGCCGGCATAGCCTTCGCCGACTTCGATGGCCCACAGTTGCTTGGGCTGGCCAGCGGCCCAGACCCGCGCCAGTGGTGCCTGGCCGGGGGCGATGCCATTGCGGTTGGGGCCGCGAAACCCGGACCATTCTCCGGGCCAATCGGCCGCCTGGCCTGGGCCGGCAATCAGCTTGGCACCCAGCACCGGATTGCCGGCCGCAACTCCGGCGGCGACCGGCTTGTCAGAGCCCGGCTCACGCAGGGGGAGCACGCGCGCCCCCTGGAGCAACCAGCCCGCCAGAGCCAGCGCCCCCGCGCCGCCCACCACCCAAGGCAGCGCACCCAGAACTTTGACGTTGGTGTTTTCAGACATTTGCGAAGCGGCTTAACCCTCGTCGCCACCTTCGCTGCCACCGAGCGTATCAATGATCTTGATCAGCGGGAGGAACAGGGCGATGACGATGCTGCCCACGATGATGGCGAGGAAGACAATCATGATCGGCTCCAGCAAGGAGGTCATGGCCGACACCGCGTTGTCCACCTCGTCCTCGTAGTTGTCAGCGATCTTCATCAACATTTCCGGCAGGGCGCCGGTTTGTTCGCCGACATCCACCATGCTGATCACCATGGGCGGAAACACGCCGGAGGCCTCAAGCGGGGCAGTGATGGTCTCACCCTCCTTGACGCTCTCGTGCACCGATGCGATGGCGGTCGCGATGATGACATTGCCGGAGGTTTCCTTGACGATGGTCAGGGCTTGGAGAATTGGCACGCCGCTGCTGACCAGGGTGCCCAGGGTGCGGGTGAACCGGGCGATGGCCACCTTGCTCATCACCGGGCCCATGACGGGCATGATCAGCTTGAACTTGTCCAGCAGCCGCCGGCCCGCCTTGGTGCGAATGAAAATGTTCATCGCGATGACGAACCCAGCCAGGCAGCCAATGGTGACAACAAAGTGGTTGGCGATGGCATCGCTGATCCCCAGCACGAACTGGGTGAATCCGGGCAACTCCTGGCCCGGGCCCAGCAGATCTTTGAAGATGGTTTTGAACTTGGGCACCACAAACACCATCAGCACGGCCAGGATGACCACGGCCACCAGAATCACCGCCACCGGGTAGAACATGGCGGCGATGACCTTGCCCTTGATCTTCTGCGCCTTTTCCATGAACTCCGACAAACGGTTGAGCACCACCTCCAGCACGCCGCCCAGTTCGCCAGCTTTCACCATGTTGACGAACAGGCGGTTGAAAACCTTCGGATGCTGGGCCAGACCCTCGGAAAACGTGCTGCCACTCTCAATCGCGGTGCCCAGATCACCAATGATCTTTTTAAGGGTCGGATTCTGCTCCTGCTTTTCCAGCACCCGCAGGCCGCGCAAAAGCGGCAAACCGGCATCCACGAGCGTGGCCAACTGGCGGGTGAAGGTGGTGAGCACCTTCGTCTTGACCTTGCCCCCCAACCCGGGAATCCGGATGTTGAGGTTGATGCTGATCCCTTTTTTCTTGCCCTCGCCAGGCCGGGCGGTTGCTCCGCCCTTTTTCTCCGCCGGCTTGTCCTTGGTCTTGTCCGCCTCGACGATGCGGGTGGGATGCAGGCCCATTTCCTTGATGCGGGAGATAGCCTCGTTCTGGCTGGCCACTTCCAGCACGCCCTTGGACTCCTTGCCGCGGGAATCCATCGCCACATAATTGTACTTTGGCATAAGCGATATCAGGTGTATTTGGTGACTTCCTCAATGGTGCTGGCACCATCGAAGATCGTGCGCAAACCGTCTTCACGCAAAGTGACCATCCCCAACTCCACCGCCTTTTGGTGGATGACCGCCGTGGGGGACCGGTCGTTGATCAGAGCCCGGATCGGCTCCGAGATGATGAGCAGCTCAAAGATGCCTTTTCGGCCCTTGTAGCCGGTGTCGTTGCAGACCGAGCAGCCCTTGCCATAATAGAACACCTTGTCGCCGATGTCGTGGGGCGAAAGATTCAGCAGGGAGAGCTGGTTCTCCGTCGGTTCAAACGGGGTGCGGCACCGCTTGCAGATCGTGCGGACGAGCCGCTGGGCCAGCACCGCCGTGAGAGTGGAGGAGATCAGGAACGGCTCCACGCCCATGTCCACGAGCCGGGTGACCGCACCGGGGGCGTCGTTCGTGTGCAGCGTGCTGAGCACCAAGTGGCCGGTCAGCGAAGCCTGGATGGCAATCTGCGCTGTTTCCAGGTCACGCATTTCACCCACCATGATCACGTCCGGATCCTGGCGCAGGAACGCGCGCAACGCCCGGCCGAAAGTCATGCCCACGCCCTCGTTCACCGCCACCTGCATGATGCCTTCAATGTCGTATTCAACGGGATCCTCCGCTGTCAGCAGTTTGGCATCGATGGTGTTGACCTGGCGCAGACAGGAGTACAGCGTGGTGGTTTTGCCGCAGCCGGTGGGGCCGGTGACCACGAAAATGCCGTTGGGCTGCTGGATGGCCTCCAGCACATACTCATGCACATATTTCGGAAACCCGAGGGTGGTGATGTCCAGGTTCACCGCCGAGCGGTCCAACACGCGAAGCACCACCGACTCGCCAAATGCGGTGGGGAGGCAGGAGACACGCATATCCACCTGCCGGTCACCCATGTTGAAAGTGATGCGTCCGTCCTGAGGCAGACGCCGTTCGGCGATGTCCAGGTTCGACATGACCTTGAGGCGCGAAATCACCGGCAGCGCCAGGTGCTTGGGCGGGGGCGACATTTCGTACAGGGCACCATCCACGCGGTAACGG
>CAIYYI010000564.1 GCA_903930345.1 uncultured Verrucomicrobiota bacterium
GCATCCTTGGTGGGATAATCGGCGATGTATTCGGCAGTGCCTTCGATGATGTCCGCCCACTTATCGAGCGTCGCACGGGTGGGACGCAGGCGATACTCCAGCTCGGCAAAGAAGATCGGATGCGGCTGTTTCCAGAGCAGCACTTGATTGCCGTCCCATGGTGCGGTGCGGGCATTGGGTCCGACGGACTTTTGCCATTGTAGCCCCTTGTAACCGAGCTGCGCGGCCAGTTCCTTTGCCGCCGGAGTGAAGCGCTCGTAGCAGCCGAGCGCCTTCTCCGCCTGATCCCAGCGATCCCACAGGCCGTAATGGGCGAGATGCCACCAGGTCATTTCCATGTGGAAGCGGCCACGCCACCAGTCGATGCCAAGCAGGCCGTTTTCGGAGGACGGCCAACTGCCGGCGGACATCGTGGCCATGAGGTATTGCGAGAGCACGATGCGGCGTTCGAGTTCCTTCCACCGTGGATCTTTGCTGGCGGAAAGATCGATCGCCCCGCCGGTGCTCCAGTGTTTCTCCCAACGGGCGGTGCTGGCGGCCTTCGTTTCCGCGCAGTTCGGCAGCGCCTTGGGCAACGGACCCGCTGAATACGCGCAGACAAAGGTCATCGTCTTCGTCCCGCGTGCCGTCACTGCATAGCCATTGCTGCCGTCCACCGGAACGCGCAGCGCCTGACCGTCCGGCACCTCCGTCTTCACCTCGTGGCCGCCGAGGTTGTAAGTGACCTTCATTCGCTTGGTCCGGCCCTTCGCCGGATCGGAGCCCATGGACTGAAGATTCACCGGCTGCAAAATGCGGTCGTTCTGGACTGCGGCGGCAACCTTCTCCGTGACGTCCAGCCACTGATCTCCCGCGCCGTATTCGGCACGCGTGATGACGAGCTTCTTCCCGGTCGCCTCGGATTCCGGTGCGCGGACGGAACAGTTCTCTCCCGCCGCCAGCGACGCATGGTAAGTCTCCGCATCCACCTGGCGGACAAGATCTACCCGCTGTCCGCTTTGACGCTGCATGCGGGTTTCATGACCCGTGTCGCGATCAAAATCGCCGACCCACGCCTTGTTCTGCAAAGCCGGATAGGAGAAATCCAAAACCGCCTCCAGTTCGCCGCTTTCCACCAGCGGCGATTCAATGCGCACCGCCACCATGTCGAGGCTCGGATGCACACACGTTTCCACCGTGACTGGCTGACCCGCGATCTGATAGCGCGAGGTCTGCACACCCGTCCAGAGATCGAGTGTCCGCTGCAGGCCGCTGATGTCACCAGGTATCACGCTACGTCCGCCTGCCCGCATCAGGCGCAGGCGGCCCAGATTCATGATGTGCGGATTGTCACGCATCCACAAGCGGATCGCTTCCGTCTCGGGCGGGAATTTGTCCCTGTCCACACTGCGTCCCTTCTGGAATGTGCCCGTCGCCGGCACCTGCTCCGGCGTCCAGCCTTCCGGCAGCAGGAAACTGTGCCAGCCCCAGTGCGACATGCAGTTACCCGCGAAGGTCTGCAAACCCGTGGCATCGGCACCGAAGCAGAACTCGCCATTGCCCAGCGGCAGGCGGCCCGCGAGCTTGTCCCACGAGATGTTGTGCCGCGTCACCAACGCGTGGCGGTCAATCTTGGCCTGGACGTGCGGCGCATCGGCGGCGTGCAGCGCGGCCAGCGGTGCCAGCAGCAGGGCGGTAAGGAAGGTGAGGGTTGATTTCATATAATCGGGTCAGGGTTGTCGCCTGCGTTATTTGTTTTTCTCCTTCAGCCCGGGAAATTTGTCCGTGCGGAATGGAGAAACTGGCAGCCCTTCTTTGTTCATAAGATTTGGCTGGGCACATTCGTCCCACGCAAAGCGCACGGCAATCGGAGTGGCAATTTTTGGACTCGAAACAAAAACGTTGTTGCCTTCGATGCGTGCTTCGGCGGGCTCAAACTTTCCGTCGGTGGCGGCTATGGTAAACCAATCGGGCGCTTTGCCGTCGCGGGTGGCGAGTCCACTGCCGGTGTCTCGGAAGCTAATGCGAGCGCTCGAACCGCTAATGCTCATGGAAGCGAATTTTGGACCGGAATCGACGCCATTTTTCATTTCGTAAGTCCGGGCCAGCGCCATTTGGGCCAGCCGACGTCCCACAGGCAGCTTATTACGAGGGTGGATATCATCTAGCTTGTCCCCATCCACCAGGTCTGAAATCACCACCATACCTGTGTTGGGAAGGCTCAATGTTGCCGCCTGGGCTTCCCAAAAGCGTGGGAGCGCGTCGGGTAGGAGCGGCACCCTTCGCGCGGTGGTAGAATAGCGGTGCGGAGCCAATTGCACGAAATAAAATGGAAAGTCGCCCTCCCCCCAGAGTTGCCGCCACTCGGAGATCAGTCGTTTTTGCTTTTCCGTGTAAGCCGTTGTCTCCCCGTTCAAAAGATTGCTTTCGCCCTGATACCAGATCCAACCGCGGATGCCATAGGGAACCAGAGGATGAATCATGGATTTGGCAAGCCAGCTATGGGGCATCCATGGTTCCACAGCCGACCCGCCCAAGGACGAATTCAGGATGCCTACGGGAACGTTAAGTTTTTGCTCCAATTCACGGGCGAAGGCATAAGCCACCACTGATGGTGCGCCACTTTCGCCTCCGGCGAGAAGGCTTCCACGGTTGCACGGCACCCATCGCGCCAAGACATCGTCTTGGAGTTTATTGGCAGCGAGGTGCGGCACACAAAGAAAGCGCACGCGTGGAGCATCGGCCCGGGTGAGTTCCGCTTCTGCGCCGGTGAATCCATGGCAGAAGGTCCATTGCATGTTTGATTGGCCCGAGGCAAGCCAGACCTCGCCCACAAGCACGTCATTAAAAACCACTCGACTCTTGGCTCCACTCACGGTCATTTCAAAGGGGCCGCCCGCTTCCATTGCCGGAAGGTCCATGCGCCATTTACCATCAGCGCCCGCTTTGGTTTTATGGTTCTGCCCGGCGAAGGTGACCGTGATCTCTTCGCCCGGGGCGGAGTGCCCCCAAATGGGCATCGGCGCGCGGCGCTGGAGAACCATGTGGTCGCCAAATACCGAGGGCACCCACAATGCATCCCGGGAACGCGGTTTGAGCGGCTTTGCGGCGGGCTCCGACGCGAAGATCTCCACCGACGCAAGCGAAGGGCCGGGATAACCGGAACGCAACTCCAGGCGCAAGGTTCCGTCTGCGTAACTTGCAGAAGGTAAAGTCCACCGCCGCTTGAGTATTTCGCCACTGGGCAGGGACAGCTTCGGCTCGATGGTCTCGAAACCTGCGAGGATTCTCATGTCCTTCGGTGGCCTGGATGCGAGGAA
>CAIYYI010000565.1 GCA_903930345.1 uncultured Verrucomicrobiota bacterium
ACTACGACCTCTGCTGACTTCCTCGCGGGTCTCCCCGCGAGGATCTCGAGATTGGTTCTTTCTAGATCAGCGATCTAGATTTCTTGTTTTTTGGCTTGATTGCCGCGATTATACATCTAGTATATACGCTAGAACACACTTGATTAGTAATCAACCATAAAAAGACCTCCAACCATGGGATACCCAACCAAAGTCCAACTCATCTCCCGCAAAAAGGGAGCCGACCAATACTACATCAACTTCCCGACCGCCGTGGCCGAGGCCATGGAGTTTCAAAAGGGCGAGATCATCGAGTGGATCATCGAGGACAAAGCCAACATCATCGCCCACCGGCCTGTCGTCCCGCCTTCGCCGGTCACTATCGCGGAAAAAAAAACGCCACGCCGCTCTTGAGCGAATGGGAGGCGCTCTGGAAGCAGTGCGCGCGGAATGCCTCCACCACCGCTTCTTGCACGCGCCGTCTGCGGGAACATCTGCTGGCTCATCTTGTGTGCCCCGGTCGTCATACTGTCTCCGCGCTAATCACGGTGTTCGGCAAACAGTTCCAAGATTGGAGCGCCGACTACTCCCTTTACGCCCAAGAGCGCGTCCACGAGGAGGCGATCTTCGCACAAGTGCGCAAGGAAGTTGAAGCCCTCGGCGAGGCGAAGCGCCCGCTTTGCGTCGCCCTCGACGACACGATCCTGCGCAAGACGGGCAAGCATATCCCCGGCACGGCTTACCGCAAAGACCCATTGGGCCCGGCCTTCAATCTCAACCTGGTTTGGGCCCAGCGCATGCTCCAACTCAGCGCGGCCGTGTGGGATGAAAACCGCGACGTGCGCATGGTGCCGGTGGCCTTCCATGACGCATCCACCCCGCACAAGCCGCGCAAAACCGCCTCGCCCGAAGCGGTGCAAGCCTACAAGGAGCACATGAAACAGCGCAACCTCAACGCCTTGGCCCGCCAAGCCCTCGAAGGTCTCCAGCGGGAGCGTGCAAGAGAGCACGGCGGCGTGTGCCCCGCTCTCCACGTGCTCGTTGACGGCAGCTACACCAACAGGAAAATACTCCGCACTCTTCCGGCAAATACCACCTTGATCGGGCGTATCCGCAAGGACGCACGGATCAACGCCAAACCCGGCACGCAAGCCATGCATGGACGCAAACGCCTCTACGGCGAAGCTCTGCCCACCCCGGAGCAGATCCGCCAGGATCCCTCCATCCCCTGGGTTACCCTCGAGGCGCGGGTCAACGGCAGGCAGAGAACTTTTGAGATCAAAACCATCGCTCCGGTTCGCTGGAGAGCGGCCGGAAAGATGGACCTGCGGCTCGTCGTCATCCGACCGGTTGGATACCGCCCGCGCCAGGGGGCGCGAAGGGCATACACCCAGCCGGCGTATCTGATCTGCACTGATCCGCTCCTGTCTCTGGAGGATCTGATCCAGGAATATGTCTGGCGCTGGGACATCGAGATCAACCACCGCGACGGGAAGACCATCCTCGGCGTCGGCCAGGCCCAGGTGCGCAACGAAAACTCCGTCCAGAACATCCCAGCAACCGCCGTGGCCGCCTATGCCATGCTCCTGGTCGCCGCCATCAAAGCCTACGGCAAAGGTGGCAAACCAACGGCCATCCCACCCGCAAAATGGAGACGCCCGAGCAAAAAAATACGGCCCTCCACACAGGACCTCCTGAACGAACTGCGCAGGGAGTTATGGGCAAAAGCTGTCCGCTCAGAGCATTTAAGCGACTTCATGAACGCGGCACTCCAGCGCACGAAGCCTATTAAATGCGAACCCAACCTGTGCAGCACCCTCTTCGCTGCCGCAGCTTGAACCAATCTCGAGTTCCTCGCGGGTCTCCCCGCGAGGATCTCCCCAGGTAAGAATGCGTTGCTTCCCTGCACAACCGCCACATTTACCTCCACGACTGAACCTGTGGACTTCGCTGTGCTGTGCCAGCTCGTCCCATCGTATCGGCCTTTTATGTGATTCTTGTTCATCAGCTTGCAGGTTTCGTCTAGCCTTCCTCCCCCCGGTTGGTTACCCTCCCGGAGTTGGCCTCAACTAGTGATTTATTTCATGCTTTCATGTTTGGGTTCTTTCACAGGGGACTCTCACCCCATTTACAACGCGCCCATGCTGGGCGCACACAGGGCGATGGCCCTAATCCACATGCCTTCGGCACTTTTGCCATACCTCCTGCTGATTCCCCTGCGCGGGCAGGAGCCATGCCAAAAGCAGGTGGTGATCGG
>CAIYYI010000566.1 GCA_903930345.1 uncultured Verrucomicrobiota bacterium
CGGCGACCTGAGCACCAGTTGAGTTACGATCTAGAGTTTCTGGAGGCGCGCATTTTGTTATCGGCTGATGGGTGGTCACCTGCGGCAGGTCAGGCCGTTAACTCGTTCAGCGACAAGTCCAATGAGTTAGTCATCATTTCCCCCCTGCCCAATGGCAATGAAAACTCCTTCGACCCACAACAGCAGACGGGAGAGTCTTCCAGCTTGTTCGACGGGGTTGAGGAGACCGATTTCGGAGCCGCTGCATCGCCATTTTCGGCTGAACCCACTCCAGCCTCGCTCGGGGAACAGCAGACTTTGGATTTGCCCATCGCCGGGATTTTACGCTTAACAGGCTCCTACACGGTGACGGGCACCGGTGCGACCGGTGACCCACTTGCCACCGTGAACAACCTGCAAGTGCAATTCCAAGGTGGTTTCGGCAGTTGGCGAACGGTGGCGACCATCAGCGGCTTGCGCCTCTATTCCAATGCGGCGGAGTTGGATTCAGCGGTTATTCCGGTCGTTGGCTCGATCGGCAGCAGCAGCGCGATCCTCCAGTTTGTCAATTTGCAAGCCAGTCTCACCAATCTGCGGGTGACTTTCACGGCCGGATCTGGCGGGGCACGTTCAGGGTTTCAGGTGGTTCGTGGCAATGTGAATGTCACGGCGGATAGTGCATCTCTCTTTCCGGGGGCATTTGCGGGAGTGACGGTCGATGTGCGTGGCCCCCCCGGCACGCCGGGTATATCCGGTTCGTTCGATCTAAGTTCCAACTCCCTGCGGCTACAGGCCCAACAACTGCGGTGCCGGATCGGATCAGCTTTGGAGTTGGAGGCTTCCGCCATCGTCTTCAATTTTGCCAATGAAAATCCGGTCGCAAACAGCACGCTGGCCACCGTGCAGCAGGCAACTCTGAAATTACCCGAGCTGCGCGACAGTTCGGACGTGCCGCTTCAATTCTCGTTGGCTCCCGGGGCCGGCACTCCGGCGCTCACCGTCCGCACCAATGGGTTTTCCATTGCCAACGCCACCCTTGGTCCGGTCACATTCACCAGCGGCAATACATTGCAGTTGAGTGGATTGCAGTTGACGGCGACCAACCTCAGCTTCGTCTCGGGGGCTTCCGCAAGCCTGACGGGAACGCTGCAACTTTCTGCCTCCCAGGCATCGCTATTTCCCAGCCGGAACCTCTTTAGTTCCCAGATTACCGGTTTGAGCGGCAGTCTGGATTTAAGCCAGGGGACCAGCGGCCTAAGTCTGCGAGCAACTTCGTTTGTCCTCAACATTGGTGAAGCGTTCCGAATGAGTGCCAGCAATGTGTCCTTCACCCCGGGGGGAACCGTTTTGGCCTCCATTTCATCCGTTTCGATCAGTTCACCCCTCTTGCAAGGCTTTGGCACGCCCACCTTGAATAACATCCTGATCCGACAGACGGGCTTCAGCCTGGGGAGCTTCACTTTGACACCCTCGGGTGGACCAGTGCGGATCGGGGGATTTCTAGAACTGGGCAACGCGAGCCTGTCCGTGGCCAATTTCGGGTATGATTCCAGCAACTCCACCAGTCCGGTGACCGGAACAGTGGCGCTGACCGTGGGGACGGTACGGCTATTCCCAGGTGCATCCTTCCTGCGGAGCCAATTCAGCAACGTGACGGCCAGCTACACCTTCAGCGGGGCCAATCCGACCGGAGCGCTGAGCGTGAGCATCGGAAGTTTCCAACTGGGCTTTGGAGAGGCCTTCAATCTGTCCGCCCCAGGGAACGTCACCCTGACACCGGGGGCGGAGACG
>CAIYYI010000567.1 GCA_903930345.1 uncultured Verrucomicrobiota bacterium
CAGCGTCGGTTCATGGCTAACCCTGTACCAAACCGGACTATTTGGCAATGCTGCGCAAGCGAGAAGACAAACGACCCCTTCCCGCCTCCCTGATCCTTGTCTCCGGCGGGTCAATACGAAGGGGCTGCTTGGGAATGGACCGTTTCCGTGACGAAGAGGCACGGGATAAACAAAGCCGGGGAACGGACGGTCCGTTCCCCGGCGGCTTGATGGTGCACTCCGGCTCAGGAGCAGCCCAAACTCTCACCGCAATTGAGGCATTTGAAGCAGGCCCCGTTGCGGACCGTGACATGTCCGCAGTTCGGGCAGGTGGGCGCATCGAGCATATTCACAAAGCCGGCACTCGTGGCCCGTGCCCCGCTGATAACACGGGGCACGCCGGCCTGTTTGACGACGATGTCCGTGTCCTCCGCCATGGGCAACAGCTCAGGTACGGGACGGTTCACCTTTTTTTTTACCTCTTCCATAAGACCAGGCATCGAGAGTTCCTGCTGGCCTCGGGTGGGCGAATTGGCTTCGCGGTAACCGGGGATGAACTGCACAGCCATCCAGCGAAAGACGTAATCGGTGATGGAGGATGCGTTGCGAATATCCGGGTTCTTGGTGAAGCCGGAGGGCTCGAAACGTTGGTGGGCGAACTTGCGCACCAGCGCCTCCAGCGGCACCCCGTACTGCAAGGCCAGACTGGTCAGCGTGCCAATGCTGTCCATAAGCCCACCAATGGTGGACCCTTCCTTGGCCATGGTGATGAACAGCTCACCCGGCTGGCTGTCCTCGAACAAACCGACGGTGAGATAACCCTCGTGGCCGGCAATGTCGAACTTGTGGGTGACCGCTGTGCGCGTCTCTGGAAGACGGCGACGCAGCGGCTGGACCGACTCGCGCCGGAGAGACTCCAACTCTTGCTCCAGTTCTTGGACGCGGGCATCAAGTTTGCCCGTCTCGGTTTTGTCCCCCCCCGTCCCGCCCTGCTTGGTGTTGAGCGGCTGGCTGCGCTTGGAGCCGTCGCGGTAGATGGCCACGCACTTCAGCCCCATCTTCCATGCCTGCACATAGGCGTTGCGGATGTCCTGCACGGTGCTGTCCGCCGGCATGTTGACCGTCTTGGAGATGGCACCGCTGATGAACGGCTGGGCCGCTCCCATCATCTTCAAGTGGGCCATGGACTGGATGCTGCGCTTGCCCCGGTGGGGCCTGAAGGCGCAATCGAAGATCGAGAGATGATCCGGGCGCAGGCCGCTGGCCACAGTCTGGCCGTTGTCTTGCACATCCTCAATGGTGTCAAATTTCTCGATGTGCTGCTCAATCTTTCGGATCTGCTCGGGACTGTAGCCCAGCCGACCAAGGGCCTCGGGCACCGTGCGGTTGACGATCTTGAGATTGCCGCCACCGGCCAGAAGTTTGTACTTCACCAGGGCGATGTCGGGCTCGATACCGGTGGTGTCGCAATCCATCAGGAAGGCAATGGTCCCCGTGGGGGCCAGCACCGTCACCTGGGCATTGCGGTAGCCGTGGGCCAAACCCTGCTCATAGGCAGCCTCCCAAGTCTGACGGGCCGCCTGCTTCAGATAGTTGAACTCCTGGCTGGGCTGGATCTCCTCCACTGCCTGGCGGTGCTGCCGGATGACTCCGAGCATGGAATCCACATTGTCCTTGGCCAGCGGCTTGCTCACGTGGGCGCACCGGGCGTCACGGTAACCCTGGAAAGGCCCCATCGCGGCGGAGATTTCCGCCGACACCTCGTAGCAGTGCCCGGTCATGATGGCGGTGATGGCACCGGCCAACGCCCGGCCGGCATCGGAATCGTAGGCCATGCCGTAGCTCATGATCAGCGAGCCCAGATTGGCGTAACCGAGGCCCAGGGTGCGGAAAATGTGTGAGTTCTCTGCGATCTCCTTGGTCGGGTAGCTGGCGTTATCCACCAGGATTTCCTGGGCTGTGATGAAGATGCGCACAGCCGCCTTGAACCGTTCAAAATCAAACACCCCATCCTCGCGTTTGAACTTCATGAGGTTCAGGGAGGCCAAGTTGCAGGCCGTGTTGTTGATGAACACGTACTCGCTGCACGGGTTGGTGGAATGGATCGGCTCCGTGCCCTTGCAGGTGTGCCACTTTTGAATGGCCCCGTCATACTGCATACCCGGGTCACCGCAGGTCCAAGTGCCCTCGGCGATCTTCTCCAACAACCGTGAGGCGTCCTTCTTCTCCAGCGGCTTGCTGCCCACCACCGTGCGGGTCCACCATTCCTGCCCGTTGAGGGCGGCGCTCATGAACTCGTCGCTGGCTCGCACGGAAAGGTTTTCGTTCTGGTACATCACGCTGCCGTAGGCATCACCGTTGTAGCAGCCATCGTAGCCCTGCTCAATGAGCGCCCAGGCTTTGCGTTCCTCGCGCTGCTTGGCGTCAATGAACTCCTCAACGTCACCATGCCAATCGCGCAGGGTGTTCATCTTGGCAGCGCGGCGGGTTTTGCCGCCGGATTTCACCACATTGGCCACCTGATCATACACCTTCAGGAAGGAAAGAGGGCCGCTGGGACGCCCGCCACCGCTCAGTTTTTCCCGGCTGGAACGGATGGGGGAGAGATCGGTGCCGGTGCCGGAGCCATACTTGAAGAGCATGGCCTCGCTGTAGGCCAAAGTCATGATACTCTCCATGTTGTCATCCACAGATTGGATGAAGCAGGCGCTGCCCTGCGGATATTCGTACTGGGTCGCGGCCCGCTGGCCCTGACCCGTCTGGCGGTTCACAAACCAATTGCCCCGCCCCGAATTCTTGCCCACTCCATACTGATGGTACAACCCCACGTTGAACCACACCGGAGAATTAAAAGCACCGTACTGATTGACGCACAACCAAGTCAGTTCGTCACAATAGACCTCCCCATCCTCCTTGCTGAAATAGCCATCCTTGATGCCCCAATCGGCAATGGTGCGGCAAACCCGGTGGATCAACTGGCGCACCGATGTTTCCCGCTCGGAGGTGTTCTGTTCCCCGTAAAAATACTTGGAGACCACCACCTTCGTGGCCAGGACCGACCAGAACTTGGGCACTTCCACTGCGTCCTGCTTGAAAATGACCTTGCCGCCGTCATCGGAGATTTCAGCGGACCGTTTCTCCCACTCGACCTGGTCAAGCGGCTTAATGCGGGCATCACTGAAGACACGCGGCACCGGCATGGCCTTGCGTGTTTTGGCATTGCCTCGTTTGCGACTGGAGGACACTGATGCCCCCCGGCGGCGAACGGCGGGGGCAGCAGACGAAACGACCTGATCATGGGCGTCAATCATGGACTCTAAAAAGAAATTGGATTTCAGGACAAAATTGGTTGTATTTGAGGTAGTAACCTCATTGCTCAGCCCCAACGGGTAGTGAGTAGGTTTGAATGTAGGTACAACATATTGTGGCGGCAAGAGTTTTTTGGAAAAAAAGTTACCGCCGACTTGGCCGAAAAATACCGGCTTTGAAGTCCTTGCTAATGAGCA
Organism: uncultured Verrucomicrobiota bacterium; assembly: GCA_903930345.1. GTDB lineage: Bacteria > Verrucomicrobiota > Verrucomicrobiia > Limisphaerales > CAIYYI01 > CAIYYI01. The sequence continues at coordinate 3,486 of CAIYYI010000567.1, forward strand.
CTTTTCAAGCACCTAAACCAGACTTGGAAAAAGCGAACTCACGACCACGAAATCGAGTTCCCCTTCCCCAAGCCTGGAGATTGTCCCTTAACGCTTGCGTTTAAAGCTTTTTTTGACCCGCTTGGGGGCCACTTTTTCCAACACCACCCGGCGCCGTTCCCGGGGGAACCAAATCACTGGACATCCTTCATAACCAAAGGCTTTGCGCATTTCCACTGACAAGTATTTCTCGTAGGCAGGCGAGAGCAGATCCTTGCGGTTCACAAACAGAAGGAAAGTGGGCGGGGACAATTTAATTTGGGTGGCGTAAAAGAACTTCAACCGGATGCCTGCTGAAGTGACCGGTTGCCGGAACTGAATGGCATCGCGCAAAACCCTGTTTAGCAAGGCAGTAGGAATCTTTTGGCGCAGTTGAGATTCCACAAAGCGCACGGCTTCCAGCAAACGGTCGAGGTTCAGTCCGGATTTGGCGGAGGTGAAAATCACCGGGGCGTAGCTGAGAAAAAAGAGTTTCTTTTGCACCCAGTCACCGAACTGCGCCAGCGTGGTCAGGTGCTGGCTGGTCGAAGCGCCCTTTTTGCCGGCCCTGATGTGCCGCTCAACCTCTTCCTCATGGGCCAGACGCACCGATTCCTCCATCAGATCCCACTTGTTGATGACTACAATGCAGGCCTTTTGGTGCTCAACGATCATGTCGGCAATCTTCTTATCCTGCTCCAGAATACCGGTTTCCGCATCCAGAACGAAGATGGCGATATCACAACGGGCAACAGATTCCTCGGAACGGACCACGCTGAAGAACTCCACGGTGTCATCCACCCGGCGGCGTTTGCGCAGCCCAGCCGTATCAATCAGCACGTAGCTTTGGCGCACCCCACCGGTTTCGACCTCAAAAGGCACATCCACCGCATCACGGGTGGTACCGGAAATAGGACTGACGATGAGGCGATCCGACTTTGTCAAAGTGTTGATGATTGAGGACTTGCCAACGTTTGGTCTGCCCACAATGGCCAGCTTGATCGGGCCGGTCAGCGGTTTCAGCTCCACTTTTTTGGCGGTTTCCTCGTCCAAGTCCTCCACGCTGGCGGAAACGGACTCAACGGCCACCGGCTCCGGCAACGCCTCCGGAATATGCTTGGGCAAATACTCCAGCGCCGTCTTCATCAAAGCGGTCATTCCCCGGCCATGAATGGCGGAAACAGGAAAGACGCGGTCAAAGCCCAAACGGTTGAATTCGGAGGTGTTCAGGTCCAGTTTCTCGGAATCAGCCTTGTTGGCAACCAGCAGCACCGGTTTGCCAGCCACGCGCAAACGGGCGGCCACATCCACATCCAACGGTGCCAAGCCAGCCTGGGCATCCACCATAAAAAAAATCACTTGGGCGGCCTCAATGGCCAACTGCACCTGGTCCAGGGCGGCGCGCGCAATGATGTCCACCGATTTCTCACGCCGCAGCAGCCCAATGCCGCCCGTGTCCACCAGCGTGAACGGATGCCCCTCCCACTCCGCCTCCACGCTCACGCGGTCACGGGTGACGCCGGGTTGATCATGCACAATGGCAATGCGACGCCGAGCGATGCGGTTGAACAAGGCGGATTTGCCGACATTGGGTCGGCCGACAATGGCAATTAAACCAGACATGATGAATAGAATGCTTGAGCGGGGGCGTCGGGGAAAGGTTAAAAGCTGCCCCTGCCCCTCAATTGTTCGAGAATGAGTTAAGAAACGGCTAGATATCCAGGCCGAAAAGGCGCTGGTATTCGGCGATGGCGTAGCGGTCGGTCATACCCGCCACATAATCGCACACCGCGCGGTGCCAGCCTTCGGTACGTGCCCGTTTGCGGGCGGTTTCGCCAATCTCCTCGTGGTGGGCAAGGTAATAGTTAAAAAGCTGCTCCAACATGCGAACAGCCCGTTGATTCGGCTCATGAACCACCGGATTGTAGTAGAGGTTTTTGTACAGGTACCCGCGCAACTCAAGGTTCAGTTCCTTGCGCTTGGGGCTGTAACGCACCAAGGGCTTGGGCTGCAGGCGCACCTCGTCAGCGGTTTTCACTCCGGACTTGGCCACCAGCTTGCCGGTGGTTTGCACCACATCCTTGACCTGGCTGTCGATGAGGCAGCGGATAATGAAATACCGGCGGCATTCATCCGGCAGCCGACCGTATTCCTTTTCCACGGTTTTGCTGGCCTGGCGCCAGATGCGCACGTCCCGGTGCAGCTTTTTCTCATCCAGAAGACCGGCATCCAGCCCGTCATCGAGATCGTGGCTGTAATAGGCGACTTCATCCGCGATGTTGGCCACTTGGGCTTCCAGTGAGGAGGACTTGGCGTCGAAGCCTGGGCGCTTGCTGGGGTGGTCAAAGCCGGTGTGATGTTTCACCAGGCCTTCGCGGACTTCCCAAGAGAGGTTCAGGCCCGGAAAATTCGGGTATTTCTGCTCCAGCTCCTCGACGGTGCGCAGGCTCTGGCGGTTGTGCTCGAAGCCCCCCTGCTTTTTCATCAGCGTGTTGAGCACGGTTTCGCCCTTGTGGCCGAACGGGGAATGGCCCAGGTCATGCGCCAGGGCAATGGTCTCAACCAGATCCTCATTCAATTGCAGGGCGCGGGCGATGTTGCGTGAGATGCCCGCCACTTCCATGGTGTGCGTGAGGCGGGTGCGGAGGTGGTCGCCGGAGCCATTCAGAAACACCTGCGTTTTGTACTCCAGGCGGCGGAAGGCCCGGGAATGAATCACCCGGTCGCGATCCCTCTGATAATGAGTGCGCCATTCCGGCGGTGATTCGGCGTGTTCCCGCCCGCGGGTATCGGCAGACATTTGCGCATAGGACGCCAGGATCAGGTGCTCGCGCTCCTCCAGTTGTTCACGTGTGACAGGCATATGGCTCTCTTTTTCCTCCCCAAGTCATCAATCCCGTAAAACCTCCTGCAACGGCACATTGCGCAACACAAACAGCCGCTTGATGGTGTCCTCAATCAGGTTGTTGGGACAGGAGGCCCCGGCGGTGATACCAATCGTCACCCGGCCGGATGGCAGCCAATTGGCTGTCTCAATCTCCTTCTGCAGGTGCTGGTTGTAATGCACAATCAACTCGTCGGAGACCATCTTGGCGGCGTTCTTAATGAAGTACGTGGGCAGCTTGGACTCGCCCATCTCAGCCAGATGCGAGGTATTGGAGGAGTTGTAGCCCCCGATCACCAGCAGCAGGTCCAGCGGTTCCTGCAGCAGCTTTTGCAGGGCATCCTGGCGGTCCTGCGTGGCGCCGCAGATGGTGTCAAAAAAACGAAAATGCCGGGTCACGTCATCCGGGCCATAACGCCGCACCATCGCCGCCCGCAGACGGCGCTGCACATCCTCTGTCTCGCCGCGCAGCATCGTGGTCTGGTTGGCCACCCCCAAGGCCTGCAAATGCTGGTCGGGATCGAAGCCGGGCGAATAGGCCCCCTTGAATTTTTCGAGGAACTCCTGCTTGTTGCCCCCGTTTACAATGTAATCACAGACGTAATCAGTCTCCGCCAGCGTGAAGACCACCAGGTAATGACCCCGGCCCTGCGCGGTGGCGCGCGAACTGGTGGCCTTGGTCTCCTCGTGCCATGCCTTCCCGTGGATGATGCTGGTCACCGATTCGCTGGCGTACTGCCGCACGCGTTTCCAGACGCTCATCACGTCCCCGCACGTGGTATCCACAAACTGGCACCCCTTGGCCTTCAGCTTGTCCATCAGCGACACCTCCGCACCAAAAGCGGGAATGATCACCACATCTCCCTCCTTCAAGTCATCCAGACTGGCGGATTTTTCCTTGCCCGAGAGAAATTTGATCCCCATATCCCGGATCTGGTCGTTGACCTCCGGGTTGTGAATGATCTCCCCCAGAATATAGAGGGCGCGGTCTGGAAACACCTTGCGCGCGGCATAGGCGAGGTCGATGGCCCGTTCCACGCCGTAGCAAAACCCGAATTCCTTGGCCAGCTTGATGGTCAGATCACCGTTGGCAGAGACCACCTGCCCCTTGGCGCGCATGCGCTCCACGAGTTCGCTGCGGTAATGGGACAAGACCTGAGCTTGCACGACCTCCATGATGTCGGGCCGGCGCAGATTGATTTTGGGCGCGTTCTGGGGCGCTGGTTGCGTCATATCAAAATAGGTTAACACGTTGAAGCCGCTCGTCGAGTGCGTTGCCGCAAAACAGATCAGCTTCACCACCTTGGCCGAAGGAGTAAAAGCATTCGGCCCAAGGGGGATACTTTAATGGCAGGCACAGGCTAAAGCGAGCAACAAAGTAAGCCGCCGGAGGGCACGCGGAGGGTGTTTTGCCCAACCATTTGAGCTGCAACTGGCTGCCGCAGAGGATTAAAAGCTAGTTTTACGGTATTTTGCCAAACCAGATGTTGCTTTATATTGGACGCTTGGGATAGGATGTCGGCACTTCGGGTGCCGGAGCGTAGCTCAGCTTGGCTAGAGCACTTGGTTTGGGACCAAGACGTCGCAGGTTCAAATCCTGTCGCTCCGACCATCTCCACTTTTCACAGATAGCCATCCTGCGGAACGGAAACGACTGATGCTGTTCAGCCTACAGCACCGGCAGTTCGGTTTTGTCTGCCATCACGCCATAGTGTCAGACCGTCATGATGCGTACGATTCCGCCCTTGGAAATGCCCATAAACACCCATACCCCCTCAGTTCCACTCTTGCGGTGCCCGTTTTAGGGTATGGGCCCCGCTCGCGGTCCAAAACCCGGCACCTCGAGTGCTCATTTGAATCATTGCGATTTCTGAATTTTGGTTGAAATGGCACTTTTTGGCATCTTTTGGCCCATTTTGGCACCTTTTGGCACCCGGTTTCGTGGTGGCGCATGGAAAGGAGGGGGAAATGGGGTGGTTGGAAGTAGATGGAAGATGGCAGCATGGCCAAAGATGACTAAACGTGACTAAAGATGACCGGAAGTGACTGAAAAATGAAATTGGGCAGAAAGGCGGAAGGGGACGGCCCACACAAATGTGGATTGCGGATTGTGGATTGTGGATTTGAAGACAGGGACGGCTCGGAGGAATCCTCGCCCCACCGGGTTTTGGTATTCTAACC
>CAIYYI010000568.1 GCA_903930345.1 uncultured Verrucomicrobiota bacterium
ACCTGGATGCGGCGGCGCGGTGCTGTGTTCATGGCGCGCACTTTTCGTTGCCGGTTTCAGCCATTCACCTGGCCGCCTGGGGGAAGAGCCGCGACTGGGTGTTTCGCACCCTGGAAGATCTGGCCGGCCGGTACCGTGGTGTGTTCGGATTCCTCACGGTGGGTGCCCAGGATGCCTCCCGTGCCGAACTAGATTTCCTTTGCGACTTCGCCTTTGCGGCCCGGGAAAACGGACTGGCGCGACTTCGCCTGGCTGACACGGTGGGCATTCTCACGCCCCGGCGGACCTTCCAACTCGTCAGCGAAGTGTGCACCGCCGTGCCCGGATTGCCCATCGAATTTCATGGACACAACGATTTGGGCATGGCCACCGCAAACACCATCACGGCCTTTGAGGCGGGTGCCGCCGCTGCCAGTGTGACGGTGAATGGTCTGGGCGAGCGGGCGGGAAATGCTTCCCTGGACGAGGTCGTGATGGCCCTGAAGGTTGGCTCGCACCGGGATTGCGGGATCAGAAACCGACAGCTCTTCCACCTGAGCGAGCTGGTTTCGCAAATTTCGGGCCGCCCGCTGCCCGATTCCAAACCGGTGGTGGGGCCGGCGGCGTTCCGTCATGAGTCCGGGATCCACTGCGGAGGATTGCTCCAGGACCAGCGCACCTATGAGCCTTTTGCACCCGCCGAGGTTGGCCGTGCGCCTTCGGCTTTGGTGGTGGGGCATCATGCCGGGGCCCGGCTGCTTGCGCATGAGGTGGCCCGGCTCGGTTTGGAAGTGCCGGACGGGGCCATGCCCGCGTTACTGGAGGAGGTTCGCGCGCTTGGGGCCCGGCTCAAGCGGGTGCTGACCGACAATGAACTCAAGGCCCTGGTGGCCGAACTCAACCAAAATCATGTCATTCGTACTCTATAAGCATCAAACCAGTGGTGACACCATTCATTACGAACGGTTCCAACCCATCAAAGTGGGCGGCACAAGTGGCCCTTTGGCGCGTCATGTGCGGTGGCTGCCGGGCGATGCGGTGGACAAGGGTTGGGAAATCGATCCGGCGCGCCTGGTCCGCCTGGCTGGCATTGCGGACGAGGGGCTGGCCGTGCTGTTTGAGGTCAATTCCGGCCAGGCAGGCGCGGTGTGCCTTTACCGGTTGCACCGGGTTTGCGGGGTCGCCCGTGACCGCAAAACGCATCTTTCCCTGGATTTCGAGGTGCTCGTGGATCAGGTGGTCAGTGTGCCTCCCGATGAGTTCAAGCGGTCCTTCAGCCTGCCCGCCGTACAGATTGGCAAACGCCTTTGCGAAGTCCTGCAACTGGGCGGTGGACCAGACGGCGGTGATTGGCGCTGGGAGGCTCCGGCGATGAAACTGGGCGCGACATTGGTTGGCCCTGCAATTTCCCAAAAATCATGAGCAACCACTCCCTCACATGGCACGTGCGGTGCCTGGTCCGCATGCTCATGGTCCTGACTGCTTTGTTGGCCACAGTTTTGCCCCTCAGGTCTGCCAACATCACCGTTTTCGCCGCCGCAAGCCTGACCGATTCGCTCAAGGAAATCGCCGCCGCCCACGAGCAGCAGACGGGCGATAAAATTGTGTTCAACTTTTGTGCATCCGGCCCGCTGGCGCGTCAGCTTGAGGCCGGTGCTCCGGCCGACATTTTTATCTCCGCCGATGAAGCCAGGATGGATGCGGTTGAGAAGCAGGGGTTGATCGTCACGGAAACCCGCCGGAGCCGCCTCTCAAACCTGCTCGTCCTGGTGACCATGGCTGACAGCCCCCTGGCTATTTCTTCGCCCAAGGATCTCGTCGCACCCTCCGTAAAGCGCCTGGCTTTGGGGGATCCCAAGACCGTTCCTGCCGGCACCTATGCCCGGGAGTATCTCACAAAAATGGAGCTGTGGCCGGGCGTGGAAAAGAAAGTCGTTCCTTGCGAGAACGTTCGCGCCGTGCTGGCGGCTGTCGAATCAGGAAACGTGGATGCAGGGATTGTGTATAAAACCGATGCGGCCATTTCCAGAAAGGTGAAAGTGGTGTTTGAAGTCACCGCGAAAGACGGTCCCAAGATCAGTTACCCATTCGCGCTGGTAAAAGACGCCAAACAACCGGTGGCGGCACTCAAATTCCTGAACTATCTGGCCGGGGCCAAAGCGGGGGAAATGTTTATCCGGCGGGGGTTCATAGTGATGGATAGCAAGACAAATTGAACGAACACCACCCCTGGTGGGCGTGGACTGATGTGACAACCGAGGAATGGCAATTCATCCGTTTCACCCTGGCGATGGCGGCCCTGAGCACGGTGTTGATCCTGCCGGTGGGGCTGGCGCTGGCCTGGCTGCTGGCCCGCTGCCAATGGCGTGGCAAAGCGCTGGTGGAGACGCTGATTGCGCTGCCCCTGGTGATGCCGCCGGTGGTGACCGGGCTGATCCTGCTGAAAGTCCTCGGGCGTCGCGGGCCAGTCGGCCACTGGCTGCAGGAGTGGTTCGGGATTGAAGTGGTATTCACCTGGAAGGCGGTAGTGATGGCGTTGGCGGTGATGTCGCTGCCACTGTTCGTGCGCGCGGCGCGCACGGCCATGGAGGAGGTCAATCCGATGTTCGAGCAACTGGCCCGCACGCTGGGGGCGGGGGAATGGCGGGTCTTCTTCACAATCACGCTGCCGCTGGCCCGGAGGGGGGTGCTGGCAGGCATCCTGATGGCCTTCGCGCGGGCATTGGGGGAATTCGGTGCCACCATCATGGTGGCGGGCAATATTCCCGGGCAGACGACCACGCTTTCAGTGGCGATATACCAATATGTCCAACTGGGTCAGGATGGTCGCGCCTGGCTGCTGGCAGGTGTGGCGGCAGGCCTGGCATTTTTGGCGGTGGGGGTGAGCGAAACCTGGTTGCGCCGGGGCAGGCCATGAACTCCGGACTTCATGCCAGTTTTACCCGGCGGTTTCCCGCCGGACCGGTCATCCGGGTTGAGGTGCTGGACACCCTGGAGCAGGCGGGTGTCACGGTGCTGTTTGGCGCCTCCGGTTCCGGCAAGAGCACCATTCTGCGCTGTCTTGCCGGTTTGGAGAGGCCGGATGAGGGGGTCATCGGTTACGGTGCCCAAGTCTGGTCGGATGCCGGGCGGAAGATCTTCCTCCCGTCCCGGGAACGGAACATCGGGTATGTGCCTCAAGACCACGGTCTCTTCCCGCACCTAAACGTGGAGCGCAATATTGCCTACGGCCTGGACGGGCTGATGGGTCATGACCGCAGGCAAAGACTGGCGGAAGCTCTGGACTGGCTTGGTCTGAAGGGATTGGAGAAGCGCCTGCCGGGCGAACTTTCCGGCGGGCAGCAGCAGCGGGTGGCGCTGGCCAGGGCCATGGTGCGCCACCCCCGACTGCTGCTTCTGGACGAGCCGCTTTCCGCCCTTGACGCCCCGACCCGCTCCCGCCTGCGCGGCGAGCTGCGCGGGTTTTTGAAGCGGTTCAACGTTCCCACCCTCATGGTCACCCATGATCGGCAGGAGGCGCTGGCGCTGGGTGATCACCTGGTCGTGCTGCATGAGGGCCGGGTGGTGCAACAGGGGCCGGCCCACGAAGTTTTCAGTCGGCCAGGCTGCCTGGCCGCCGCCGACATCCTGGCCGTTGAGACCATCCGGCCCGGGCGTGTCCTCCAGGTCGCCGATGGCCTCGCCACAGTGGACATCTGCGGAACCACGCTCACAGCTCTGGCAAGGGATTTGGCTTCGGATGTCAGCGAAGTCTTTGTCTGCATCCGGGCAGAGGATGTCATTCTGGCCACCGGGGATGATAACCACAGCAGCCCCCGCAACCGGTTGGCTGGCACGGTACGGGGGATTTTCCATGAAGGACCGATGGTCCGGGTGGAATTGGACTGTGGCTTTCCACTCCTGGCTTTGCTCACCAAGCCGGGCAGCGAGGCGCTTTCTCTAAAGGAAGGCAGCGTTGTCCGCGTTCTGATCAAGGCGCCGCAAATCCACCTGATCCCCCGCCGGGCGTGAGCCGGGGTTTGAAGGCCGGTCACTCCACGGTGACTGATTTGGCCAGATTGCGCGGCTTGTCCACATCGCAGCCGCGGGCCACGGCGATGTGGTAGGCGAGCAGTTGCAGGGGCAGGGCGGCCAGCAGGGGGAACAGCGGATCCTGGGTGCGGGGCAGGTAGAGGATGTCGTTCACTTTGGCCGCCAGCTCCGTGTTGCCTTCCGTGGTGATGGCGATGATCGGGCCTTTCCGGGCCTTGATCTCCTCCAGGTTGCTCACATTTTTATCGTACAGCGCATCGTCGGGCATGACGAAAATGGACGGCGTCTTCTCATCAATCATGGCGATGGGGCCATGCTTCATTTCGGCCGCCGGGTAGCCTTCAGCGTGGATGTAGGAGATTTCCTTGAGCTTCAGCGCCCCTTCCAGGGCCACCGGGAAATTGTACTGCCGGCCGAGGAAGAAAAAGTCCTCTGCCGCCGCATATTTGAGGGCGATACGCTTGATCTCATCGTTTTGCTTGAGGACGCTTTCGAGCTGTTTCGGGAGGGCCTCCAGGCTGCGGATGACCTGCATGGCGCGGCTGGCCGCCAGGGTGCGGATGCGGCCCAGCAGCAGGGCGAACAGGGTGAGCACGGTCACCTGGGAGGTGAAAGCCTTGGTGGAGGCGACGCCGATCTCCGGCCCGGCGTGCAGGTAGATGCCGCCATCCGCCTCACGGGCGATGGTGCTGCCCACGACGTTGCAGACGGAGAGCACCTTGTGGCCGCGGCGGCGGGATTCGCGCAGGCCGGCCAGGGTGTCCGCCGTCTCGCCGGATTGCGTGATCACCAGCACCAGGGTGTTTTTCTCCAGCGGCGCGTTGCGGTAACGGAACTCGCTGGCGTACTCCACCTCGGTGGGAATCTGGGCGAACTCCTCGAACAGGTGCTCGCCGACCAGCGCCGCGTGCCAACTGGTGCCGCAGGCCGGCATGACGATGCGGTCCACCGCGCGCAATTCCGCCAGGGTCATGTTGAGACCGCCGAAGTTGGCGGTGGCCTCATCGTGGTTGATGCGTCCCCGCAGCGCGTTTTCGACCGCCCGGGGCTGCTCAAAGATTTCCTTGAGCATGAAGTGGGGATAGGTGCCCTTCTCGGCGGCCTCGGGATCAATTTCCAGGCGGGTGATCTGGACGCGGGCGGTGTCGGCCCCCAGGTTGGCGACCTGGAACCGCTCTCGTTGCAGGGTGACGACGTCGTAGTCGTTCAGGTAAACGACCTGGCGGGTGTGGGCGGCGATGGCCAAGGCGTCGCTGGCCAGGAAATGCTCGTCGTTGCCGATGCCCACGATCAGGGGTGAGCCCCGGCGCGCGCCCACTAGGAGACCGGGTTGATCGGCGCAGGCCACGGCAATGCCGTAGGTGCCGATGACCTCCCTCAGGGCCTCGGTCACCGCCCGGGTGAGCAGAGGCAGTTCGCTGCCGCCCGCCTCCTGTTTGAGGCGCTCATAGTGAATGCCGATGAGATGGGCCAAGACCTCCGTGTCCGTGGCGGACCGAAAGGTGTGGTCCTTCATGCGCGCCTTCAGACGGTCGTAATTTTCAATCACCCCGTTGTGGACCATGGCGATGCGGCCGGACTGGTCGAAGTGGGGGTGCGAATTGTCATCCGTGGGGGCGCCGTGGGTGGCCCAGCGGGTGTGGCCGATGCCGATGGTGCCCGGGGCGGGTTGCAAACCGAGCAGGCGGGCGAGGCCATCATCAATTTTGCCCGCCTTTTTGCGGGTGATGATGCGGTTGTCGTTCAGGATGGCCACCCCGGCACTGTCGTAGCCGCGATACTCCAGGCGTCGCAGCCCCTCCAGAATCAGGGGGGCGGCGGATTTCATTCCCACATAGCCGACAATGCCACACATACAGATAAGCCTTTGCTGCGGTTGAGATGCCCGCTTTTCCCGCGCGGGACACCGGACATGTCTGGCCGCGCAGCCGCTGCATTTATACAGGGTGGCGGGGCGGGGACAAGCGCAGATTCAACCCCGCAAAAAGGGCGGAGGAACCAGTCCTCCGCCCACGCAGCTCAACCCAACGGAAAAACAGGGGTCAGACGGTCGGGAACTTCCAGGGAGCCCGGTAGGGGCGGCTCATCATCTTGGCCAGGTCCGCGTCGTTGGTGATCATTTCCATGGCCGGATCCCACAGAACCTTC
>CAIYYI010000569.1 GCA_903930345.1 uncultured Verrucomicrobiota bacterium
GTCCTCACAGAGCAATCTGATGTGGTGGTCCGGTCTCAGGGCGGCAACAATGCCGGCCACACCGTGCTCGTCAAGGGGCAGAAATACGTTCTGCATCTGGTGCCTTCCGGGATTCTGTGGCCCAAGAAAACCTGCGTGATTGGCAACGGCGTGGTGATCGACCCGGTGAGCCTCATGGAGGAAATGCAGGGCCTGGAGAAGTTGGGTTTCAAGCTGGAGGGCAAGCTCTTCATCAGCGAGACCGCCCATGTGGTGTTTCCGTACCATCGGGAGTTGGATGCCCAGCGGGAAGTGCTGAAGGGTAAAAATAAAATCGGCACCACCAAGCGGGGCATCGGCCCGGCCTACGCCGACAAGGCCTCCCGCACCGGCGTGCGCATGCTCGACCTGATCAATCCGGAGCGTTTCCCGGTGCTGCTCAAGGCCCGGCTCAAGGAGAACAACGCCGTGCTGACCTCCTTGGGGGGCAAGGCTTTGTCATACAAGAAAATTCTGGGTTGTTACCGCGTGGCGGCCGATTACCTCCGTCCGTTTGTGACCAACACCATGGTCCTGCTCCATGAGGCCCTCGAGGCGGAGAAATCGTTGCTGTTCGAAGGCGCGCAGGGCACTTTCCTGGACCTGGATCACGGCACCTATCCCTTTGTGACCTCCTCCAACACCACGTCCGGCGGCGCCTGCACCGGTTCCGGGGTGCCGCCCAACCGCATTGACCGGGTGATGGGCGTGATGAAGGCCTATACCACGCGGGTGGGGGAAGGACCCTTCCCGACGGAGAACTCGATGATTGCCGACATGCTCCACGGCATGGGCCGCGAATTTGGCGCCACCACCGGCCGGGCCCGCCGCTGCGGTTGGTTTGACGCCGTGGTCACCCGGCACGCCACGATGGTCAATGGCTTGGATGATCTGGCCATCACCAATCTGGACGGCTTGGACACCGTGGAAACCCTCCAGGTGTGCGTGGCCTATCGTGACACGCTCACCGGCAAGCAGTACGATCATATGCCCAGTGATCTGGAGGTCATGGCCCGCTGCGAGCCGCGCTACGTCGAGTTCCCAGGCTGGCTGAAATCCACCACCGAATGCAAAACGTGGAAGGAGCTGCCGCCCAAGGCGCGGGATTACCTGAAGCGCATCGCTGAATTCTCCGGTGCCCGGTTGGCGATTGCCTCCGTGGGGCCGGATCGCAGTCAAACCATCTTTGTCTAAGCCCGCGCGCATGAGCGCCGCCACGCTGCAACTCAGCCCGCAGGCCAAGGCCAGTTTGCCCACCCACGTGGCCATCATCATGGATGGCAACGGGCGGTGGGCCAAACAGCGGTTTTTGCCCCGGGTGGAGGGGCATCGCAACGGGGTGGAGTCCGTCCGTGCCGTGGTGCGTGCCGCCGGGGAATTGGGCATCAAGTACCTGACTCTCTACGCCTTTTCCGTGGAAAACTGGAACCGGCCCAAGGAGGAGGTGGACACGCTGATGAAGTATCTGGCCCGGTTTCTCAAGGGGGAGATCGGTGAGTTGACCCGCAACAACGTGCGCCTGGAAGCCATCGGCCAGATCTACCGGTTGCCGGAGTTTGTGCAGGAGCAGTTGGCCAAGACCCAGGCCGCGCTCGCGCGCAACAATGGGCTCACCTTGATCCTCGCCTTGAGTTACGGCGGGCGAACCGAGATTGTGGAGGCGGTGCGGGGGATCGCAGAAAAAGTCAAAGCCGGCAAGCTGGACCCGGCTGAAATCACCGCTCAGATTTTCTCCCAGCACCTCTACACGCACAATTACCCAGATCCCGACCTGCTCATCCGGACTAGCGGGGAGCTGCGGGTCAGCAACTTCCTCCTGTGGCAGATCTCGTATGCGGAACTGGTGGTCACCCCCACGTTGTGTCCGGATTTTCGCAAACCCGAGCTGTGCGGTGCCTTGGAAGAGTACGCGCGGCGGCATCGCCGCTTTGGCGGCCTATAGCCCGCCCGGCAACCCGACACGCCCATGAGTGACCCAGCATCGACTTCCACCCCGCCGTCCAAGGCGCGCATTTTTGTGCGTCGTCTGTTCAGCTCCGTGGTGCTTTGGACGGTGGTGATCTCCGCCCTGTTTTCCGGTCATAAGTGGATCTCTGATTATGTCTTTCTGGCAATCATGATGGGACTCGCGGGGTTTGGCCTCGCCGAGTTTTACGGCATGGTGGAGAAGCGCGGGCTACCCTGCTTTAAGGAATGGGGCATTTTTGGCGGGTTGCTCCTCATGCTGGGCTGCTTCTTCTACCTTTCGGAAAGCGAGATCTTCCACATCCGTGCGGCGGACGCGAATGATCTGGAAACCGGCTTTTTGATCCTGCTGGTGCTGGGGCTCTGCATCCGGCGGTTTCTCTCCAAGGCCACGGTGGATGGCATGGTGGTGGTTTCCACCACCCTGTTCGGTTTCATGTATGTCCCCTGGCTGCTGAATTTCGTCCAGAAGATCAATTATTTTCCCCATGTGGATGGCCGCTACTATGTGCTCTATTTTGTACTTGTCACCAAATTCAGCGACATCGGCGCTTACTGCGTCGGGTCACTGATCGGTCGGCACAAGATGATTCCCCGGATCAGCCCGGGCAAAACCTGGGAGGGTTTTGGCGGCGCATTGTTGGTCTCGGTGCTGGTCAGCCTGGTGTTCGCCCATCTGACCCGCAGCCATATGGCCGGCATGACGGTTGTGCACGCCCTGGTGCTCGGGGTGGTGTTGGGTGGCACCGCAGTGGTGGGGGACCTGATTGAATCGCTCTTCAAGCGGGAGGCTGGCATCAAGGATTCTGGCCGGTTCTTTCCTGGTATCGGCGGTATTCTGGACCTTCTCGATAGCCTCCTGTTTAACGCGCCGCTGATGTACCTCTACCTGCGCTATGTCATTCAACCCGGGTACTCCGGATAATCACTTTAAATGAAAAAGGTTGTATTGCTGGGCAGCACCGGTTCCATCGGCACCAGCACCATCAAGGTGGTGCGGGATCTGCCGGGTCGCTTCCAACTGGTGGGCCTGGCGGCCGGGGGAAATCTGGACCTGCTGCGCGAGCAGACCCGGGAGTTTCTGCCCCGGGTGATTGGCATCAATGACCCCGCCAAAGCCGCCGAACTGAAGGCTGATTCCAGCCTGAAATCCCGGGTTGTCTGCGGCTCCGATGGGCTGGTGGAACTGGCGACCCTGCCGGAGGCCAACATCGTGCTGATTGCGATAGTGGGCACTGCCGGTCTATTGCCGGCTCTGGCTGCGATCCGGGCGGGCAAGGATATCGCGATTGCCTCCAAGGAAATCCTGGTGATGGCGGGGGAGATCGTCATGGCCGAGGCCCGCAGGCACGGGGTAAAAGTGCTGGCGGTGGATAGTGAGCATTCGGCCATTTTCCAATGCCTGGATGGCAAGCCCCCGGAATCCATTCGCAATCTCTGGCTCACCGCCTCCGGCGGCCCGTTCCGGAAAACACCCAAGAGCGAGTTTCCCGGCATCACCGTGGAGCGCGCTTTGAAGCATCCCTCCTGGAACATGGGGCGCAAGATCACCCTGGACTCGGCCACCTTGTTCAACAAAGGCCTGGAGATGATCGAGGCCCGGTGGTTGTTCGATGTGGGCATGGACCGTGTGAAGGTGGTGGTGCATCCGCAGAGCATCGTGCACAGCATGGTGGAGTTTGTGGATGGTTCGCTCATTGCCCAGCTTTCCAGCCCGGACATGTGTTTGCCCATCCAGTATGCCCTGACCTATCCGGAGCGGGTGGTCAGCAGCCGGGTGCAGACCAGCCTGGCTCAGATCGGGCAGTTGACTTTTGAGGCGCCCGATGAGGACCGGTTTCCGGCCTTGAGTTTGGCGCGGCAGGCTGGCACAGTGGGGGGCACGCTGCCGGCTGTTTTGAATGCCGCCAACGAAGTGGCGGTGGAGGCTTTTTGCCTGGGGAGAATCCGTTTTGATCAAATTCCCGAGGTGGTGGGTCAAACAATGGGCCGTCACCAAGTGATTGAATCGCCCTCGTTGGACGAGATCCTGGCGGCGGATGCTTGGGCACGTGGCTGTGCCACAAATAGTTGAATAAAATAAAACGCGGGGGATAACCGATTTTTTCGAGGATTGCCAGCACGGCGGCGTGCGGTATAGTGAAGCCGAGACGGTTGGTTCGCGGGTAATTGTTTACACCAAATGTTTATATTAAAGTTCATTTTTATTCTATTGGAGGTTCTGCTCCTGTTTAACCTCCTGATTGTGGTCCATGAATTGGGCCATTTCCTCGCGGCTCGCTGGCGCGGCATGGTGGTGGACCGTTTTGGCATCTGGTTTGGCAAATCCATTTGGGAAAAGAAGATCGGTAGCGTGACCTACAGTCTGGGCTGCATCCCGGCCGGTGGATATGTCAGTCTGCCACAAATGGCTCCCATGGAAGCCATCGAAGGGCAGGTGGTGGATAAGCAGGAGAGCTACCCACCGGCCAAACCGATTGATAAAATCATCGTGGCCGTTGCCGGCCCGCTGTTCAGCTTTGGGCTGGCTTTGGTGTTCGCTCTGTTGGTTTGGGGGATTGGACGTCCGATCAGCGAGACGGAAACCACCACCACGGTCGGTTTCGTGGTCAAGGGCTCACCGGCGGAAGCGGCGGGTTTGCTGGCTGGTGACAAAGTGCTGGCGGTGGATGGCAAACCCGTGAGCCGCTTTAGTGGTATTGGGGATTCAGTCCAATGGTATGTGGTTAGCAGCCAGGCCGAGGAAATCAAACTCACCGTGGAGCGGGCCGGCAAAGTGCTGGACTTGATTGCCAAACCAGTCCGGGACAAAACCGCGCTCTGGGAGCGCAAGGCGTTGCGTGAGATTCAGGCGCGCCCCCTGCAAACTCCTCTGGTGGCCAGCGTCTCTCCCAACAGTCCCGCCGCCTTGGGCGGACTCAAGGTCAACGATGTGGTGTTGGAGGTGAACGGTGTCAAACTGTACAACCCCGAGGGGGTGCGTGAAGTCATCCGTCGCAATCCCGAAGCACCGGTGCTTCTGAAGGTGCAGCGGGGCAAGGAGCAGTTTACCGTGAGCATCAAACCAGTCATGCCCGAGGGCTTGCTTGAAAACACGAGCATTCCCAAGGAGGAGAAGTTTCCGATGCTGGGAGTCGCCTGGGAAATGGGTGGGAAAATGTCCGTGGATCACCCCAACCCTGTGGCGCAGGTGAAGGCCAGTGTGAACGCCATGGCGGGCACGTTGGGCGCGGTGTTTTCCCCCAAGTCCGACATTAAGTTCCAGCATTTGAGCGGGCCGGTGGGCATCATCCGGATTTACTACCGCCTGTTTGAGAGTGAACAGGGCTGGCGCCTCGCCATCTGGTTCAGTGTGGTGCTCAACATCAACCTGGCCTTGCTTAACCTGTTGCCGATCCCGGTGCTGGATGGAGGTCACATCGTGCTCAGCTTGGTTGAGGCCATCCGTCGCAAGCCCATTCATCTGGGGTTTGTGGAGTTTGTCCAGAAGATGTGCGCCATCCTCATCATTGGCTACATGCTCTACGTCACTTTCTTTGACGCCCAGGATCTGCCTTGGAAGAAGCAAAAACAGTTTGAAGTCAAATTCAAGCCGGTGGCAGCAGCCCCTGCCCGTCCTTGATGACCCATCATTATCCGCATGAAGTTCTGCGCGAATCCTTATTTTCGGCAGCGGCGCCTGACCCGTGAGGTGGTCGTTGGCGATCCCGCCCACGGGGGTGTCATCATTGGTGGCCACCACCCGGTGGTGGTGCAATCCATGATCACCTGCGACACCATGGACACCGCCGAGTCAGTCCGGCAAACGCTGGATTTGGTCAAGGTCGGCTGTCAGATCGTGCGCATCACCGCTCCCACGGTCAAAGATGCCGCCAACCTTCAGGTGATTGTCTCGGAACTGCGACGATTGGGTTGTCTGGTTCCCATAGTGGCGGACATCCATTTCAAGCCGGATGCGGCGATGGAAGCCGCCCAATGGGTGGAGATGATTCGCATCAACCCGGGTAACTTTGCCGACACCAAAAAGTTTGCCGTCAAGGAATACACCGACGACCAGTATCACGAGGAGTTGGGCCGGATTGAGGAGAAGTTCGTACCGCTTCTGCGGCTCTGTCAGCAACGCAAGCGCGCCCTGCGCATTGGGGCCAATCATGGGTCGCTGAGTGATCGGATCATGAACCGCTATGGGGATACCCCCATGGGCATGATCGAAAGCGTGTTGGAGTTCGCGCGGATTGCCCGCAAGAACGATTTTCACAACTTCAAGTTCTCCCTCAAATCCAGCAATCCCAAGGTGATGATCGAGTGTTACCGGTTGCTGGTGGCCAAACTCGCCTCCTTGGGTCCCGATTGGAATTACCCCATTCACCTGGGCGTCACCGAGGCCGGGGAAGGGGAGGATGGCCGCATTAAAAGCGCCATCGGGATCGGGTCGTTGCTGGGGGATGGTTTGGGTGATACCATCCGAGTTTCGCTCACGGAGGATTCGCCCAATGAAATCCCGGTCTGCCAGGCGTTGCTCACCCAGGTGGAGGCGTTGACCGCATGTCTGCCCGAGCGCCCGCCCGGTTTCTTCACCCAGCCACTGTCTTTCGATCCTTTTGTTTTCCAACGCCGCCCCACCCCTGAGATTGAGCTGGCGGACGGCATCCGATGCGGCGGGGAACAAACCATTCGCGTGGTGGTTACCCGAGCCAGTTGGGACAAGGTGGCCCCGCAAATCAGGCCCCGCGATGACGTTCGTCCGGAGGCGGTGTATGAGGATTTGAATCTGTTGGAGGTGGACCCCACAGTCCCCTTCAGTGTCAACTGTGACACGCAATTGGTCACGGTAAAGGATGGGGTGAGTCTGCCTGAGGTGGCGGCGTTTCGCCTGCTGGCCTCACGGTTGCGCGATCTGGGGCGCAACAATCCTGTTCTGCTCAAGGATTGCCTGATTTTTGAGCCGGTGCCGTTGGATCCGGAAACCGCTTTGCTGCGGTCGGCCGTGGTCATTGGTTCGCTCCTGGCGGATGGTATTGGCGATGCCATCCTGGTCCGGAATGAGACCGGGGCCGGGCTTTCCCTGCGCCTGGCCTTCAACATTCTGCAGGCCGCCGGGTGTCGTTCCTTCAAGACCGACTATGTGGCCTGCCCCAGTTGTGGGCGCACGCTGTTCAATTTGCAAACGGTCACGGCCCGCATCAAGGCCCGGACCCAGCACCTCAAAGGGGTCAAGATTGCCATCATGGGCTGCATTGTGAACGGACCGGGCGAAATGGCGGATGCCGATTTTGGGTACGTGGGCGGTGCGCCCGCCAAGATCAATCTGTATGTTGGCAAGAAGCCGGTGCGGTTCAATATTCCGGAAGCTGAAGCGGTGGATCGCCTGGTGGAATTGATCCAGGAACACGGCAAGTGGGTGGATCCCGAAACTCCCTGAGCTGGTCAGACCTGGGTTTCGAGGGCCAGGCGGCGCGCCGGAGGCACAGTGCCCCCGGTGTTCAGGGCCACCTCGCGTTGCAAAAAGGTGTTGATGCGGTTGGCGGCGGCGGGGGCAAGCACATCCGGGGGATCGTCGGTCAGGAATTGCCGGATCACACCGGCTGCCAGTGGGTCGAGGCCCGCGCTTTCAGGCTCGGGCAGAAATCCCATCAGGTCGAGCAAGCGCGTCTCAAAACACCACACCACCAGCGCGGCCATCCGTCCGGATTCCACCTGGCTCACCAGGCTTTGAAACAATTCCAGCACGCCGGGCAGCGGGGCGTCCACTTCGGTCAGTTTTTCCACCAACAGGGCGCCGTAGGCGCATTGATGAAGCCGGTTGAAATCCTGCCGTAGCGCCTGGTGCGTGGCGGTCAGGCGCACTTCCCTCAGATTATGCAGATGGGATTTGGAGCTGCGGGAAAAACTGAACTCCGCCTCATAGCAAAGGTCCAGCTTGCCCCGCAAAGCGGAGGTGGGCCGACGCGCCCCCTTGGCCACCGTGCTCACCCGCCCGCATTCAGCCGTCAGCCAATGCACAATCAGGCTGGTTTCCGTCAGTGGACGGTGGCGCAGCACGATGCCATTGGCGCGTTCCTCCATTACAGGTCTTGGCTGCGGGTGGTGGCTGGGGCGGGCTTGGCACCGGTGAAATCCGGGGAGATGGATCCCAGGCTGATGATGAACTTGATGCCCTCGGAAACGGAGATGTCCAGTTTGCGGAATTTGGATTCCGGCATCAGGATGATAAAACCGCTCGTGGGGTTCGGTGTGGTGGGGATGAAAATGTTGTAGAGACGGCCTTCGTTCTTCGCCGACCAGCTTTCCGGCTGTTCTCCGGTGATAAAGCCCATGGCGTATTGTCCCGGCTGGGGAAATTCCACCAGCACCACCTGTTTGAAGGAGGATTTGCTGCCGGAGCCGAAGGCTTCGTTCACCTGCTTGAGGGTGGCATAGATCTTGTTCAACAAGGGCACGCGCAGGAGCAGCGTGTCGGTCAGTTGGATGACTTGGCGGCCGATGTAATACCGGGCCAGTTGGCCCACCAGGCAGGTCAGGCTGATGGCCAGCAAAAGCGCGCACAGACTCCAGTACCAGCGCAAGGGACCCACCCCGTGGTCGTAATGGGTCCAATGGCGTGGCAGAAAGAAAAGTAGCGCATCCGTGAAGTTGGAAACAGTGCCGAACAGCCAGTACAAGACCCCGATGGAGATGATCATCGGCAGCACGATGGCCAGTCCGGCGAGAAAGTTCGACTGCAGCGCCTTGATCAAGCCCTTGGTCTTCATGCTTTTGCCTTCCTGACGCTGCCAATGCTTTCCGGGGCGATCAGGCGGGACCACTGGGCGGTCAGGCGGTTTTCCCGGCGCTTCATCCGGCGACGGTCCGCTGGGTCATGATCGTCGTAGCCCTGCAAATGCAGCAGCGCATGGACAATGTAACGCATGACTTCCATGGCCCAGGAGGTGTGGTAGCGCCGCGCCTGCCGTCGCGCCTCCTCCACGCACACGAATATTTCACCGCGCATCATCCCGGTTTTGGTTGCCGGGTCCAGGTCATCCAGATTGAAAGTGATGACGTCGGTGCTGCCCTGATGGGACAAAAAGCGCTCATTGAGCGGGGTCATCTCGCGGTCATCCACCAAATGAATGACCAGTTCCCAATCCGTCAGCCGGAACAGGTCGGAAAGCAGGAGCAAGATCCCTTTCCGCAAGGTTTGCCTGCGCAAGCTGGCGGCCTGCTGTCGGTCGCAAATTGTAAGGCTTCGGCTCATTTGTCCTTGCCGCGATGGTCTTCATAGGCGGCGATGATGCGTTGCACGAGCGGGTGGCGGACGACATCCTTGCGGGAGAATTCGACAATGGAGATACCCTCGGTTTTCCGCAGCGCCTGGTAGGCCTCCACCAGGCCGGATTTCTTATGGGGCGGGAGGTCGATTTGGGTGACGTCGCCCGTGATCACCGCCTTGGAATGGAATCCCAGCCGGGTCAGGAACATGAACATCTGTTCGGCGGTTGAATTCTGCGCCTCATCCAGGACGATGAAAGCGTTGTTCAGCGTGCGCCCCCGCATGTAGGCCAGCGGGGCCACCTCCACAATGCCGCGCTCCGTCAGTTTGCCGATCTCATCGGAGGGCAGCATGTCGTGCAGGGCGTCATAAAGCGGCCGCAGGTACGGGGCGATCTTCTCGTACAGGTCGCCCGGAAGAAATCCGAGGGCCTCCCCTGCCTCCACCGCCGGGCGGGTCAGAATGATGCGGGTGACTTTCTCTTCGCGCAGGGCCTCCACCGCCATGGCCATGGCCAGGTAGGTTTTCCCCGTGCCGGCCGGGCCGATGCCAAACGTCAGATCGTGGTTGCGGATGGCTTCCACATAATGCTTTTGCCCCAGGCTTTTGGGGCTGATGTTCGCCTTTTTGGTGGAGGTGGTGATGCGTTCGCTGTAGAGACTGCGCAGGGTGGAGACGCCGTCCTGCTGCGTCACCTGCAAGGCCTGGGCGAATTCCCGGTTGCGCACCACTCCTCCCGCTTTCAAGGTGCCTTCCAGCAGTTGAAAAAGCTGCTTGGCCTGGTCCACCGCTTCCGGGGTGCCTTCCAGCTTGATCCAGCCGTCTCGCACCGTGGTTTTGACGCTGAGTTTTTCCTCCAGGGCGGACAGGTTGCGGGTGTCGTTGTTGAACAGTTGCTGAGCAAAGCGTGCGCTCTCGAAGTGGAGTGTGTGTGTTGGCATGCGAGGAGTCTCAAATCGGCTGTGCGGCCAGGGCGGCCCGCAGTTGTCCCGCTAGGGCGGTCAGAGCCTGGGGCACCACGCTGGTGGCCGCTATCACCGGCATGAAATTGGTGTCGCCATTCCACCGGGGCACGATGTGGAGGTGAAGATGTTCGGCGATGCCCGCGCCCGCCACCCGGCCCAGATTGAGTCCGATGTTGAAACCGTCCGGGTGCATCACCTGG
The DNA here is from genome assembly GCA_903930345.1 of uncultured Verrucomicrobiota bacterium. Lineage (GTDB taxonomy): Bacteria > Verrucomicrobiota > Verrucomicrobiia > Limisphaerales > CAIYYI01 > CAIYYI01. Next base: position 10,401 of record CAIYYI010000569.1, read on the forward strand.
CGCAGGGCGGCCTGGCAGCGGCGGGTCAACAGCATGATATCCGTCAGCTCGCGCTCGGACAATTCCGGCAGGTCGGCCACTTGCCGATAGGGGACCACCATGACATGCCCACCCGTGTACGGGTACCGGTTGAGCAGGGCAAAACAAGTGCGATCACGGGTGATGACCAGGTTGGTTTCGTCATCGCTGCTGTTGGCAATCTGGACAAACAGTGAGACATCGCTGGGCGGGGGCTTGGGACCCAGGATGTAATCAATGCGCCAGGGAGCGTGCAAATGTTCCATAAAGCAACCTTACAGCGATGGCGGTAGGTGTCAAAGGGACAGTGGTCGAAGGAATGGCCGACGGATTATTTGGGCAATCTGCTCCGGTGCAGAAACACCAGCACCTTGACCGCCAGCTCGGCAAACAAGAAGGGCTTCGCGATCAGGTCATTGCCTCCGCTGAGCGTGCTTTTGGCCCGGTTGCCAAAATCGGTCAGGCTGGTGACGAAAATGACGGGTGTGTGCTTGTGCTCAGGCATGGCGCGAATCCGTGAGCACAGGCTGAAGCCGTCCATGCCCGGCATGATCACATCCAGGATGATCAGGTCCACCGGATTGGCATCCAGCATCTTCAGGGCCACCAGCGGATCATCGATGGCCATGGAACGTAAACCGGCCCGGTCCAGCGCAAAACAGACGGCCCGCCGTGAGATGATCTCGTCATCCACGACCAGGATGTTCGATTGGGGCGGGGTGTAAGTCGAGGGGCGGGAGGCGTCCTTGAACAGGTCGGCCAGGAAATCCACGCCTTGCGCGATGGTGCGAATGGTGGATTGCGTTATGTTTTGGGGCTTCTCGTAAAGATCTTTCAGGAGTGCCTCGATGATTGAACTCATCTGGGAGAGGATACCCAAACCGGTGATGGCGGCATTGCCGGTGACGGAGTGAACCCGGCGGTAGAGGTCGGTTAGGGCGGAAATCTGCGGCTGACCGGTGGCTTTGGTGAACGCCATGTACAGCCGCCGGATCTCGAGCATGGTCTCGGGGGCGGTGGCGACAAAGTAGCGCAGCAACTCCGCCTGGAAGGCGGCCTCATTTCCCGCCATGCCCGCCGATTGGAGCATGCCCTGCATCGCAGCGGGCATCGGCATGGGCATCTGCATCGGCACGGGTGCAGGCATCTGACTCGGCATTTGCAGGAATGGCCCAGGCTGCATCATGGGCATTTGCGGGGCGGTGGGCACCGCCGCTGGCGGGGGGGCGGGAGCTGGCGCGGGAGCGACGGAGGCCGCACTTTGCAGGGCGGCTTTGACGATGTCCATCACCTGCCTCGGGGTGTGGTTGGCTTTGGTGAGGACGTTGGTCGCCCCTGCCTGCCAGGCTTCCTCCATGGCATTGCCCGCGTAGGCGTTGGTGAAAACCACGATCGGAGTGTTGGCGAACTGCGGTTTGGAGCGGATGGTTTTCAAAACCGCCACGCCATGCATTTTCGGGAGCATCAAATCCAGCAGGACCACGTCTGGGTTGTTCGTGATGATGGATTGCAGCCCTGACTCACCGTCTGCGGCGAGCAATACCTGGAAACCTTCCGATTGAAATTTGTTTCGATAAATGGAGGCAATGATCGGATCGTCTTCAATGATGAGCACTCGTTTCATTGGTTTGGTCACCTTATCTTTCCTGCATTATGCCTGATCCGACCGGGATATCAATCAAGTAATTTGCTCTTTTTCCAACAGAACCTGTTTGACGGCAAGGAATTCCTTTTGTGCGATCGTCAAAAACTCCGGCGTGCCGTCCAGTGTGCCGGTCATGGCTTGCATCTCGATCTGGCGCAGCGGCAGCGCCACGCTGTTCAGGCCGCAGGTGGCGCTGGAGCCGGCCGCAGTGTGGGCGATCCGTTGTGCCAGGGATGTGTCCTTTCGGGCGAGTGCTTCGCTCAGTGTCTGCAATTGTTTGGTGGTTTGCTCGCAAAACAGCTCGCGCAACTCCTGGTGTCCTTCCCGGTTCCCTCCCGCCAGTTCCCAAAACCGTTCATAATCATTTGGCTGATTGAGCGGTTCCAAGGCTGGATCCAGGGTTTTTCTTTCAAATGTCTCCGCTGGTTTTGCGTTGATGTGTCCCCAGGCTTTCTCGATGGCCACACTTAATATCTCCAACCGCACCGGCTTGGTGACATAGTCATCCATGCCTGCATTCAGGCACTTGTCCCGGTCGCCCATCATGGCGTTGGCGGTCAGGGCGATGATATAGGGGGTGCGCCCCTGCAGTGGGCCCGGGTGGTTGGCTCGGGCTCGGATCTGCCGGGTGGCTTCGTAGCCGTCCATGTCCGGCATCTGGCAATCCATGATGATGATGGGATAGGGCTGCTGCTCCAACTTCAGGATGGCCTCCAAGCCGTTGTTGGCGATGTCGCAGGCGAAGCCCAGCTTGTCCAGTTGCCGGGTCACCACTTTCTGGTTGACGGGATTGTCCTCGGCCAACAGCAGACGTCGTTTTTGGCGTTCGACAGGTGGCGGCTCGGTAGTTATGGTGCTTGGCACCGGTTGGGGGGGCGGTGCCGCAGGAGCGACCAGTGGGTTGGTCATCGCCCGGGCAGAGCGGCTCAATGCTTCGATAATGCTGGCTCGTAATCGGGAGAGCTTGCAGGGTTTCAACAGGCAGAACTCCAGACCGTGGCGCTGCAGGACTTGGTCGTCCAGGCGTTCTCCCAGGGAAGTAAGCATGATCAGGCGGGTGTTCGCCAGTTGCGGGGAGGCCTTGATTTGGGAACAGAGTTGCAGGCCATCCATTCCCGGCATGAGCATGTCCAGCAACACCAGATTGTAGGGCCTGTTCTCCAACTGGGCGGAGTTCAGCATATCCAGGGCCGAGGCGCCATCAGACGCGATGCCGTTATCGATTTTCCAATGCAGCAGTTGGCGGTGCAGAATCTGGCGATTGGTGGCGTTGTCATCCACCACCAGGATGCGGGCGGTGGCAAACACCGTGTCGTCGGCCGGGATCTCCGGCTCTCTCACACTGTTGGGCGCCTGCTTATCCAGGCGCACCGTGAACCAGAAAGTCGAGCCTTTGCCCGGCTCGCTTTCCACCCCGACACGCCCCCGCATCAGCTCAATCAGATGGCGTGAAATGGCGAGGCCAAGCCCGGTGCCGCCGTAGCGGCGGGAGGTGGAGGTGTCGGCCTGTTGAAACGGGGTGAACAGTTTCTGCAGGGCCTCCCGCTCAATCCCAATGCCCGTGTCGCGGATCTCGAAGCGTAGCAGCACCTCCTGCTCCTGCTCCTCCTCCCGGGTGACGTTGAGCACCACTTCTCCCTGATGGGTGAACTTGATGGCGTTGCCGACCAGGTTAGTCAGGATCTGCCGTAGTCGTCCGGGGTCGCCTCGTAGGTAGATCGGCACGTCTGGCTGAATCCAATTCGCCAGTTCCAAGCCCTTGCTTTGGGCCTTTTCGCTCAGCAGTTCCACCGATGCCTCCACGGTTTCGCGCAGATTGAAGTTTATGGTGTCGAACACCAGTTTGCCCGCCTCAATCTTGGAGAAGTCCAGGATGTCATTGAGGATGGTGAGCATGGCCTCGGCGCTGCTCCTCAGGGTTTCCACGTAATCCCGCTGCTCGCCGTTTAGCGGGGTGTCCATCAGCAGGTTGGTCATCCCGATCACTCCGTTCATCGGGGTGCGGATTTCGTGGCTCATGTTGGCCAGAAACTCGGACTTCAGTTTGGTGGATTCCAGGGCGGTGGCGTGGGTGCGCGACAATTCCGCCTCGTATTTTTTCCGCTGGGTGATGTCCGCGTGGATGACGACAAATCCCGTCACCTGCTGGGTTTCATCCATCAGCGGCGCCAGCGAAATGGACTGCCAATACCCGCTGCCATCCTGGCGGAAGGTGTAGATTTCCCCTTCGAAGCTCCGACCGTCCCTCATGGCCGAAGTCAGGTGGTTCACGCTTTCCGCACTGGTCGCCGGACCTTGGATAAAGGTGGAGATATCCCTGCCTTTGACTTCCCCCAGGCTATATCCGGTCAGGCGCATGAAGCCATCGTTGACCCATTCCAGTTTGCCCATGGCATCCAGAATGGCCACGCCATTTTGCGTTTTCTGGGCGACCATGGCCAAGCGGGACATTTGTGCCTGGGAGGCCCGCAATTGACGGGTCATTTGCTGGGCCAGGTTGTAGGCCCGTGTGCGCGCTGTGGCCAGTGAAAGGGTCACCGCAAACATCAGCAGACTCATCAGCCCGCCGCCGACAATGATGAAGGTGGCCCGGCTCTGGTCGCGGATCTCCAGCAAACCTGATTTGCTCTGGATGTGCAGCAGCCAGGTCTGGCCTCCCATGATCAGGCTCGAAACGGAGCTGAAGCCTTTTTGCTGAGCGGTTTCCAATGGGTTGTTGGTTGCGTTGGCACCCGTGGCGGGCTCCAGCTTGAGTTGAAGCAATTCGCTTTGACTACCCAGCACATGTGCCAGAGTGGCATCCAGATTCAGGGAGGCCAGCACCCAGCCTTCCAGTTGGCGTTGGCGGTTCTCCACCGGGCCATCTGGGTTTTGCCGGTACACCGGCAGGAAACACACCAGGTCGCCTTGCCAAGCCGGTGTTCCGGGAAAGCCAATCTGGGGGGTGAGGGTGAACCGATTTTCGTCGCGGGCCACCTCGGCGGCCCGGCGCATGGCCGGCACAGTGGCGATATCAAGCCCGGAGATGGGGGTGGTGATTTCACCGCTGCCGAAAAAGCGGATGGGATAATAAACCTCGCGTTCCCCGGTTGGATGAATCTGGTAGCGTGGCTGGTTATCCAAGCGCGTCACTTGCAGGTATTCCTCCAGCCTGGACGCCGACACCTGGCTGGCGAAACCAAGGCTGATGATGCCTTTGTCCTTTTGCAGCGGGGCGAGTTCCCGCGCATAGCCCGCCCACTGGCGGTGATCCAGCGCCGGTTGCGTAAAGATCAGCCCGCGGGTGCCGGCCAGCAGCAACTCCAGGTCGCCCATGTGCTTCCGAAACTCGCTTTTGATGCTTTCGACCCGGTTGAAAAAGAAGGTCCGGTCCCGCTCAAGTTGGTTCGCCTTGACACTCCACCAATAAACGAGAGTGCCTGCCAGGCTGAGCAGCAGGATGGTGATGGCCAGGTAGTAGCCCGACTTGCTGTTGGGCTGTACGGCCGGGGTATCCAGGCCATGGGAGGCGACTGCAACGCGTGCTTCGTCCAGCGCCTGGCTGGTTTGCGCCAGTTGCTCCTGCAGGCGCTTGGAACGGATGGCCACCTTGATGCGCGCCCGCAGTTCGGTCGGCTCGAATGGTTTGGTGACGTAGTCAATCGCCCCCAGCTCGAACCCGTGCAGCTTGTCCAGGGTGCTGACCCAGGCCGTGAGCACCAGTACGGGGATCTGGGACAGCCGTTGGGATTGTTCCAGTTGCCGCAGCACCTCGAAACCGTCGATGTCCGGCAATCCGAGATCCAGCATGATCAGGTCGAAGGTTTCCTTGTCAATGATGTCCAGGCAGCTTTGCCCGTCATAAACACTGGTGACCACGATTCCATCTGGACGCAGGATTTCATGCACCACTTCGTGGATTTTCAGGTCGTCATCCACGAACAGAATCCGCAGGTTTTTCCTGTGCATAGTCATTATGAAATCTTCGAAAAATGTTCTTTTGTTTTCTCGGGCTATTTTTCTTTTTCAGTCACCAATGCGCGCGCCGATTGCTCAAAGCTATCCTGAATCCGTTCGCGCAGCGGCCAGACCTCCGCTGCTTGGCCTGCCCGGCAAAGCTCCTCCGCCTGGGCGCACAATGCCGCCAGGCGCATCGCCCCCATGTTCCGGCTGCTGCCTTTCAAACTGTGGGCGGCCGCCTTGAAGGCTGCCACGTCCTGCCTCTTCTCGGCCCTGTCCATGCTGGCCAGGTGGGCGGGCATGTCGTTGATGAACAGGTCCACCAGCTCCGCCACCGGGCTCGGTTCGCCGGGTATGGCAAAAGCTCTCAGCCGGTCCAGCACAGACAAATCCAGAATCGGTTCCGTCGGGGGCTCCTCCGGGGTTGGGGGAGGCAGTGTTGGTTCGGCTGTTTCCTGTGGCGCAATGCCGCCCCGCTGCAGGGCCTTGATGAAGGCTTCGGGAGAAACCGGTTTGGTGATGTAATCATCCATGCCGGCCGCCAGGCATTTCTCGCGGTCGCCTTCCAGCGCGTTGGCCGTGAGCGCGATGACATAGGGAATGCACTGGAGGGTGCGTTCAATGGCCGACCGGTTCGCCTGCCGGCGGATTTCCGACGCGGTTTCGTAGCCATCCATCTCCGGCATGTGGCAGTCCAGGATCAGGATTTCAAAGGTGCCGCGCTCCAGCGCCGCCAATACCTGGCGCCCGGTGGTCACCGTGGTGGTGGCCAGTCCCAGCTTCTGCATCATCAGCCGCACCACCTTCTGGTTTACCAGGTTGTCTTCGGCCAGCAGAATGCGCAGGTGTTTCGTGCCGGTCGGTAGGGGGGGGGCAGGGGACGGCGCCGGTTTCGGAGCCGGGAGGGCGGGGTTTGGGATTCGCTCCCGCACCGGGTGGGAGAGCAGGCTGTCGTAGAGCCGGGACTGCTTCACGGGCTTGTACAGGCAGTTGGTGATGCCGGCCTCCGCCATTTCCTCCTCCGCCAACCGGTGGCCGATGGAGGTGAGCATGGTGATGGGCGTTTGGGGGGCCAGCCCCTCCTCCTGGATTTTCTGGGCCAGATGCCAGCCGTCCATGTCGGGCATCTGCATGTCCAGGATGATGAAGTCGTATCGGTGGCCGGTTTTCTGTTTTGCCCGCAGCAGATCCAGGGCCTGGTGGGCGCCGGTGGCCAGATCCACCCGCATTTTCCAGGCGGTGAGTTGGTGCTCCAGAATGCGGCGGTTGGTCTCGTTGTCGTCCACCACCAGGACTGACTGATCGACCATGGCCCGTTGGTGCGCGGCGGCGACGTCGGCCTCCGTGGGCCGCGCCGTTGTCAGCGGCAGGACAAACCAGAACAGCGAGCCTTGGCCAGGCACGCTCTCCACCTGCAGGTTGCCGCGCATCAGCTCGACGAGTTGCTTGGAAATGCTCAGCCCCAGCCCGGTGCCCCCGTAGCGGCGGGTGGTGGAGCCGTCCGCCTGCACAAACGCCTGGAAGATCAGGGAGAGGGCCTCGGGGGCGATGCCGATGCCGGTGTCTTTCACCGAAAAACGGATGAAGGTGATTTCGCCCTCCTCCTTTTCCTTTTCCACCCGGACGACCACTTCGCCTGCCTCGGTGAACTTGACCGCATTGCCAATCAGGTTCAGCAGGACTTGCCGCAGACGGCCGGGATCGCCATGCACCCATTCCGGCACCTCATTGTCCTGCCAGCAGAACAGTTCGATGTTCTTGTTTTGCGCCCGTGAGGCGAGCAGGTCCACCGTGGCCTCCATGGTTTCCCGCAAGTCAAAGGTCAATTCCTCCAGTTTCAACTTGCCCGCCTCGATCTTGGAAAAGTCCAGCAGGTCGTTGATGATGTCCAGGAGGGCCTCGCTGCTCTTGCGGATCGTCTCGGCGAAATCGCGCTGCTCGTGTCCCAGTGGGGTGTCCAGCAGTAGGCCGGTCATGCCGATGATGCCATTGAGCGGGGTCCGGATCTCGTGGCTGACGTTGGCCAGGAACTGGGATTTCAGTTGGGTGGACTGCATGGCTGCCAGGCGCGCCCGCTCCCGTTCGAACTCCGCCTGCTTGCGCGCTGTGATCTCCTCCACGGTGCCCTCGAAAAACGAGAGGTTGTTGTGCTCGTCATACACCGCGCGCGCGTTCTCGGAAATCCAGATGACCTGGCCGTCCACACGGAACACCTGGGCCTCAAAACCGGTCACCCGGCCCTCTTCGGTCATGCTGCGGATGAATTCGTCGCGGCGGCTCGGGTCCACATACAGTTGCAGGCCGATGTTAGTGAACGCCCGGATCATCTCCTCCGGGGACCCGTAACCGTACATGCGCGCCAGCGCCGGATTGACACTAAGGTAACGTCCGTCCGGGGTGCTTTGGAAAATGCCTTCAACCGCCTTCTCAAAAATGGTCCGGTATTTCTCTTCGGCGGTGCGCAGGGCGGTTTCCACCTCGATCAGTTTGGTGATGTCCCGCGAGATGCCGAAAGTGCCGGTGATCTTGCCCTCCTGGTCCCGCAACGGCATCTTGGTGGTCAGCGCCCACGTCAGCCTGCCCTGTTGCAGGGTTTCTTTTTCCAGCTTGTCAATCATCGCGACCCCGGTGCGCATGATTTCCTGCTCATCTTCAAAGGCCGGCCGGGCGTGTTCCTCCGTGAAGAACGCAAAATCATCCTTGCCGATGACCTCCTGGGCGTCCCTGACACCGAACAGTTGCGTCATGGCCCGGCTGAGCCGGAGAAAGCGGGATTGCCGATCCTTGAAGTAAATCCGGTCGGGCACGTTGTCCAGCAGGGCGGCTAGCAGATCGCGTTCACGCGCTAGTTCCTCCTCCAGTTCCTTCCAACGGGTGACGTCGAAAAAGATGCCCTGGATGCCCGCCAGTTGGCCGTTGGCGTCATACACCGGGGTTTTGATGACATGCACAAACAGTCGGCGCCCATCCGGTGTGCGGTTTTCCTCCACGGTGTCAAGGGTTTGCCCCCCCTGCATTACCCGCATGTCGTCCGCATGGTATTTCCGGGCCAGGTTTTCCGGGTAGAGGTCGAAATCGGTTTTGTCCACCAATTCAGACAAGGGTCTCCCCAGCATCTGGCAGAAACGCTGGTTGGCGAACGTGAACCTCCCTTTGGTGTCCTTGCGCAGGATATGCTGGGGCAGGCTTTCCACCAGTGAATGGTAGAACTGTTCGGAATTGCGCAAGGCCTCCTCGGCTTGTCGGTGGTCGATGGCCGTATCCGCCAGCACGTTGACAATGCGGCGCAATTCCAGGTGGGCCATGACCTGCTGGCCCAGGAACCTCAGCAGGTCGCTTTGTTCCGCGCTGAAGCTGCCGGGTTCCCGGCGCATCACACAAAGCGCTCCCAGCGCCACGCCCTCCGGTGTCATCAGCGAGACGCCCGCATAAAATTTAAATCCCTGTGGATCCCGCGCCATGTGGGTGTGTGCTGTCCTGACGTCCAGGGCGGCATCCTCAACAATGGTCACATCCTCGCAGCGGACTGCCAGATCACAGTAGGAGTCTTCCCGGGGGGCTTCGGTGGCGTCCATTCCCACCCGGCTTTTGAACCACAGGCGTTTGCCATCCACAATGCTTAATAGCGCCACTGGCATGTTGAAAAGGCGCGCGGCCATCCGCGTGATCTGGTCAAAATGTTCCTCCGGCGGGGTGTTGAGGATCTCGTAAAAACCAAGCAACTCCTGGCGTGAGCTTTCCACTGGATCCATGCTGGGCGTCGCTGGGTTGACGTTGCTGTTCATTGCTTCGGCCCGGCAGCATAACCGGATCGGGGCATCCTGTCCAATCTGTTGAACATCAAAGAATCGTTGCGCTAGGGGGAAGGTCGGGGGTAAATTTGTCCCATGTTGCAGTCGGTCAATGGCGCACCGCAAACCGTTTCGGAGGGTGTCGGGCGCAAGCAATACCTAGCCGCATTCCGCTGGATGCTGCTGGCGCGTGCTTTGGATGACAAATTCGCCAGCCTGTATCGCGGGGGCGCGATTCAGGGGGGCGTATTCTTGGGGCGTGGTCAGGAGGCCCTGAGCGTTGCCTTGGGGGTCGCCCTGCGCAAAGGGGATATTTTTGCCCCCTTGATCCGTGATATGGGCGGGCGGGTGGCTTTTGGGGAGACGGCTTTGGACGCCGCCCGCACTTTTTTGGGTTCCTCATTGGGCCCCATGCGGGGGCGGGATGGCAATATTCACCGGGGTCGGCCCACCACCGGGCTGCTGGCCATGATCAGTCACTTGGGCGCCATGATTTCAATGGTTAACGGGGCCTTGATGGCCAAGCGCATGAAACGGGAGACCGGCTTTGTCGGGGCCACCTGTCTGGGGGAGGGCGGCACTTCCACCGGGGCCTTCCATGAAGGGTTGAACCAGGCGGCGGTGGAGCGCCTCCCGTTGGTGCTGGTGGTGGCCAATAACCATTACGCTTATTCCACCCCCAATGAACGCCAATTCGCCTGCCAGCGCTTGGAGGATAAGGCGATCGGCTATGGGGTGAGTGTCAGTTCGGTGGATGGCACCGATCCCGCCGCCTGTTTGGCTACTGTGGGCCGCGCGGTGGAACTGGCGCGCGCCGGGCATGGCCCGCAAATGGTGGTGGCTTCCCTGTTGCGCCTGTGCGGCCATGGGGAACACGATGACGCCAACTACGTCGCTCCCCATCTCAAAACGTCGAATTGTGGGCGTGATTGTGTTAAAGTTGCTGAACAACAAATACTTGGGAATGATTGGCTGAAGCCTTCGGAGGTTCTGTCCCTGCGTGCCGAGGTTCAGGCGATGGTGGACACCGCCGTGGCCCAGGCCCAGCGTGAGGCGGCTCCTGATCCCTATCAGGAGGATTGGAGCGCCCTTTGCACACGATCTTTGGTGGAATCCCGGACCAATGTTTAAGCACCGGCTTTTAATCTTTGGCTGTTGACCATGAGTATTACCTATCTTGAAGCCATCCGTGAAGCCCAGGCGCAGGCGCTGCGCGAGGATGAACGCGTGTTCATTTACGGGCAGGATGTCGGGAGTTTTGGGGGGGCTTTCAAGGCCACCAAAAACCTGGCCCAGCAGTTTCCCGGCCGGGTGTTGGATGCGCCGATCAGTGAGGATGCCATCGTCGGCGCCGCCGTGGGCGCTGCCATCCAGGGCATGCGCCCCATTGTGGAAATTCAGTTCGCCGACTTTAGCTCCACCGCCTTCAACCAGATTGTCAACCAGGCCGCGACTCACTATTGGCGCACCAATGTCCCGGTGCCCCTGACCATTCGCCTGCCCTCGGGCGGCACCCCGGGCAGCGGGCCGTTTCACAGCCAGTGCCTGGAGGCTGTCTATGCCCATTTCCCGGGTCTAATCATCATGACCCCGGCCACGGTGGAGGATGCCTACAGCATGCTGCTGGAGGCGGTGGCCATTGATGATCCTGTCATTTTTTTCGAGCACAAATTCCTGTATTACCACCTGAAGGCCGAACGCCTGCCCACCGAGGCCCTGCCTTGTGGCAAGGCGCGCATCGCCCGGCCGGGCCGTGATCTCACCATTGTCGCCTACAGCGCCATGGTGCACGAGGCCCTGGCGGCCGCCGAGGAATTGCAGGCCGAGGGCTCGGAATTGGAGGTGGTGGATTTGCGCATGGTGAAACCGCTGGACACCGATACGATCATGGCCTCCGTGGCGCGCACGGGCCGGTTGCTGGTGGTGGGCGAATCGTGGCCGTGGGGTGGGGTGACGGCCGAGGTGGTGGCCCGGGTAGCCACGGAAGGGTTTGACCTGTTGGATGCCCCCCCGCAGCGCTTGAACGCCAAGGATACTCCCGTCCCGTACCACCCCAATCTCTGGTCGGTGCACCGTCCCACCGCGCACGCCATTTCCGCCGCCGCCCGTAACCTGCTTCGTTTGTGATTTATGCCACAGATACCTATCCTCATGCCGCAATTGGGAGAATCGATTGCTGAAGCCATCGCCACCCAGTTTCTCGTGCCGCCCGGCGGAGCCGTTCAGGCGGGACAGGATGTGTTGGAGGTGGAAACCAACAAGGCCTCACTCTCCGTCTCCAGCCCCTGCAGCGGTACCGTGGCCTCCTGGCTGATCAAGCTCGACACCAGCTACCCGGTGGGGAGCGTGCTGGGCTATGTGGAGACCACCGCCGAGGAGGCTGAGCGTTTGGGCATCACTGGCAAGGTCAGCCCCTCGCCTTCGGTGGAGACCAGCGCGCTCGACTCCGGCCAGGCCCCGGCTCCGACGGCGGATCCCCATGCCATCAGCCCCACGGTGCGGGGGCTGCCGGTGCCGGCCCATGTGGCCGGGGCGAGCTACATGTCCCCGCGCATGAAAGCCCGCATGCAGGAGCTGGGGTTGCATGCGGCCGATCTGGCGGGCATTGCCGGCAGTGGCGGCGGCGGGCGGGTGACGATTGAGGACTTTGAAAAATACCTGGCCAATCTCCAGCAGCAAAAACTGACCCGGGCCTCCTCCATGCGGGTGGCCGTGGCGGATGCCATGCGCCGGAGTTGGACCCGGCCGCTGGCCACCGTGGGCCTGGAAGTGAAGATGGATCTCGTCCTGGCGCACCGCAAACAGTTCACCCAGCATCCCGGCCCCGCCCTGTATGCGCTTCGTGCGCTGGCCATCGCCCTGGCGGAAAACAGCGCCCCCGGGGGCCGCCTGGTCGGCAACCAGATTGTCCATCCCCCGGCCATTGACCTGGGCTTTGCCGTGGAGGCGGAGGATGGGGTGCTCGTTCCGGTGATCCGCCATGCGGATCGCTATTCGCTCTCCGATTTGAACCCCCGCTATGCCGAGCTGGTGGAGCTGGCCCGGCAGCGCCGGTTGCCGGCGGATGCCACCGGCGGCTCCATTGCCACCGTCACCAATTATGGCACCTTCGGCCTGCTCTGGGCCACCCCCATTCCATTGCCGGAGCAAACCCTCGTGCTCGGTTTGGGGGCGGGGCGCAAAGTGCCTTTCTGGGATGCCCGCCAGAACCAGTTTGTCCCGGCCACCCAGGCCTGCCTGACGCTGAGCTTTGATCACCGGGTCCTTGATGGCGGCGCGGCGGGTCGGTTGCTCACCCGGGTTGCCAATCTGATGCAGGAGCCGGAAAAGTTGTGAAGCTCGGCGCACACATGTCCACTGCGGGCGGCGTCTGGAAGGCTCTGGAACGTGGGGTTGGTATCGGTTGCGAGGTGGTGCAGTTGTTTGTCAAAAACAACATGCAATGGTTTGGTAAACCGTTGCCGGACACGGATCTTGCCCGTTACTTCGCCGCCCGGAACACGCCGTCGCTCGCCTCGGTCTTTGGCCACACCGGTTACCTGATCAATCTCGGGGCGCCCTGCTCTCCGAACCGGGATAACTCACTGAAATCGCTGGTGGAGGAGATCCAGTTGGCGGCGGCGTTGAAGCTCCCTTTTCTGGTGCTCCATCCCGGGGCGCACTTGGGCGATGGCGAGCAGGCGGGGCTTCAGCGCATTGTCCAGGGCCTGGATGAGGTGTTTGCGGCCACCCGCGATTTGCCCGTGCGGATCGCCTTGGAAAACACCGCCGGGCAGGGGACTTCCATGGGGCATCAGATGGAACATCTGGCCGCCATTTATGACGGTGTGATGACGCCGGCCAGGCTCGCGGTCTGCCTTGATACCGCCCATCTGTTTGAAGCCGGTTTTGATGTTCGGGAGCCGAAAGGCTGGCGTGCCGTGACCAAACGCTTGGACGATTTGGTGGGGCTGGATCAGGTCGTCGCCCTGCACTTGAACGATTCCAAAACCGATTTGGGCTCCCGGGTGGATCGCCATGCCGGGATCGGGCAGGGCAAGATCGGCCGGGAGGCGTTCAGCCATATCGTGAATGATCGCCGTTTTGCCCGGGTGCCCGGCTGTCTGGAAACTCCGAAATCGCCGGACCTTCATGAGGATGTGGAGAATCTGGCCATTCTCCGTTCCCTGCTGCATCACCGCTGATTTTCTTTCTCCTTTGCGCATGAGACGATTGCTTCTTTGTTTGCTGCTGTCGGTCGGAGTCGTCGGCCCCGGCCTCATTCCGGCTGTCGCTGCCGAAATCCATGATGCCTGCGATGAGGGCGATTTGCCGCGCGTCATCTCCCTGGTTTCCAGCCAAAAACCGCTGGTTGGCGCCCGGGATCGGGAAAACAAAACCCCCCTGCACTGCGCCGCCAAGAAAGGACGGTTGGCGGTGGTGGAATACCTGCTGGCGCAGGGGGCCGACCCCAACACCCGGGATTCCAGCGGGGCCACCCCGGGTTATCTGGCCAAAGGCTTTGGCCACCGGGAGGTGGTGGCGCTCCTGCAAAAACACGGCGGGGCCCTTGATTACGTTCGCCCCGGGGCCCCGGTCTCCAGCCCGCCGCGTTCGGTCGTTCCGCCCGTTGCCAATCGGGCTCCCACCGTGGGTGCCACCCCGGTGCCGCGCCCGGTTCTTGCCCCGCCTTCGACCCGGCAGTTGATGTTGATCGAGACCATCAAAGCGGATCGTCCCCTGGTGGAAATCCAGGCCCTGCTCAAGACCAATCCCCAACTGATCCTGGAGACGGATGCCAACCGGCTCACCCCCATGCACTGGGCGGCGGATCTCGGTCTGGTGCCGGTGGCCGAGGTGCTGCTCGCCCAGGGCGCGAACGTCAACGTCGCCACGGATCGGGGTTGGACCCCGTTGCTCCATGCGGTGCATCAAAACCGCAGAGAAATGGTGATCTGGCTCCTTCAGCAGCGCGCGGAAGTGAATGTCCAAACCTCGGATAAGGTGACCCCGCTGATGCTGGCGGCCGGCTTTGCCTATGACGAGGATCTGATTGCCCGGCTGCTGGCGGCGGGGGCGTCGGTCAACCAGCAGGACCAGATGGGTTACACTCCTTTGCTGTTGGCCGCCGGTGTGCCCGGGTGTGTGAAAGGCGCGGAATTGTTGCTTCAGGCCGGGGCCAAAGTGAATGTGCAGGAGGGCTTTTCCGGCTTTTCCGCCCTCCATTATGCGGCCGCCCGGGCCAATCTGCCATTGGTGCAACTGCTGGTGGCCAAGGGTGCCGGCGTCAATCTCCTGAGCCTGGAAAAGGAAACCCCGCTCACGCTCGCCCGGTACGAGGCGGCGGCTCCGGTGGTTGCCTTCCTGCAAAAAAACGGGGCCCAGGACGCCCCGGCGCGCGCGCTGACCCCGGCGGAGCAAAGTCTGGTGGCCTGGTACCGTCATTATTTGGAGGTTTTGGCCAAGGGAACGCCGGACGAGGTGCGCAACCAGGAGGTGGCCCAGCGTCCCACGAAGGCGGAGATTGAAAAAGTGTTCCTCCGCAATGCGCCGGTGGCTTGGGGGGTGGTCTCCAAGGTGAGGGCGGATGAGGACATAGCCTGGGCCAGCGTCAGCAAGTCCTCTGAAACCAAGCAGCAATTGACGGACCTTTTGCGGGGCGAATTGAAGCCGGGAGCCTATGTGAAAATTGACCCGCTTCCCCCCAGTGCCTTGGTGCGTACCGCGTTGAATCGTAAGTGGTTGTCGGAGAGTGTGCCGGTCTTCTCCCTGCAAACCCGCCACCGGGGGGAGACTCACGTGGTGGGGGATTACTGCTACGTCAACCAGCGCTGGATCCAGCTCCCACCCCTTTCCTCCATTTTCCCGGAACTGAAGTAGGGTTGGGACCCCGTGGAGATCCCGAAAGGACGCTGCTGCTCTTGATGCTTTTCATCTGGTTGTCCTGAAAACTTGGCGACCAGAGTTCCACCAGTCTTTAATTGTGCTGCCGCCTACCCATGCCTGCAGGGGACCATGGGGATCGCGCTCCCCGGCTTTCTGCCTTGTTTTGCCGGCGCCCTTGAGGCAAAACGTTTTCCGAACATATGAACACAAATGAGTGGCCAAGAGCCGTAACAACCGCCTCCATCTGGATCTCCATCGGATTCTCTTTGGGTTTCGGCCTGTTCAGGATGAACTTCTCCGGTGCGGGCTCATTGCCACTCCTGCTGATCCTGACGGTCCTGCTCGTTGCGGGGGGCGTCTGTGCCACCGCCATCGTGTGGCGGGCCAGGCCGTTGCGGGTTGATTCCGAGCAGAACAAGTGACGAAGCGGATCTCCTCCAATGCCCGGGGCCTAATGACTTATTCCAATGAACTTTCAAGATGAGCGCCTAAGGCGCGCCGGGTTTTGGGC
This sequence comes from uncultured Verrucomicrobiota bacterium, assembly GCA_903930345.1. Lineage (GTDB taxonomy): Bacteria > Verrucomicrobiota > Verrucomicrobiia > Limisphaerales > CAIYYI01 > CAIYYI01. Next base: position 26,170 of record CAIYYI010000569.1, read on the forward strand.
CCCTGGCAAGGCGCTCGTGGCGCGCATTGACAAGTATGGCTGCTGCTAACTCAACGCGTTCTTGGCTTCCGGAAATGCTTGAGGAATTGGAGAGAAGCTGGAGCCGGTCTCTCAGTTGGGAGGAGCACTCGCTGTTTTGTGCCCGGATGACTGAGATGCGGACGCAGCTTCGGCGGGAGAGGGGCGTAAAAAATCCGAGGATGTTCTGTCCTCACTGCGATGAGGTTCACGAGATGATTCCGGGGCCGGTCACTATCCGTTCGGTGCTGTTTGCTTTGAGAAAGAGAGGTTTGCTGACCGACGAAGAATTGAAACGGATGGATGTCGAGTGGTGCCGTTATCGATCCATGCATCGGTTGGATGGCTGCGGGGGAAGACGTGCAGAACCAAGCATTCCACCGCACGCCGGTTCCGTATCCCCTCACCATCATCGGTGAGGTGCCGGAATTATTTTGATGTCCAAATAGTTTAGACTTCCTGCTTCAAGTGCGCTGCTTTTCTGCTATAGTTAACCTGCGCAATGACCACCGCCAACAAAGTCACCATCTTCCGGATTCTGCTGGTCCCGTTTTTTGTGGTGGAACTGCTCTATTACTGCCACGACGGGGAGGCGGTGGAGTTGTTGCTGGCCACGCTGGCCTTCGGCTTGGCCACGGTCACCGATGGCCTGGATGGGTACTTGGCGCGAAAGTACCATCAGCAGACGGAGTTGGGGGCCATTTTGGATCCGTTGGCGGACAAATTTCTCCTCCTTTCCGCCTTGGTGGTGTTGAGCCTGGATAATCAGCCCTACCTGACCCGGATGCCCCTTTGGTTGACCGCCACCATTTTCAGTCGGGATGCGATCTTGATCATCGGCATCGGGGTGCTGCATTACTTCTTTGGCCGGGTGAACGTGGTGCCCCACATCCTGGGCAAAATGGCTGCTGTGCTGCAAATGTTTACGGTGGGTTGGATTCTCCTACATGGTCAGCCTGAGGTGCTTTGGTATCTTGCCTTGGCCACGGCTTTGTGTACCGGCGCATCAGGCGTGCTTTACATCCGCCAGGGGATTCATCTCCTCGGGGAAAGTCCCGCCGGTTTGCCCCGTCCGGAACCGGCCCCCAAACCGCCGGAGCCAAAATAGCCCCGCTTCCCGGCCGGCTGCGCTGTGGAAATGATTGAGGATGGTCGGCTTGCAGGAGCTGCAATCCGCCATCCTCTTTACATACCTGCCTGGGTTGGTCCCAGCGGGTCGGTGGTTGGGTTTGGTTACTTGGCCTTCGGGGCCGTCTCCAGCTTCTTCAGGTACTTGGCCGGTTCCTGCTTGAACTCCTTCAGGCAGGATTTGCAGCACAGCTTGATCTCCTGGCCTTCATGCACGAACACGTACGGCTTGCCCATGTCCCCGCCAAGCTTTTCCCCGGATACCACGCAGGTGGTCAGCGGGTAGGGTTTTGCCTTGGCGGTGTTATCGTCCCCCGCTGCCGCCGCACCGGCGCACGCACAGGCTTGGGCCGCCGTCGCGCTGAGAGTGATCATTCCGACTGCCAAGGCAGTCCCGAGTAAGAGGTTTTTCAATTTCATAATTTTATTCCGTCTTCTCATTTTACCCCGTCTTCGCCGAAATCCCGCAAAATATTTCGGGGCCGCCCCAGCTTAAAAAAAGTCGCCCCCCGTTTGACAGACGGGGAATTGCGAATACTTTACCGGGACTGTTACAGTAAACACAATAACCCGTTAATCATTGGAATCTATGGCAATATCTGTCGGCACAAAGGCACCGGATTTCTCCCTGAAATCCAAGCGATCCACTGGCTTGGTGGATGTGAAACTTAGTGAGAATTTTGGCAAGAAGAACACCCTGCTGCTCTTCTTTCCCTTGGCGTTCACTGGCGTTTGCACGGCGGAAATGTGCGATATCACCAGCGGGCTGAACACCTACGTCGGTTTGAATGCCGAGGTCATCGGCATCAGCGTCGATAGTCCGTTTGCCCAGGAGGCTTGGGCCAATAAGGAGAAGATCGGTATTCCGCTGGTCAGCGATCTGAACAAGAAGACTGCCGAGGCCTATGGCGTGTTGCTGGCTGACCTGATCGGCTTGGGCGCGGTGAGTGCCCGGGCGGCCTTCGTGATCGATAAAGACGGGGTTGTGCAGTATGCCGAACAGACTGCCACACCGAAAGATCTGCCCAATTTCACGGCCATCAAGGAGACCCTCGCCAAGCTCCAGTAAGCCATTCGTTTTGCCCACGCATTTGGGGAGCGGACCGTCCGGGTCCGCTCCCTTTGTTTTTTTGCCGCCTGACTTGACATCAAAGCGGACAAACCCCATTTTTGGTCCGCTTCACCAGATACAAGTTATTGACGACTATGAATGAGCCACACAACTTCTTGAACACTCTCCAAAAGTTTGATGCCGGCAAAGGTCGGCAAGGTTTCTATTATTCACTCCCCGCCTTGCAACAGGCTGGTTTTGAACGTATTTCGCGACTGCCGGTTTCCATCCGGCTGGTGCTGGAGTCAGTGCTGCGCAATTGCGATGGCATGAAGGTGGATGAGTCCAATATCAAGGAACTCGCCAACTGGCAGCCCAAGTCCGACCGCACGGCGGAAATCCCGTTTGTGGTCGCCCGCATTGTCCTGCAAGACTTTACCGGGGTTCCCCTGCTGGTGGACCTGGCCGCCATGCGTTCCGCTGTGAATCGCCTGGGCAAGAATCCGATGCTGATTGAACCCCTCGTGCCTGTGGACCTAGTGGTAGATCACTCGGTGCAGGTCGATTTCGCCGGCAATGCCGATGCTTTCCGCAACAATCTGGAAGTGGAGTTCATCCGCAACCGTGAACGCTACCAGTTTCTCAAGTGGGGCATGCAGGCCTTCAACACCTTCAAGGTGGTGCCGCCGGGCATTGGTATCATCCATCAGGTCAACTTGGAATACCTGGCCAAAGGGGTGCTCGCCGACCAGCGCGGGGTCTATTATCCCGATACGCTGGTGGGCACCGATTCCCACACCACCATGATCAACGGTTTGGGCATCGTCGGTTGGGGCGTGGGCGGCATTGAAGCCGAGGCCGGTATGCTGGGTCAGCCGGTTTATTTCCTGACCCCGGACGTCGTGGGTGTCAATTTGAAGGGTGCTGTCCGCGAAGGGGTGACCGCGACGGACGTGGCCCTGACCGTGACGCAAATGCTCCGCAAGGCCAAGGTGGTGGGTAAGTTCGTCGAGTTTTACGGCCCGGGCGCTGCCGCGTTGCCGGTGGTGGATCGCGCCACCATTGCCAACATGGCCCCGGAATACGGTGCCACCATGGGCTTCTTCCCGATTGATGTCGAGTGCGTCAAGTTCTTGCAGGCCACGGGCCGGACTCCGGAGCAGTGCGAGATTTACGAAAACTACTACCGAGCCCAGGGCTTGTTCGGCATGCCGGAGCGTGGCCAGATTGATTATTCCGCTGATCTGGAGCTTGATCTGGGCACCGTGGTGCCCAGCGTGGCGGGGCCCAAACGGCCCCAGGATCGCATTGAGGTTCCCGCACTCAAGCAGACCTTTAATGACCTGTTTTCCAAGCCGGTCACGGAAAATGGCTATGGCAAACCGGTGGCGGATTTGGCCCAACGCGTCATGGTCAAGGGGATCAAGGAGACCCATTTCCATCCTGATTGGACCTGCGGCACCAAGAAACCGACGGTTTCTCCCAGCGAAAGCGAGATGCGGGATCAGCACCCCGCTCCGGATAACATCGTGGTGAGCCAGAACACGTTGAAAACGGAGATTGGCCATGGGTCCGTGCTCATTGCCTCCATCACCAGTTGCACCAATACTTCCAACCCCAGCGTCATGCTGGCGGCCGGTTTGCTGGCGCGCAAAGCGGTGGAAAAGGGCCTGTGCGTCAGTTCCACTGTCAAGACCTCCCTGGCTCCCGGTTCGCGCGTGGTGACTGATTACCTGCAGCAGACCGGCCTGCAACCGTTTCTTGATCAGCTTGGTTTCCAACTGGTTGGCTACGGCTGCGCCACCTGCATCGGCAACAGCGGTCCGTTGGAGGCCCACTTGGAGGAGGCGGTGGTGCAGAATGACTTGGTGGTTGCGTCCGTCCTCTCGGGCAACCGCAACTTCGAGGCCCGGGTTCACCAGAGCGTCAAGGCCAACTTCCTGATGTCGCCGCCGTTGGTGGTGGCGTACGCCTTGGCGGGCCGTGTGAATATTGACTTGGCCAATGAGGCCATCGGCACTGGTAAGGATGGCCAACCGGTCTTCCTCAGGGACATCTGGCCCACCTTGCAGGAGGTGAGGGACTTGCTCCACGCCGCCCTGCAACCCGAGGTCTTTCAGCGTCTCTATCGCGATTTCGCCTCCCAGAATCCCAAGTGGAATGATATCGCCTCCAGCGTGGGCCATATTTACAAGTGGGATGAAAGCAGCACCTACATCCAGGAGCCCCCCTTCTTTATGGGCTACACGGGTCAGACCGGCGAAATCCGCGAGATCCGCAACGCCCGGGCCTTGGGCATCTTTGGGGACAGTGTCACCACCGATCATATTTCTCCCGCCGGCGCCATCAAGAAGAACTCCCCGGCCGGCCGGTTCCTCCTTGAACACGGGGTCAACCAGACGGACTTCAACAGCTACGGTTCGCGCCGTGGCAATGATAGGATCATGACCCGTGGCACCTTTGCCAACGTGCGCATCAAGAACCTGATGCTGGGCGGGGAAGAGGGGGGCAACACCCTTTTCCAAGGCCCGGTGAACGTGTCAACTTCCAAGAATGCCGCACGGGTAGGGGAGAAAATGGCGATCTTCGATGCCTCCATGCTTTACCAGCAGGACCAGGTTCCGTTGGTGGTGCTTGCCGGGCAGGAGTATGGGACGGGGTCCTCGCGTGATTGGGCGGCCAAAGGCACCAACCTGCTGGGGGTTAAGGCCGTTGTGGCACAGAGTTTTGAGCGCATCCATCGGTCCAACCTCGTCGGCATGGGGGTGTTGCCGCTCCAGTTCAAGGAAGGCGTCAGTGCCGCCACGCTCAAGTTGGATGGCTCGGAATACTTCGATGTCGTCGGTTTGGGGGCGGACTTGCAGCCGCAGCAGGATGTCATCCTGCGTATTCACCGCAAGGATGGTTCCGTGCAGCAAGTGCCCGTGCGTTGCCGTATTGATACCCCCATTGAGATCGAATATTACCAGTACGGTGGCATTTTGCCGTACGTGTTGACCCAGTTGCTGGCCAAAGTGTAACTGGTGGGTTGGCGCCTGTTTGCAGGCGGTCTGGCTTGTCTGCGCCCGGAGCATTCTGATTGTTCCGGGCGCTTTTTCCTTATGCCGCGCGTTATTTTCCATATCGACATGGATGCCTTTTACGCCTCCGTGGAGCAGCGGGACCAGCCTGCTTTGCGCGGCCTGCCGGTGATTGTGGGCGCGCCGCCGGCGCAGCGCGGGGTGGTCTGCGCCGCCAGTTACGAGGCCCGCAAGTTTGGTGTGCGCAGTGCCTTGCCCAGCATCACCGCCGCCCGGCTCTGCCCCGCTGGCATCTTCCTGCGTCCGCGGATGGCGGTGTACCAGGCGGAGTCGTCCGCCATCATGGCCGTGGTCGCCCGGATGGCCGGGGAGTTGGTGGAACAGGTTTCCATTGATGAGGCCTACGTGGATGTCTCTGCCCGCGCGCTTGCCACGGATGTCGATGAGGCTCTGCGGGAGGCGGTCCCCTTGGCCCAGGCGATCAAACAGGCCATTCTCCAGGAGCGCCAGTTGACCGCCACCATCGGGGTGGCTCCCAACAAGTTGCTGGCCAAGCTGGCCAGTGATTTTCAGAAGCCGGATGGGCTCACCTGCGTGCTGAACCGGGAGAAAGTCCAATTCCTGCGGCCCCTCCCGGTGCGGGTGCTGCACGGCATCGGTCCCGTGACGGAGCGTCACCTCCACCAGTGTGGGTTGAAAACGGTGGGGGATTTGCAGGATTACCCCGGCGATCTGTCCGCCATGGTTGGCTCCTGGGGTCCGCAGCTCCGGCAATTCGCCTTCGGCGAGGATGATCGCCCCTTGGAATTGGGGGACGTCGTCAAAAGCATCAGCAGCGAAACCACCTTTCTTAGGGATACCGATGACCGGTCAGTCTTGCGCCAAAGCCTTCGGGAACAGGCGGAGGAGATTGTCGGCAAGCTCCTCCAGCGTCGGCTCGCGGCCCATACGGTCCAGGTGAAAGTGCGTTACGGGGATTTTTCCACCCTCACGCGTCAGTTGTCGCTCGAGGAGCCGGTGTCGGAGGCCCGGGATGTTTACCGCCTGGGCTGCTGGCTCCTCGGCCGCGAACGGCTGGTAAACCGGCCTTTGCGCCTGCTCGGCCTCGGGGTCAGCGGGTTGGTGGAGGATCGTGCCCGTCAATTACATTTGCCTTTGCCGGGTGTTCCCCGTCAATCTCTGTTGCGAAAGCGATGAACTCGATACCCGAACCCAACCCCGAACCCCCGGTCAATTGGCCGCAGGCGGCCGCCGATATTGTTGACCAGGTCCTGCGCGACAAGAAGCCCGCTGATGCCGTCCTCCGGGACACCTTCAAGTCCGCCGGCACCTTCACCCGGGTGGATTCCCGTGAAATTGCCCGGTTGGTGTTTGACTACTTTCGCTGGCGTACCTGGCTCCCCGAGCGGCCCCGCGTGGAGCAGGTCGAGGAGGCCCGCAAATTATCCCATGCTTTTGCGGCCAATCCCGGCAAGTTCTCGGACGCCATGCTGGCCGGGGCCATTCCCGATTGGACGTGGGATGTCATGGAGGCCACTCCGGCCTGGCTGCGTTCCCTGCAGCGCCAGCCCCGGTTGTGGTTGCGCGCCCGGCTCGGGCAGGGGGCTCACCTCGCCGCCACGCTTGGCTCCTGCAATATCCCTTACGCGGGGCTGCCTGATTGCCTGGAATATACCGGCCAGGAGGATTTGTTCCGCACCCGGGAATTTGCCGCCGGGGCTTTTGAAATTCAGGATGTCTCCTCCCAGGCGGTCGGCCTGCTCTGTGCGCCCCGCCCCGGCGATTCGTGGTGGGATTGCTGTGCGGGGGAGGGGGGCAAATCCTTGCATCTCTCCGACCTTATGCAGAATCGCGGCCTGTTGCTGGTCAGTGATCGCTCTGAACGGCGGTTGACCCTGCTCAAGCGGCGGGCTGCCCGGGCCAAGTGCTTTAACTACCAGGCATTTGCCTGGCATGGCGGACCGCCCCCGCGCCGCCAGTTCCACGGCGTGCTCGTGGATGCCCCTTGCAGTGGTCTCGGCACCTGGCAGCGTAATCCGCACGCCCGCTGGACGGCCACCCCGCAGGATGTCAAGTCCATGGCGCAGGCGCAGGAGAGCTTGGTCACCACGGCGGCGGATGCCCTTCTGCCGGGCGGCCGCCTCATCTATGCCGTCTGCACCATGTCCCGCGCGGAGACCACTGGGGTGGTGGCCCATCTGGAAAAAATCCGCCCCGGTCTGGAGCCTTGTCCCCTGGCTAATCCCTGGCTGCCGGCCGCCGCGCCCGTCCATGGGCTGTGGCTCACGCCGGACCTGACTGGCGGGAACGGCATGTTCGTGGTAGCTTGGCGGCGAAAGGCTTAGCGCTGCGCTTTGGTTCGGTGTTAAACTACCCATTGGCTATGACTGAACAATTGGATCCGGAACTTCAAGCCGCCGCCGCCCAGGCCTGCCAGTTGGTGGATGCCATCAGCCGGGTGTTCATCGGCAAACGGGCGGTGGTGGAGCGTGCCGTGCTGGCGTTGCTGGCCGGTGGCCATGTCCTGATCGAGGATGTCCCCGGTCTTGGCAAAACGCTCCTGGCCCGCGCCCTCGCCAAATCCTTGGATGCGGATTTCAAGCGGATCCAGTTCACGGCCGATCTGCTCCCTTCGGACATCACCGGGGTGACGGTTTATTCACCGGAAACCCACGAGTTTTCCTTTCACCGCGGCCCGCTCTTTACCAACGTGCTGCTGGCGGATGAGATCAACCGCGCCACTCCGCGCACCCAATCCAGCCTGCTGGAGGCCATGGAGGAGCAGCGGGTCACCGTGGATGGCCAGGTGCATCCGCTGGCCGCCCCGTTTTACGTGATTGCCACCCAGAACCCCGTTGAGTTGGAGGGCACCTACCCGCTGCCCTTCGCGCAGATGGATCGCTTCATGGTCCGCCTCAGCATCGGTTATCTGGAGCGCGAGGTGGAAATCCAGATGCTTCGCGATCAACGGGTCTCCGACCCGCTGGATCTGATTGCCCCGGTGCTGGACCGTCAAGCCGTCGTGCGCCTTCAGGATCGGGTGCGCCGGGTGACGGTGGAGGATTCCTTGCTCGGGTATGTGGTGGACCTGGTGCGCGCCACCCGTGGGAGTGAGGTGCTCGAGTATGGTGCCAGTCCGCGCGGCTGCCTGGATATCCAATCCTTCAGCCAGGCCCAGGCCCTCCTGGCCCAGCGCAATTACGTGCTGCCGGATGACATCAAGCAGGCCGCCCGCCTGGTGTTGCCGCACCGGCTCATCTGCCGCAAAGGCACCCGCTCGGTCACCGTGAACACCCAATCCATCATTGACCGCATTGTGGATGCGGTGCCTGTGCCGTTATGATCCGTCCCACGCGTCACGGTTACCTGCTGTTGGCGCTGCTGGGCTTCTTTTACCTGGCCTCGGTCACTTCTCAATCCGGCCTGCTGCTGACCATCATGGGGGTGGTGCTCGCCTGCTTTGTTCTCAACTGGGTGCGCGCCCGCCAAACGCTCCGCGCCATCCAGGTTTCCGCTTTGCCCGCCACCACCGCCACGGAAGGCCAGCCGGTCACGGAGCCGTGGCAGTTTCTCAATCGCAGCCGGCAATGGGCCGGAGTGGTGCGGGTGCAGAGTCCTGCTGGGTTGCTCTGCCAGGCGGGGCCGTTCGCCCCCGGTGAGGCGGTGCCCGCCCCGCTGCTCGCCCGGTTTGCCCGGCGGGGTGTTTATCCGCTGGGCCGCTGCTGGCTCGAGTGTCACCATCCCTTTGGCCTCGTCACCTCCACCCGTGCGCTGGTCCTGCCCGGTGAAATTATTGTTTATCCGGCGGTCTATCCCTGTGATCCGCCCCGGGCCGCCGGGTTCGATATGATGGTGGGGGGTAAACACAAAGGCCGTCGCCGCGTGGCTTCCGGCATTCATTTTGCCGGTATTCGGCCCATGCTGGCGGGCGATTCCTGGCGCCAGATCCATTGGAAGAGCAGCGCCAAAGGGCAGGGGATGATGGTGAAAACTTTCGATGAGGAGTTGTCCGGTCGTGTGACGCTCCTCCTGGGGCCGGCCACTCCCGGCCAAACCGGCTGGTTTGATGACGCCGTCCGCGCCGCCGGCTCCCTCATGTTTGCCGCCTTGGATGATGGTGATCATGTGGAGTGGCGCTACCTGGGGGATCAGCATCATCATCTCCTGACGCCGTTTTCCGATGCCAATGAATTGTTGGAGTCGCTCGCGCGGCTGGAGGTCTCCACCGCCGCGTTGGCGGCGGAGGCGTGGGTCGGGGCGCTGCATGGGGGGAGCAATCGGGGCGCGGTTTGCCTGGTTCTGGCGGCCTGGGATCCTGCCTGGTTGCCGGGCTTGGAGCGTGCCCTCCATGGGCGTTCGTTTGAGGTCTGCCTGCCGGCCCGCCTGGCCGCCGGTCTGCCCGCCCATTGGCGTCTTCGCTGGTTTCAATCCCAAGGCTTTGGCGATGGTCCGGATCTGCCCTCGCCGCCGTCGGCCCAATGAAAAATCCCTACTATCTCTTGGTGTTGCTCGGGGTGGTCTGCCAGGGCCTGGCGTGGGATGACTACTGGCTGCCTGCGGGCTATGGCTTGGCCTGGCTGCTCTTCCTGGGGGTCGGCGCCCGGTGGCGTGTGCGCGCGCCGCAGCCCGCCCATCGGGACGCCGCCCAGTCACGGGCCACCCCGCCCCTGGAGGCCCTGGTCCTCATCCTTGGTTGCCTGGCCGGTTACCTGCTCGGGAAAGTGCCCGGCCACAGCAGTCATTTCTTCATCGGCCACGGCCTGGCCTGGGTGCAGTTGGCCCGGCTTCTGCGGCCCCTGTCGCCCCGGGAAAGGTTGATCGGGATTTTGATCGCCGTGTTCCAGGTCGGGGTGGCCTGCACCATCATTCTCGATTTCCGTTTCCTCCTGATCCTGGCCGCGGCGGTCTGGCTGATCCCGGCCACTCTGTACGAGTTGGAGCGCTTGCGCCTGCCGGTGGTCCGTCCGGTTCGCGCCCCGCTGGGGGCGTCCACGTTTCTCCTGGTTTTCCTAGCGGCGGTGATGGTCTTTTTGCTGTTCCCCCGCGCCTATCTGGGCAGCCCTTTCCGGGCCAATCTGGCGCGCGGGGGCGAGGGGGGGACCATGTTGGATACCATCCTGGATCCCGCCCGTTCCTCCGGGCCCCAGTCACGGCGCATCCTCATGCAGGTGCAGGGCGAGCAGTTGGGGTATTTGCGCTGTTACGCCCTGGTGGATTTTGATGGCTCCCAGTGGAAGGTGGATCAGCCGGCCAGTTGGCTGAAATGGTCGGCCGCGCCGGCGGGGCACCGGGTGGTGGAGCGGCAGGCGCGGGTGAAAAACCCCGCCTATCTGGCCCGCATTCTCCCCACGGATGGCCGGGTGGTCGGGCTTGATGGCTCCTTCTTTCGCCGCGCGTATTTGAATCTCCATGGCATGGTCGAGACGGAGTATTTGTGGAACCGGGCCAACAACACCTATCGCTATCTCACCGATCTTACGCCGGAGCCGGAGCCGCTTCCCCCCGGGGCGGCCGCCCGGTTTCTCGCTCACCCCGCCCCCAGTCCCAAGGTGCGGCAGTGGCTCGCTCAATTGACCGCCGGGGCCACCAATCAGTTGGCCAAAGCCCGGCATCTGGAGGGTTACCTGCGCGATCATTTCACCTACGAGCTGGGCGCGCCGGAACTCAACCGCGCCAATGCGTTGGAGGACTTTTTGTTCCAGGCCCGGCGCGGCCATTGCGAACGGTTCGCCTCCGCCCTGGCGTTGCTGTTGCGCATGGAGGGCATTCCCAGCCGGGTCATCATCGGCTATCTGCCCTCGGTGCAAAACCCCATTTCCGGCTGGTATGACATCCGTTTTCGCGACGCCCATTCCTGGACCGAGGCCTGGCTGCCGGGGCACGGCTGGGTTTCGTTGGATGCCACCCCGCGCGCCAGCCTCCCCTCCGGCGATAGTTCTTGGTCTGAGTTCTGGGAGGCCCTCGACTTTGCCTGGTATGCCCACGTGGTGAATTTTGATGCCCCCACTCAGAACGCCATGTGGAGTGATGTCGCCCAGCGGGTGGCGGACCTTCCCGGCTGGGTGGTGCGCCATGCCCCGGCGGCCTTTGCCACGGGGGCGGTGCTGGTTTTCGGGGTGGGTGGGTGGGTGCTTTGGCGGTCGCGACGGCGGCCTCCGGCGACCGGTTCCGTGGCTGAGGCCCAGGTGGTTACCGCCCGTTACTACGCCGCCATGCTCAAGCTCTTGGCTGCCCGGGGCTGCTCCAAGCAGCCGTCCCAAACCCCTTGGGAGTTTGCTGCTGAAACACACCGCCTCCCGCCGGAAGCACAGGAGGTGGTCCGGCGGATTACCTCCTGTTTTTGTTCCGTCCGCTATGGCCAAAATGTTCTGCGCGAAGAGGATGAACGTGAAATGGACCGGGGATTAGCCCGCTTGAAGCAGTCTTCAACCGGGGCTTAAAACACTGGACGCAAACCCGCTCTTGCCGTATCATTTGCCGATGTCGAAACCGGCCAAAGATTGCGACAGCGGCACTTCCCTTCCCGAGGGGATGCCGTTCGAAGAAGCTTTAAAGCAACTGGAATCCATCGTTGGGGCGATGGAGGCGGATGATTTGCCGCTGGAAAGCCTGCTGACTCGCTATGAGGAAGGTGCCCGTCTGGTCATGGTGTGTCAGTCCCGGTTGGCCGATGCCGATCAAAAAATCCAGCAGCTCGAGCAGAAGCTGGGCGGCGAAATGCAGTTGAAACCGCTGCCAATGCCAGACGACTCCGTTGAAGCCTGATCCCTATGAGCCGATATCTCGACATGGTTGATGAACCCACGCACGTGAAGAAACTGACGCTCGAGCAGCGCCAGCAATTGGCGGAGGAAATCCGTCATGAACTGATTACCAAGCTGGCCGTCCATGGCGGCCATCTGGGGCCCAATCTCGGCGTCGTCGAGCTCACGGTGGCCATGCACAGCGTCTTCACCACCCCCAAGGATAAGTTTGTCTGGGATGTCAGCCATCAGTCCTACGTGCACAAGCTCCTGACCGGTCGCAAAAGCCGCTTCCACACCGTCCGCACCACGGATGGCCTCTGCGGCTTTTCCCTGCGCACAGAGAGTGAGCATGATTGCTACGGCGCCGGCCACGCCGGCACCGCCCTTTCCGCCGCCCTGGGCATCGCCGTCGCGCGGGATCGCCGGGGGTCGGATGAGAATGTGGTCTGCGTCTTTGGCGATGCCGCCCTCACCAACGGCGTCACCTTTGAGGCCATGAACAACATCGCCCACAGCACCAAGCGTTTCATTGCCATCCTCAATGACAACGAGTGGAGCATCGCCAAGAA
>CAIYYI010000570.1 GCA_903930345.1 uncultured Verrucomicrobiota bacterium
CAGAAATAAGCGATGATCCTGCCCATCACCCAATACGGGCACCCGGTGCTTCGCAAAAAGGGTGCCCGCATTGAAACCATCACCCCCGCCATCAAGAAATTGGTGGCGGATATGTTCGATACCATGGCTTCCGCGCATGGAGTTGGCCTGGCTGCGCAGCAGGTTGGCCACGCCCTGCAACTCATGGTCATCGATGTGCGTGGCATGGATGACCGCCCATCTTCCCTTTGGTTGAACGACCAACCCGCAGAGGTGGAAGGTTTCATGCCGTTGGCCTTGCTGAATCCGGAATTGAAACTGGGCCGGCAAAAGGTGGAGGGGCCGGAGGGCTGCCTCAGTTTTCCGGAAATTTATGCCGAAATCGCCCGCTCGGAAACCACCGAAGTGTGCGCGATGGACGCGGAAGGCAAATCAGTTCGGTTCCGCTGCGAGGGATTGCTTTCCCGGGCCATTCAACACGAAATGGACCATTTGAACGGCATCCTTTTCGTGGACCGCATGAACATCCAGGAAAAGCTTGAACTCAAGCCCCAACTGGACGATCTGTATGCGCTCACCCAAACCGGTTTGGCCAAGGTTTAAGGTGTGAGATTTAATATTTAATTGGGGCGGCCGGGCGGGGTGACGCGGTGAAAAAGTCTGCTTCCCGCGAGCGGACCAACGCCACTGAAAAACCCCAGCCCGGGAAGGTTCGGCTAATCCGGTTGATGCGGCAGCCAGAGGGCCAGGCACGAAAGCAACGCCCCCGTTCCCAGGGCGCAGAAGGCAAAAACTCCGTCCCAAAAACCAAATTGCGGCTGGACTCGCTGGACCATCCAAATCGCCAGGGCGCTTAATACCACATCAGCGGCGGCCAATGAAACGCGCAACCAGTTGAGATTGAAAGGAATCCGTTGCGGAACCGAAGGAGCGACCTCGGATGCCGGCCGTGAAACAGCAGGCTCTTCCTTCATCAGCACCCGCAAACCGGAGGACACTGCTCCCGGGTTGGGGCTGGGTTGGGGCAAAGGGGCAGCCTGGGGCACCTCTCTTGCAGGGGTCCCTTCCAAGAGGTTGCCAAGCCCCCGGCCAAGAACGAATTTCGCCACGGCAGGAAGGTGGCGCAACGCTGGCCAGGACGCAACCGAAAAAGCGCATTGCAATCGGTAAAGAAGCCATCATAATAGGAATTGTGAGGTTAATTAAGGCGTTTGAATACAGGCCCAAACTATGCAGACCAGTATCCCAGTAACGGAATTCGCCTCAGCGGAGAGGGTGCCCGTGGAAGTCGTCCAGCGCCAGGCCCAAAAGTTGAGTGAAGTCCCCCTGACCATCGAGGTGCTGAATTCAGTTCTGAACTGTGTGTTCATTCTCAACCAGCACCGGCAGATCGTTTTCCTCAGCAAGAACTGCCAGGCCCTTTTCCCCGGCAAAGAACTGCAAAGTGTTGTGGGTATGCGACCCGGTGAGGCTTTGGATTGCGTCCATGCCCAGGATTCCCCCGGCGGCTGTGGAACCTCCCGCTTTTGCCAGGAATGCGGTGCGGTGAAAGCCATCCTCAACAGCCTGGCGGGTAAAACCAGCACTGAGGAGTGCCGGATCACCCGGCTCATCAACCTGAATAAGGAATCTTTGGATCTGCTGGTGCAAGCCAATC
>CAIYYI010000571.1 GCA_903930345.1 uncultured Verrucomicrobiota bacterium
GACTTGGAAGTCTGCGGCACACCCCCTGGCCATTACCGCAGGGTTCCAAACCTGAAGTGGGTTTGCCAGTCGATATGAAGACTCGGCATGCAACCAGATAGGCATGACTTCAACCTACGGTGTGTTTCAGCATCCCTGATTTGACAAAACTGGCAATGGGGGTTTATTGAGGGGCGGTTTCCGGACCGGAAGCCGAGTCGATTTTATCCTGACAGGCATTATGTGTGAAATGTGTGAAGAAATAACTGTGACGGTCGGCACCGAGGTGCCGAATTTTGAGATGGAAACCTACAACCCGGCGACCCGGGAATTTGGGAAGGCATCGCTGGCGGAGTTCCGCGAGAAACAGCAGTGGACCATTCTGGTTTTTTACCCGGCCGACTTCACTTTTGTGTGCCCCACCGAGCTGGCTGACCTGGCGGATAAGTATGAGGCGCTCCGCAAACTGGGCGCGGAAGTGCTCTCCGTCTCGACCGACACCAAATTCGCCCACCTCGCCTGGCGGGACACTGAAAGGCTGCTGCAAAATGTGAAATACCCGATGGCGGCTGATCCCACAGGCGCCGTGAGCCGCCTTTTTGGTGTGTATGATGCCAAAACCGGTCTGGCCCTGCGCGGCACCTTTGTCATCAATCCTGCCGGCGTGCTGGTTTCCAGTGAGGTGAATTTTTACAATGTGGGACGCAACGCGGACGAACTCCTCCGGAAGATGGAGGCCAACGCGTATCTGGCGACGCATCCGGATGAAGCGTGTCCGGCCCGGTGGAAACAGGGGGCCAAAACCCTGAAGCCTGATGAAAAGATGGTGGGGCACGTTTACGAAGCCCTCAACGGGTAAACGGCAGGTCAAAAAGAACCCCCTGCAAACCCAGCGGCAAAGCTGGTGTTGCAGGGGGTTTTGTATAAATACAAACCGCTGATTATTAAGGGCCTCCCGGCAGACGCACGCGATACAGACGGTTGGTGTTCGGCCATTCGGCATCGCCGAGCAGTTCCAAGTGCGTGTTGGTGCGGGAATAGACATCCCTGAGTTTCTTCCACCCCTGGGTCAGATTATCGCTGTACTCGATGGCATAAGTCCGGTTTGACACGGCCATAAATTGCAAGGCGGGTGGATTGCCGCCAAGAATGGGGGTCAGCACGGCCAGTTTGCTTTCAGGATCCCTCGGATCGGTTCCAGCCTGATACTCCGCGAGGTTGCTCATGCCGTCCTGATCGGTATCCTCGGCGGCGTCCAACGCATTGGTGCCGACCAATCCATTGGCGTCCTCCCACACGTTCGGGATGCCATCCTTGTCATCATCCGCCTGCACCACCAGGTAGAAGGTGTAGGAGTAAGTGAGGGTGGTAAAGGCCGCGTTGGTCACCAGCAACCGGTGCAGACCTCCTTGGTTGGTGGCCACGTTGCGCAGGGTGACGAAGCAGGACCGTTCCGAGGTGACCACGTTGCTCAGGATGGCCGACGCACGCCGCCATTGAAAGAGAAACGGCGCGGGATTGCCCCGGACGGTGGTGCCGAGGGTGCAATTGCCGCCGGCCACCACATAGTTGGTCAGCGGAGGAAGATTAATGAATTGCGGGTTCAACAGCACCGCCATTTTGGCGGAGGTGGAGGCGACCGAGCCGGCAACGTCTGAAACCACCACGTCAATATCCCCATCCTGCTCCACGGTGGGGGTGACGATGGTCAAGGTCGCATTGGTTTCGCCTGGCAAGGCAATGCCATTGCGCCGCCATTGGTAGCGCAGCGGGGTGGAACTGACAGCTTCCACCGAAAACACGGCGTTGTTGGTGGTAGCGCCATAGTTGGCCACATTGGTGGACCCTCGCACATAGGCTGCCACCGGGTGCCTCGTGATGGTGGCTGGTTGGTTGACAACAACTTCTGATTCAGGGCTTGCGTCTGCCCCATAGGGGTTGAACGCACAGACCTGATACGCACCTGACTGTGCCAAGGAGACATTGCCCAGCACCAGGGTGCTGTTGGTCGCGTTCGTCAGGTTATTGCCGTCCATGCGCCACTGGTAATACAACGGTGCTGCTCCCGTAAAGGTGGCGGTGAGGATCAGGTTTTGTCCAGCCAGGCCGCGCTGGGGTGCTGGTGCGCTGGTCAAACGCGGGGGTGTGCCCAGGGGCAGAGCCTGCGCCGGGGTTGGGATTGCCGCCGTCCAATTGGTCGGCTCCGAACCGAACCCGCCCAGATTCAGGCGTTGCAGGGAGGCTCCGGCACCATCGGCTGCCGGTGGCCACGGCAGACGGTCGTTGAACAACACCTGATCCACGACATGGTACGGCACCACCCATTGGTCATTGTTGAGCGTCAACAGCCCCGGACGTTGCAGGGTGAGCGTCTCACCGCTGTTTTTCAGGCTGCCAGCAAACGGACCCACCACCCGGGCGTTCGTGGCGGATGGGTAATATTGCCGGAAGGTGGCGGGATCCGTGGCGGCCACCACCAGGTATTCACCCGGTTGCAGCGTGATACTTTCGGGCAGAGTGTACCCCAAACCGGCCAAGTGCCAGGTGTTGCTGGTCAGCACCGGATCAAAAAGCGCCACGGCCGCCCCACTCACATTCCGCAGTTCCACAAATTCGGAGTCATTGGTTATGGCCGCATGATAGTGAATTTCGCTGATGACCACCGGACCCACCACTGGCAGGGAGTTATTGGTGCCCAAGGTGTTCTGAGTCTGCAATGCCACGTGTTCCCGGCCATCGCTGGTGACCATGCGACCCCAGGTGACTCCGGGCGGTGCGGCACCGAAGGAAAGCTGGTGGCGATACCCGGTCAGGATGCTTTCGCCCGCAGCACCGCTGGAAAGATACACCTGATCCCCCAGGGCACCGAGTCGGAAGGGGGTTGTGTTGGTGGCGGCAAACGCTGTTTCATCCACGGTCAAATACCCGGTCCCCGGAATGACTGTGTTGGCTGGAAACCGATACTTGGTCAGCTCATCGTTGGCATCGGATAAAAACCACCCTGAGATATCAACGGGCAGGGCGGTGGGGTTGTGCAATTCCACCACATCCACGGCTGGCAGGGTGGAGCTGGATAGCACTTCGGTGATCACCACGGCGGGCAACGCGGGCACTGGATCGGTCAGGTTCAGCGGGCCGGCCAGGGGCTGGGCGGTGCGCCACTGGCTGCTGTTGCTCCAGTCCGCATCCGCCGCCGCTGGATTCACGGCGGCCAGGGAGAAACCCCAGCCTTCGGTGAGGGGTTGCCAGTTCTGGTATTGGACCGTGTGGATATTCTGCCCCAGAGACCCGGTCAGGGCGATGGTCTCGCCGTTGTCACTCAAGCTTCCTGCAAACGGCCCCACCACGGTGAGGTTGGTCCCGTACCGGGCTTGGAAGGCGAGGGGATTGCGCGCCACGACCAGGCTGCTCCCGGGTGCCAGGCTGAGGCCTGGGAGTGCGAAGGTGATGCCCCGCGTGAACTGCATGCCCTGCAGCGAAAGGGGAGTGCTGCCCACGTTGCGCAACACCACGTACTCATAATCCTCCGGCGCATTGGTCAGGCCGGTTGGTCCGGGTGATGGATAGTACATGATTTCCGTGATCCGCAAAGGCAGCGGGGTGGCCTCCAGAAAGACCGCCTCGTTCACCGCGCTCCAACTCCCCGCACTCAGCGCGCGGGCTTTGACCAATTGGCTGGTTCGCAGCGTCACCGGACCGCTGAGGGCCTGTGCCCCGGGCGAAATCAGACCGCCCGGCAAACGCGGATCGCTGCCGTTGGTTGTGTAGTAGATGGTGCCGCTGGGGGCGGTCATCAGCAGGCTGAACTGGTTTGAATAAACAACCCCGGTCTGGCTGAAAACCGGGGCCACCACCAGCGGGTACAGCCCCGCGTTGCGCAACTGCTGCAGCACCGCCGCGCTACGGGGGGCGAAAAACGAGGTGAGCAGCCGGTTCTTTTCCGTCACCCATTCGATATCGCGGGTGTAGGGGTTGGCCGTGCGGACGGTGTCACCCCAGCGGGCGGACTCGCCCACAATCGCCCGGTCAATCACATTGCACAGGCCGAGGAAACGGGGAATGGTCTGGTTGGTCGTCAGCATGCCCTGGTTGAAGAAGTGCTTGTGGGCACGATCACCGAACACCACCTGCCACTCCACGTTGGAGCGCAACAGTTGGTAAAAGCGGGCGGGGGAAAGGGCCTCGGTGGTCAGGGTGCCGACGGTGGTGCGGTTGTCCGGAACCCAGGGCATGGTTTCCAAGGTGTATTCGGCATCCCAAATCAGGAATTTGAACCGCCCCTCGGGGGTGCGCCGCTTCACCGCATTCCAGTTTTGCCAGGGCCAATCCATGGTGGCGGTATAGAAGTTCAGCATCATGTAGTCAGCCAGGTTTTCCACATCAATGATCTGCTTGATGGCGGCATATTGGGTGTCATTCGTGATGCCACCCGGCGAAATGTTCAGGGCGGCCAGCCAGGCCTGCATATCCCCATCCACGGCCCGGGCCGAATTCGATTCGCTGAACACCGCGTCGTACTCCTCTTTTTCGCCGCCCAAGTAGCTGGCGGCAAACGAAGCGTCGGTGCGCTCGCCAGGATTGTAAACGCCCCAGTAGAGGCCGTTGATGTAAAGATGCACGAACCGCTGGTGGGCCCCGGGCTGGCCCATCGCGATCTGGGAGTCCTTGGTGAACTGGTCGCGCACGTAGATGGCGTGCGTGCGCTCCGCCCCATCCGCATTGGCGTTGAGCAGCGGCCCGGAGTTATCCGTGCGCACCCAGGACATGTTGAAGTTGGGGCGGAACTGGATGGCGTCAAAACTGTCCACCTCCGAGTCATCAAAGAACTTATATTTCAACTTGGCAGCGCCATAGTTGCTGCGAAAAACCAGCCGAATCCCGTGTTTGGGGGGCATGGTGCGGCTGGCCCCGCCGGATATGCGCACCCCGCAGTTGATGGCAAAACCTTTCCGCGATCCATCGGGGAAGAACAACTCTGCCGAGGCCAGCCGCTCCGAGGTGACTCCCCGCAGACTGGTAAGGCTGTAGATGCCCTGTGGGCCAAAGAATTCATCGGGCCTGACCGTCACACACATGATCGGCAGGCTTTTCATGTCGTTGGTGATCGTGGCCCGGTAAGCGGCGTTGGTGACCACTCTTGGATCCATGGTGTAATCCGCCGTCATCGTACCCCAGGTGGCGGGCTGACCCTGGCCGGTCTGCGCGAGGATGTCGCTCAGGAAAAGATAGGATTGGGTGTCCAGGTTGGAGGGTTGCCATCCGGGCCGGATGGCGATGGCGCGGACCACCGTCGTTCGGCCGATGCGGATCGGCGTGGTGTAAACCAAGCCGTTGGTTTCGGAAGGGGGGGTGTTGTTGGTGGTGTAGTAGAGGGTGCTGCCAGGGGTGGCGCAGGAAATCGCCAAATCAAAGGGCTGCTCATAAAAACCGCGATCATGGCTGAACTTGGTGTCGGCAACATATCCCAGCACTCCGGGATCGTTCACGAATCCAGGCGTTGGAGTGCCAAAGTAGCGCTCGCCCAAGCCGGTCTCCAAGGCCGCCGTCAGTTCCGGAAGGATCAGCATGTCGGCATCACTGGCACTCACATTCAGCGTGTGGAAGGCCAGCACATTGGTGCCCGGCTCCAGCGAATCCATGAAGGCGGTGAGGTCGATCTCCTCAGGGGTCCGGGCTTCCAAATCAGTCCGGGAGACACTGGCGGTGCCATTCCAAGCCGGCTGTTCCGGGGTGTTGCGGCGGGCCACTTCCACACCGTTCAAATAAGCCACAAAGCCGTCATCGTAACGAACCTTCAGCTTGAGGCTGGACCAGAGGGCGTTGTCCCCCACCTGAAAGGCATACCGCGTATAGAGGGAGGACTTTCCGGCAAGCACCGTTTTGAGATCGGTATTGGCCTGGGCAGCCAGGCCAAGCAACTGTTCGCCCGCCGCCAATTGGGCCACTTGGGTGGGGCTTAACGCCCGGTTCCAAATGGAAACCTCGTCCATTTGCCCGCGGGACCATTCGGTGGTGGCCCCCGGGTCACCACCCCAGAACAGGGGGTTGGCATCCAAGTCCCCATTGGCGGTGGTGCTGCCCACCACGGAGCCATTCACATAATAGGCGAGGCTGCCGCCATTCTTAACCGCGCACACGTGCAGCCACTCACCGCTGGGAAGGGTGTAGGGCATGAAGCCGATGCCAGCCCCCCGGTAATACTCGAAATTGGACGGCGTGAATTTGCAGAATTGGACCGGGGAGGCCGTGCCCCCGGAGCGATTGCCAAAAATCACCGACGAAGCGTTCGGCACCGCGAGCTGCTTCCACCAAAAAGACCAGGTAAAGGTGCTGACACTCTGGCTCAGGGCCGGGATGGTGCCGGCGGTGGCATAGGCAGAAGTGCCGTTGAAGTCCAAAACCGCGCCGTGCTGGGAGTCACTGGTCCAAGTCGCGTTGACCAAGGTGGCATTCACGCCGCCAGAAACAGCATTGGCCACGGTTGTGCCAGACCCTTCGCGTACGGGCCAGTAGGAGAGCAAACCGCTTTGGGTCAGGGAGGAAAGCGGGCTGAAGCCGAAGCCCGACCGGGCCTGCGCCCATCCCGTATCGTTGAAATTCACCGCCACCCAATTCGTTCCCAAAGTGCCATCAGATGGGGCCAGATAGCGGGCCAGCATGCTGTTGGTCACCAGCGGGAAGGATTGCACAGAACGGCCATTCCCATAGGAGACATTGTCAAACTGCTCGGGAAAGGCCGGGCGGAACTCGGTCGCGATGCTTGAGTCCGGTCGCACCAGGGCGAGATATTCTCCGGTTCCGGACAGGTTGAAATCCGTGTGCAACACCGTCCCGGCATTGGCGCGGTTCTTACCCGAGGCAAACACCACCATGTACCCGTTGGCGTCCAGGTTGGTCGCGGGAAAAGTCCAGCGCGCCAAGGCGTTCGTGGAGTCGGTCAGGGACCAGCCTGCCAGGTTGACGGGGAGCGCCGTCTGGTTGTGGATTTCGATCCAGTCGCTGGCCACCCCATCCTCGTCGCGCAATCCTCCGTTATTGCGGGCCATAAATTCGCTGATGACAACCTGGCCCTGCACGAGGGGAGTCCACGCCAGTCCGAAGGCAAATAACAAGGGTGCAATAAAATGCTTCATGGTGGTTTTGGTTCCTTTCCTTGTAACACTATTGCCACCCTTTCGCCAATCATTTAATTTCCTGACCGCAAAACAAAAAAGTCTTGGCTGGCATGAAGATACTGATGATCACGGGCGTCGTCGCCATCGCGGTGGCAGCTCTGCTGACGCCCGCGTTGCTGCGCGTCCTGGGCCGCAGCGTCTTTCTGCGCCCAGCCATCGCGCTGCCTGGAGAAGACCATCCCGTGCCGAATTGGCGGCGGTGGGAATGGTACTTTGGGCTGCTCAGCCTGCTGATGGCGGCCATCTTGACGGCTGGGCTGGGGGGGGCCTATGCGGGAATCGCCTTTCTCCACAGTCGCCTGATCCTGCGTTCCGATCTGATTTTGCCGGTGCCGATCTGGTTTTGGTTTATGTTGGCCGCCTTCGCCGCCCTACCTTTGGCGGCGTTGATCGGGCACCGGTGGCTTTTCCCAAACCTGCTCGGTCGCGTTGCGTATGGGGACTATTGCCGACTGACCGATGCCCGTCACGGCATCAATGGCCAGCGGTTGCTTTCGGTTTTGACGCTCCTGATGCTGGGGGGCAATTTTGTCTTTGGCAGCCTGGCGCTGGGCCAGTACGCCGTCCTGAGGGGCATGGAGTTTCGCTGCAATGCGTTCTGGAGCTGGCGGACCCGTGGCTATGACTTGCGCCAAATATCCGAAATCCGGCGGTTGCTATGGCTGGCAACCGATGCTGATTTAAACTTAAACCGGCTGATCACCTATGAGGTGGTGTTCAGAGATGGCTGGATTTGGCGTTCCGATCAGGGCTTGTTGAGTCCCAGTCCGGGCCAGACGGCCGTGTTCATTGATCGCCTGTCACTCAAATCCTACCAGCGGGTGCGGGATGTCCGGGCGTTTGCCTCGCCGCCCACACCTGTTCAATTGAAACCGGCCCCGGCACCGGCACCTCCCCCCGGGCGTCCAGCCCCCTCACGTCCCCAGTCGCGTTGAACTGGTGTAATGCTCCAAAAAATCCGCGTAGGCCAGCCGAATGCCTTCCCGCAAGGCCACCGATGGTCGCCACCCCATTTGAAACAGCCGTGAGCTGTCCATGATTTTTCGGGGTGTGCCATCCGGTTTGCTGGTATCCCAGACGATTTTTCCAGTAAACCCAATGGCTTGACCCACGAGGTCACTCAATTCGGCGATGCTGACTTCCTCGTTGCTGCCGACATTTATAAACTGTTCCTCATCATAATTCTGCATGATGAAAAGGCAGGCGCTGCCCAGGTCGTCCGCGTAGAGGAATTCACGCAGCGGCCGCCCTGTGCCCCAGCCGACCACTTCGGTCGCCCCCTGCGTTTTGGCTTCGTGAAACTTGCGGATCAAGGCGGGTAGCACATGCGAACCCTGCAAGTCATAGTTATCACGCGGCCCGTACAGGTTGGTGGGCATGGCGCTGATGAAATTGCAGCCATGCTGTCGGCGCAGAGCTTCGCATAGCTTGATGCCCGCGATTTTGGCGATGGCATACCATTGGTTGGTTGGCTCCAGCGGACCAGTCAGCAGGGCTTCCTCTTTGAGCGGTTGCGGAGCCAGGCGCGGATAGATACAGGAACTGCCCAGAAACAAGAGCTTCTTCACCCCCGCCCGCCACGCCCCATGCATCAGGTTGTTCTGCAATTGCAGGTTGTCGTAAAGAAAATCAGCGGGGCGGGTGCTGTTGGCCAGGATTCCGCCCACCTTGGCGGCCGCCACAAACACGTATTCCGGTTTTTCCGTGGCGTAAAACCGGTCCACCGCAGTCCCGTCGAGCAATTCCAGTTCGGTGTGTGTTTTTCCGATAAGGTTTTGGTAACCAGCCGCTTGTAGCTGGCGCCAAATCGCGCTGCCCGCCAACCCACGGTGGCCGGCCACATAGATTCTGGCGTCGAGGGGAATGCCCATGGTCAGTGCGGTTAAGGGGTGGCAACCGGGGCCGCAGTTCCCACAGCCCCAGCGGTTTTGAGCATTTCGATGATCTCTGTCAAAGAGCGTTTTTCCGCGAGCATCAGCGCCGTGGTGCCATCTTTCATGCGGGCATTCACATTCGCCTTGGCGGCGATCAGTGACTTGACGATTTCTCGGTGCCCGCCGGCCGTGGCAGCGACCAATGGGGTGATGCCGACCCTTGAGGAGGCGTTGATATCGGCCTTGTTTTCCAAGAGCAAATCCACAATTTCCCGGTTGCCCCGGTCACAGGCCAATATCAGGGGAGTCACCCCCGCCCCCGTTTTGATATCCACCGGCACGTGGCGGGCCAACAGCAATTTGGCAATCTCGGTGCGCCCCATGAAGGAGGCTCCGTGGAGGGGGGTGGCCCCGTCACGGTTGGTCAGACTGGCATTGGCCTTATTCTCCAACAAAAAGGCGACCAACTCAGTGTTTCCGGCAAAAGATGCCCCATGCAGGACGGAATTATCCCGGACATCCGCCGCGTTGGCCAAATCAAACTCCGGGTACTTCAACACCAACTCCTTCAACTCCGCCACCTGGCCGGAGCGCACCATCTCCAGAATCTCCACCGCGAGCATCACTTTGCGATCGGCTTTTGGCAACTCTGTCTGCATCATGATGTTAACTGCGCCATTCTGGCCGCGTAATTTGGCCATGCGAATGGCGGTGAGCCCGAGTTGGTTGGTGGCGGTGACATCGGCCTGGTGCTGGAGCAGAAAGGAAACCACTTCTTTCTGGCCCAGTGCCGCCGCCACATGCAGCGGGGTATTGCCCGTGTTGGCTTCCCGCTGGTTCACCAGATCCGGGGTGGCGAGAATCATTTCCTTGATCTTGTCCAAGTCGCCAGCTCCCGCCGCATCATGGATTTCCTCCGCCATCAAGTGCGGAGACAGGCAGGAGACCGCCACGGCAACCGCCATGGCCCAAGGCGCAATACGCTTCATATAGTATGTATGGATACCGTCAACCAACGGCCACGAAAATAAGGTAGGGCAGGGGAGGGATCAATACTGGAAAACCCCAAATGTGGGGTTGCCGTCCGGGCGGGAGTGGTGTCCCACGCTGGTGCTGCGCCTGGCTTGCCACTTCCTGGCGGTTCTGGGGAGGGCTCCTCCGGGCGCAGGCGGCACCGACGGGAAAATTCTGACCTGTGCCAGTGCAATTTTATCCTAGCAGGGAGGGGAGAGTTTTTCGCCGCCGGTGTGTCCGTCCGAGCGATGCATTTTCCAACCAGTTTGGTCCATGGAGCTTACGCCGTTGAAACTTCAGCCTTCAGGCTTTGGCATGCCGATTGCTTAACGTCGGTCAGAATGAATCGCGCAGAAAATACCACCCCACTGCCGCTCCCGGCCCAGGCTGAAAGCACAATCCGTCTGCCCATGGGTCTGTTGGGCTTCGAGCGCATCAAAGAGTACTCCCTGCTGGCCGACCCTGCTGAAGATCCCTTCCTTTGGATGCAGGTTCCCAACGATCCCAACCTTGCCTTTCTAGTCATCTCCCCCCAGCCGTTGCTGCCCGACTACAAGCCCGAGATCAGCCCGGAAGACGCCGAGTCGCTTGGTCTCACCACCGCCGCCGATGCCGCGCTGCTGTGTATTGTGACGGTGCATGGTCCCAATCGGGCCACCCTCAATCTCAAAGGCCCCGTCGTGCTTAACCGCCGCACGATGATCGCCAAACAGGTCATTCCGGCCAATGCGGCCGAGTTTTCGGTGCAGCATCCGCTGCCCACGATCCAATCTTAACCCCCCAATTCACGTGCTTGTCCTATCTCGCAAACTTAACGAGTGCATCGTCATAGACGGACGGATCATTGTCAAAGTGGTCCGGGTGGATGGCGAAGTAGTCAAACTCGGCATCATCGCCCCCTTGGACGTGCCGGTTCATCGCCAGGAAATTTACGAGGAAATCGAGAAAAACAATAAGGAGGCCCTCACGCAAGGACGCGCGGCTGTTTCTGCGCTCCCCAGAGTCCCCCGACCGAAAAGCAACGCAAGTACAACTGAGTAACAACATAGTAACGTCAGCAACAGCAACAACAACAAGAAAGACACTGTTATGGTAATCAACAATAACCTCGCGGCCATGTCCAGTAGCGAAAACCTCACCACCAGCCAGTCCCGCCTGGCCCGATCCCTGGCCCGGATCAGTTCTGGCTCCAAACTGGCATTTGACGATGCCGCCGGACTATCGGTGGGCACCAAAATGGATGCGCAGGTCCACCGCATCGCCGCTGCCAAGTCCAACGTCGCCAACGCCACCTCCTTCGTTCAAACGCAGGACGGCTACCTCAAGAAAATCGGCAAGGCCCTGGACCGCATGAGCGAACTCTCCATTCTCGCCCAGGACGCGACCAAGTCCGACAGTGATCGGATGCTTTACAACAAGGAATTCAGTGAGCTGCAGAGTTACATTGCCACCAACGTGGACAAGGAGTTCAACGGCGTGAGCCTCTTCTCCCCCACTGCGCTGGACGTCACCATTGATTCCGAAGGCGGTTCTTTCTCCATGGCGGGCATCGACGTCTCCGTGGCACCGTATGCGGTAGTCAGCAGTCCCGCCGCCCGGGCAGCCATGCAGCTCTCGCAACTGTCCATCGCGGGAGGGACCATCACGTTCGGCACCACACCCCCAACGAACGTGGCCATCTCGCCCAATGACACTTTGCAACAGGTGTTTGACCGGATTAACACGGCCGTACCGGAAGTCTCCGCCAGCCTGAATGAAGCCACAGGACTGGTCACGGTGACCAGTGCCAGCGGTTCTGCCATTGCCATAACGCAGTCAGGGACCGATTTCCTTGAGAAGACGAAGCTGGATGCCAGCGGTTCACTGACCCTGGCTGCGAGTGGTTACGCCACCAGCACCGCCAACCTCACCCCGGCGGGCATGGGCATCAGCACTGTCGCCGCCGCCAAAGCCAGTCTGGACGTGGTGAAGGTGGCCATTGCCCAACTGGGGTCCGATCGGGCCACCCTCGGCTCCTATCAGGCCCGGCTGGGTTACAGCGCGGAGCAGCTCGCCATCAGCCGGGAAAACCTTTCGGCGGCCAGCTCCCACATCCAGGACGTGGATATCGCGGACGAATCCACCGAGTACGCCAAGGCCAATATTCTGGTCCAATCCGGCACCGCCATGCTGGCTCAGGCGAACCAATTGCCGCAGCAGGTTCTCCGTCTGCTGCAGTAGCCGAATCCCGCTGGTTCCCCGTAACCCAAAACGAAAGTTGAGGTTCAAGTGCGCAACGCGGATGACAATCAAGACCCACAGGGTTGGCCAGATCGGTCCAGCCCTGTGGGTCGCCGCCGCGGGTGTCGGCCTGGTGGCCACCCGCGGATGGGCCGTTCGCACAGTTCCGGCCCCTTCACCCGCCGTTTCGCCCACCATCGCTTCGTTCACACCGGCCTGGAAACGCCGCCCGCCTTGGTGCCAGATGCCGCCGGGCTGGTCTCGACCCTCCTGCTTGCGGCGCGGACACACTTCGCGGCTGGCAGTTATGAGACTGCCGACGCATTCCTCAAACTGATCCCGCAACCCGGCACATCCCCAAGAGAGACGTGGCAGCAGTTGGGACACCTGCACTTCTCGCTGGCTGAATATGACGCGGCGGGCCGGGCTTACGGCTTTGCCGCCGCCCATTCCCCCGGGGATGCCAGCCTGCAAGTTCGGTTGGCGCACACCTGCCTGCGGCTGGATGACATTCCGAGCTTTGAAAGCTATCTCGGACGGGCGCTGGCCTTGGATCCGGAAAGTCCTCCGGCCCTCCAACTGCTGGCCGATCTGAATCGGGACGAAGGGCGTTACGCCGAAGCCGCTGGCTATTATCAGCGGCTGCTGCAGGAAACCCCCGGCCATTATGCGAATCTGCTATCCCTGGCTCTGTGCCACTCACTTGCGGGCGATAGTGAAACCGCGCTGGACCTTTTGCAGCGCGCGGGACAGTTACCCACGAGTGGATCAAGCAACAGTACGCTGCCCGCCAGCAGGGCCGACGCGTGGTGGAGTGGCCAGTCATGAAGGCGGCCCTGGTGCATCAAGACCTCCGCAGCCGCGACTACCGCGACTGGCGCGAGTTCCTGCGTAAGGCAGAAGGATGGAGCCGGGCGGAGATCGAAGCCCACCAACTCGCCCAACTTCGGGAGGTGCTTCGGCACGCCTACGAGACCACGCCAGGCTATCGCGAGTTGTGGCAGCAGGCAGGCTACGATCCGCAGGCCTCAATTTCGTTCGAGACCGTTCGCCAACTACCCTTCGTCGAGAAGGAAACGATCAGGGATCGTTTGGAAGCCTTCACCAGTTTCAAAACCCGCTGCAAGTATGTCACCACGGGGGGCAGCACCGGCATTCCGTTCGGGTTTTATCGCGACGGCACGGCGTTTGCCCGTGAGCTGGCGTCGAAGGCGCACCAATACGCCCGCGTGGGTTGGAAGGAGGGTGACCCACAACTGGTTTTTCGCGGCACAGTCATCAATGCTCAGAACCGCATCCAGTTCTACCCGCGCTTCAACGAGTTGCGCTGCTCTTCTTACTTTCTCACCCCTGAAAAGATGGAGCGCTACCGGGTTGCAGCCCTGACCTACCGGCCGCAGTGGCTGCGTTGCTACCCATCTTCGGGCTTCCTTTTCGCCAGGTTTCTGGAAGAGTCAGGCCGTGAATTCCCCCCGCTCCAAGGCATCTTGTGCGCATCGGAGAACCTTTACGACTACCAACGTGAAACCCTCCGGCGAGTGTTCGGTTGCCGCGTCTTTAGCCACTACGGACATTTTGAGCTGTCCGCGCTGGCCGGTTTCTGTGAAAATGCGGATACCTACCATGTGCTACCGCAGTATGGCTATGCCGAACTGTTGGACCCTCAGGGGCGGCCTGTGGCTACCCCGGGGCAGATGGGTGAGATTGTCGCTACCTCTTTTCTCATGCGTGCCACGCCTTTTGTGCGCTACCGCACGCGTGACTACGCGGTGTTCCAGAGTCACGAGTGTCCTCGCTGCGGCCGTCCGTATGATGTTTGGGAAAGGATCGAAGGTCGTTTACAGGAGTTTGTGGTGACAAGCACGGGCCGGTGGATCTCCATGACTGCAATCAACATGCACGACAACATCTTCGACCACCTAAAGCAGTTTCAGTTTGTCCAAGACCAGCGTGGAGTGGCAACCTTCAATTACGTGCCCAAGGTCTCCTGCACCCCAGCCGTTGTGGCAGACATCCATCGGCGTCTGGGGTTGAAGTTCGGTGACGACATGCAGCTGGTCATGCAACCCGTTGAGCGGATTGAGCCGACCAAGCGTGGCAAGCATCGCTTTCTCATCCAGAAGCTGCCTCTGCAAGGCCATGACAACTGAACAGCACCCACCGCCGGTCTGCACAGTCGCCGCCATTCGCAGCGCGATGCCTGTCTATCCAACGTCCCCGCCTTTTCACCCATCGGAGTCGTATCCAGAATATCCTTTTCATGGACACATAAGCTCTGAAGCCAACCATGCCTATGCCGCCGTGCGGCAACTGCTTTGCGAGCTGGGATACGATGCGGCGAACTTTGGCAGTCCCCGCTGGAATCCTCTAGGCCACTTGCTCAAGCCAGGACAGAGCGTGGTGATCAAGCCCAACTTCGTACTCAGCCGCCACACCCAGGGCAAGGATCTCTTTTCCATCATCACCCATGCTTCTGTCCTGCGCGCCGTGGCCGACTACTGCTGGATTGCCCTGCAAGGACGGGGCCGCATCACGATTGCTGACGCCCCACAGTACGACTGCAACGCCGAGGAGCTACCGCGATTGACCGGGGTGACGCAAGTCGCTGAGTTTCTGCGCCGTCAAGGAAAGGTGGAGGCCCAGTTCATCGACCTGCGTAGCTACTGGTCCAAAGGCAAGCACTTCGACTCGCTCCGCATCCCACTGCCCGGCGACCCACTCGGCAGCACACTGGTGGACCTGGGGGACCGAAGTGCCATGGCTGGCAAATCCCATGTTCAGCAGCTCTACGGCGCGGTCTATCACCGGGAGGAAACCATCCGGCACCACTCCGGTGGCCGCCATGAATATCAAGTGTCGCGGACGATGATCGAGGCGGACCTGTTCATTTCGGTGCCCAAGCTCAAGGTTCACAAGAAGGTGGGCGTGACTCTCAACGCCAAGGGCCTGGTGGGGATGGCTACGAATAAGAATTTCCTCGTCCACTACACACTCTGCCCTCCCAGCGCTGGCGGCGACCAGTACCCGGACGGCCTGTTTACCCCAGTCGAGGCCTTCCTTATTCGAACGGAGCGCTGGATGTACGACCACTTGCTGGCGAGTAAATCGCCGCTGTTGGAGGCACTGCACCGCTCCATCTACTGGCTGCACAACCACTCCACCAAGCTCCTGGGGCTGAAGGTCGCTGAGTCCAAGCGGAACTTGGATGCAGGTAATTGGCATGGCAACGATTCAGCCTGGCGCATGGCGGCTGACTTGGCACGCATTCTCCACTTTGCCGACGTGGAGGGCACACTCCACAGCCAATCGCCACGCCGCATGTTCACCATCATTGACGGCATCATCGGCGGCGAAAACAACGGGCCACTCACGCCGGACCCAAAGCCCAGTGGGGTGCTCATCGGAAGCGAAAACCTGTTGGCGGCCGATCTGGTCGCCACCCGCCTCATGGGCTTCGACCCCCTCAAGCTGAGGCTCTACCGCGAGTTGCTGGGAAACCCCCTCTTTGACCTCGGCGTACGCCGACTGGAGGACATTTCGGTTCGTTCACAGGAACCCTCCTGGCGGCAGTGCCTGGCCAATCCCACCGACCGTTTTCTTGATTTTCGCCCGCATCCAGGGTGGGTGGGGACGATGGAAACCAAAGCCACCCATTAACTTCATCCCTAATGCATTATGACTACCAACCCTGAACTCGCCTTAAACGAATCCGCTCTGTCGCTTGTGGGCCTGGGCAAATTGGGCTGCTGCCTGGCTGCCTGTTTCGCGGATAAAGGCTTCGATGTGATCGGCGTGGATGTGGAGGAGAAAGTCATCCGCACCATCAATGAAGGCCGCGCACCTTTCGCCGAGCCGGAATTGGACGAAGTCCTCGCCCGCGTCGGTGGCAAGAAACTGCGCGCCACGCTGGCGCACAAGGAGGCCATCGAGGGCTCTGACGTTACCTTCATCCTCACTGCCACGCCCAGCAACTCCGATGGCAGTTTCTCCAATCGCTACGTCGAGACGGCGGCCATTTCTCTTGCCACGGCGCTTTATTCCTCCAAGAAGCAGTACCACGTCTTCGTGATCAGCAGCACCGTGATCCCCGGCTCCATTGAGAACAGCTTCATCCCGCTCATCGAGAAATACTCCGACCGCAAGCTCAACGAAGGCTTCGGCCTCTGCTACGACCCGGATTGGGTTGCGCTGGGCAGCGTGATTCACGACTTCCGCAATCCAGACTTTGTTCTGGTGGGCGAGAGTAACCCGCGCGATGGCGAGATGCTGGCCCGGATGCACCACCGGATGTGCGACAACAACCCGCCAGTCAGCCGCATGTCGCTCATCAGCGGTGAAATCGCCAAGGTCAGCCTCAATGCCTACATCACCATGAAGATCAGCTTCGCCAACACCCTGGCGAACCTCTGCGAGAACATTCCGGGGGCGGACGTGGACGCGATCACCTCCACCATCGGGCGGGACCGCCGGATTTCACCCCACTATTTCAAGGGTGGACTGGCCTTCGGAGGCAACTGCTTCCCGCGCGACACGCGGGCCTTTCGCGCCTTCGCCAAGGCTCAGGGCAACCCGGCCGAGATCATCAGCGCCTGCGACCGCGTCAACGATTTCCAGGACCAGCATCTCGTGGCCAAGACCCTCCAAGTTCTGGGGACCCTGGACGGGCCCAAGACGGTGGGCATCCTCGGGCTGGCGTTCAAGCCGAAGACCTTCGTCATCACGGAGTCCCCAGCCATCAAGCTGATCCGGGAACTCATAAAACATAACGTCCATGTGGTGGCCTATGATCCACTGGCCACGGACAACGCGAAGATCTTGTTCGGCGACCAGGTACAATACGTCAGTTCTGCCGAACAATGTATGAACCTTTCCAATCTTTGGTTGGTCACCCAACCCGCCAAGGAATTCAAGACCGCCATCGAAACTGCCCAACCAGACCGCCCCGTGACCGTGCTTGATTGTTGGCGCATCCTGGATGCGACCAAGTTAAGCTCTCTGGTTAAATGCGTCCCCATGGGCCGGGCTTTGCCCCAACCCGAGACGTTGCCCGCCGTCTGATGGATTGCTTACTAGATCCAGCGGGAAAGCGGAAATGAAGCCGTAATTCAACTGCCATCCAATATGCCTATCAGCGAGCCGCCCGCAACCGATTCCCTGCAACACAGGTGCGCGCAATTGCAGGAGTTCCGCCCTTTCACCAGCCGCCAAATCCTTGAGCCCTTCGCCCTGCTGGAAGGGCATCCGTGGGCCGAAACCGCTGCCTCCGACCTCACCACCTATTATGCTTGCCTGCATGGCATCACCCAACCCGAGAAACCGCGCAAGATCCTGGAAGTCGGCACTGCTTTCGGGATGAGCGCCGCCACGTTTCTCAGCGCCAGCCCCGGGATCGAGCTTTTTATAAGCTTGGATTTGGGCATTTATGGGGGGCTGCTTGGCAGTCAAGAGAGCAACATCGACTTTGCCCGATCCCACATTCACGAGTGGTGTCGGCGTCACCAGGTGGACACCCGCCGCGTGCGGTTTTATCAAGCCAACACCCAGCCTCCCGGCCAGGGTGACAACGACAACCAAGGACTGGACGCGCCACGCTGGTGCCTGCTTCCGGAAGTGGTCCGCCTGCTCCAGGAGCACCAGTTCGACATTGTCTTTGTGGATGGCAAGCACACCGACGACGGCTTGCTTAACGACATGAAGACTTTCTGGCCGTTTCTCAAGCCGGGCGGCCTGATGATCTGCGACGACCTGCACCACCCTGAGGAATATGCGGGTTCCTTCAGTTGGGTGGGGCATACCTGGCAATCGTTTCACCGCTTCCTCGAGGAACGGGCTGGCGAGATTGCCGAGCACGTGCTGTGGGACTTCCCCAGGGTTCCTCCGGCCGGAAAAATGGGTTTGCGTCCCTTTGGCTTGGTGCGCAAATCGTCCGTCACCTTTCCAGCAGTGAAAAACCCGGCGTTCGAGATGTTCGACTCGGACGGTGCGCTTGCCATCAACCGCGCACGACAAGACCACTTGGCTTCACTCGGTCTCGACCTGGCTGGACGCTCGGTGCTGGAAGTCGGCGCGGGCGTGGGCTGGCACACGGGCTTCTTCGAGCGGTTAGGCTGTTCCATCCTGACCACGGACGCCCGCCCGGAGAACGTGGCCGAGACGTTGCAACGATTCCCTTACCGCACCGGACATGTGGAGGTGGCGGACCTCAGCGTACCCGGCAGTCACGTTCGTTTCGGGGACTTCGACATCATTTATTGCTATGGAACACTCTATCATCTGCGTGAACCGGCGCTGTGTTTGCAGGACTTGGCGTGCCGCTGCCGAGGCCTGCTGCTCCTGGAGACCTGCGTTTATCCCAGCGACAATGGGCAAATCAACCTTGTGGCCGAACAGGCGTCGAATCCCAATCAGAGCTTTCAAGGCATTGGCTGCCGACCCGGACGAGACTGGATTCGCCAGGAGTTGTTGAAACATTTTCCTCACGTCTATGTTTCCGTCACCCAGCCGGCTTTTCCAGATTTTGTGTTGGAGTGGCCGGCCCTGCCAAAACAGGACACCAACTTCCGCGCCATCTTCGTCGCTTCGCGCGTGCCGCTTGCGCTGGCCACGCTGGTGAACGAACTCCCAGTAAGCCAAACCCGTCTCAACCCGGTTTCGGAGTCTGACTACATATTGGGAACGGCCCCGGCAGCCAGTCTCGCTGTGAACAACCTCGCTCCCAAGGCTACCGCAACCCTGAGCCTGGACTGCCCCTCCCCTTCCAAGGGCGAGCCCGAGGCATCTCGCAGTGTGGCAGGAACAGAGCGCTCCATGCATGAGCCTGATCTTGACCGCCTTCGTTACCGCATCGGCCACCTGCTGCAGCGACCCGGTCCCATTTCCCAGGAAGAACTGCGCGCTGCCACCGACACTTTCAACTCCATCCTTGACGCGGAGAATCCCGTTGAGTTCATCGCCCTCTACCGCAGCCTCTTCCCGGAGACGCTCCTGCCACTCCTGCTTTTTCACCTCGGCCTGGCTTGGGCGCGAGGCGACGAGCTTATGGCAGAAGGCTTGGAAACGCTCTTTGGTCACCTGACCGCTCCCGTGCCCGATTCCGCCAGCAGCAAAATCCCCTGACTCATGATCTCCGTCATTGTTTACGGTCGTAACGACTCGCATGGGTACAACTTGCCCAAGCGCGCCGCCCTCAGCTTCAACTGCATCGCCGAGGTGCTCACGCATCCGAACGACGAGATCGTGTTCGTGGACTGCAACACGCCGGACGATCTGCCGACGTTCCCGGAGTCCATTGCGGACACGCTCACTCCGCGAGCCAAGCAGTTGTTGCGTGTCCTGCGACTGCGGCCCGAACAATACGAGCGGGGTAAGAATGGCACGAAGTTCAAGGTGCTGGAACCGCTTTGCCGCAACGTTGGCATCCGCCGCACCAACCCGCAGAACCGCTGGATTCTCAACACCAACACGGACATGGTCTTCGCGCCGCTGCCCGATGGACAGTCGCTTTCCGACGTCGTGGCGGGGCTTCCCGACGGCTTCTATGAACTGCCGCGCTTCGAGATGCCGGAAATCCTTTGGGAAACTTCCGACCGGTTTGATCCGCAGGCGATCATCCGCTCGTTCAAGCACTGGGGCCGCCGGTTGCACATCAACGAGATGGTCGCTAACATGCCCGAGATCCGCTTCGACGGACCGGGCGATTTTCAACTCGCGCTCCGCGAGCAGCTCTTCCAAATCAA
>CAIYYI010000572.1 GCA_903930345.1 uncultured Verrucomicrobiota bacterium
AATGAGCGCACACGGCGTCTGATGGCGGCCAGCGAGGCGCTGGGACTGGGTTATGGCGGCGTGTCGCTGGTCCACCGTGCGTGTGGACTCTCGCGCAAGGCCATCGCCAAGGGCATGCGAGAAATCCGACTGGGGGAACCGCTCATTCCCGGCCGCCTGCGCCGCCCAGGAGCGGGGCGTAAATTGCTCACCGTTTCCGATCCAGGAATGTTGGCCGCCTTGGATAATCTCATCGAGGGCGGCACTCGTGGCGATCCGGAATCGCCCCTCCGATGGATCTGCAAGAGCACGCGGACACTGGCCGCCGAACTCTCCCAGCAACGGCATCCGATCAGCCATGTGCGGGTGGCCCAACTCCTCCATGCCCAGAAGTATAGCCTGCAAAGTAATCGGAAGCTGGAAGAGGGTGAGGATCACCCCGATCGTGACGCCCAGTTTCGCCATATCAATCAGTGTGTGAAACGCGCCCTGGCCGTGGGGCGGCCCGTCATTTCGGTGGACACCAAGAAGAAAGAACTGGTGGGCAACTACGTTAATGCTGGCCAGCAATGGCTGCCGACGCGCCCGCCGCGCCAAGTTCAGGGACACGACTTTCCCGATCCCAGCGTGCCCCGCGCCTATCCGTATGGCATCTATGACCTGGGGCGCAACGCGGGCTTTGTCAACGTGGGCACCGACCATGACACCGGCGCCTTCGCGGTGGCCTCGATTCGGGGTTGGTGGCGCTTGGAAGGTCGCCAACTCTATCCGGCGGCGGACACATTGTGGATCACGGCCGATGGCGGGGGGAGCAATGGTTCGCGGTTGCGCCTTTGGAAACTGGAACTCCAAGGCTTGGCGGATGAGACCGGACTGGCGCTATCCGTCTGTCACTTTCCGCCCGGCACCAGCAAATGGAACAAGATCGAACACCGGCTCTTCTCGTTCATTTCCTCGAACTGGCGCGGGGAGCCGCTCCGAGATTACGAAACCATCGTGAGCCTGATTGCCAGCACCACCACGGCCAAAGGGCTAACGGTGCGCTGTCACTTAGATCGCCGCAAGTATCCGCCCGGCAGAAAAGTCAGTGCTCAGGAGATGAAACGGGTAAACCTCAAACGCAACACCTTCCATGGCGACTGGAACTACATCATCCGCCCGAGTCAGGTCTGACTGAGTGCCCAAGACCTGCTACCTTTATATATTACCGCCGCCTTAGCAGGAACAGCCCCAGGCCGGTGTCCGGCAGCAGTTCGCTCTTCTTGTAGGCATCAATCAGCGTGCTCTTTTCGAGTTGGAACTGGCTGCCGACGCCGCAAGGCAGGAGGTTCTGGATGCCATCGAGCATCCGCACCTTCACAGCCGCCGTGCCGGAATTAGCCACCCGTGAGGTGCGCACCCAGCCAAATTGCTCGCTGCTGGCCCAGCGGTAGCGAAAGGTCAGGCCAAGGTCGTCGTTGGTCTCTTCAAAGACAATCTGATCGCCGCGGAGACTCTTGTAGATGTTGCGCCGGAGGCGAT
>CAIYYI010000573.1 GCA_903930345.1 uncultured Verrucomicrobiota bacterium
GGTGTGGTTACAAACATGATCGAGCCAGCATTGACTGGCAGCGTTCGCTGAACACAGCAGGCTCGACATCCAACCAAATGCGAGTAATCTTCCTCCATGAGCATGTTGCTTGAAGATGTGACTCGTGAGGCAATTGGGTTGCCTCGCCATCAACAGCTTTCGTTGGCGCGTTTGCTGATCGAACTGGACGAACCGGGGCCGGATACGGATGTGGAGGCAACATGGGAAGCGGAGATTCAGGCTCGTCTGCGGGCCGTCAGGGAGGGGCGTGCTGAGGGAATTCCTTATACTCAGGTGTTGGACCGTATTGACCGCCGTTTGGCGACATGAACATACTGGTTCTGTCCCATGCTGCCGCCGAGTTTGAGGACGCTGTCGCGCACTACGACGGTAAACAGCCGGGCCTTGGCCAGAGATTTCGGGACGAGGTTGATCGCCGTATCCTCTGGATCGTCGGGCACGCCGAGATTCCCCGTTTGCGCCCTGGAGGATACAGGCGGGTCAACCTGAGGGTTTTTCCCCACTACGTTGCTTATGTGCAGATCGGTGAAACGATTTGGATACTGGCCATCGCGCATGGTCATCGCGAACCGAACTACTGGATTGAAAGGAAAAAGGACATCAGCCAACCAGGCACTCCACCGAATGGCGGCTCAGCGACGATGGTTGGCAACTCGGGAACGCCCGAAGACGACGTGTTGACGCCCCTTGCGCGCCGCCAGACCCTGCTGGAGGAATCCAGTGAGAGCTAATTCCAATTCGCTGGTTCTTTAGGCCGCCGACGTTGTTGCTCGCTCGCGCCTGACTGGCAAGCCTCCGGCTTGCAGGGGCGGCGTGGGTCAGAGGCACAACTTGGCTTTACAGAAGCAAACGAAGGTAACGAAGCCGCAGGACTTTGGTTGTCCCACAAAGCGGCAGCAAGCCGCCGCAGTCTCCCGCAGTCGCGGGACTTCGCGACTTTAATTGGCAACCGGTTACACGACAGTGTCCTGGAGTGCGCGAAAAAGGGGTCAGGGTGTGGTTGCAAACATGATCGAGCCAGCTTTGACTGGCAGTGATCGCTTAACACAGCATGCTCGGTGCCACGCGGAGTCATCTTTGGCCATGCTGCCATCAACCAAGAACTATCCTCCGACTTCCTGTTGCCATTTTGTATTGTATCATACAACAAAAGTACACCTATCCAGCTTGCCAGGCGGCAGTATATTTGCGATTGTATCTCGCGTTATGAGTACAGCATCCATGTCAACCCGTGGTTCTCCGGGCGATCTCTTCCCGGCCGCCGCCCTCCGCTCACCCCCTGTCGGGGTCCAAGTTCCGACTTCCAAGCTCCGCGTTCGGATGGGCCCTTCCCAAGTCATGGGTTCATTGTCAGTGGTCTTTGGTGGGTCCCGCTCTGCGGGACTGCCGAGCCGTCCCCAGTTCTGCCCTCAGCATTCAGCCTTCATCGTTCAGCATTTTTTTCGGTTTTCCCTGCGCCGCCACGAAACATGGTGCCAAAAGGTGCCAAAAGGTGCCAGAAAGTGCCAGAAAACATCATCCTGGCTTCCGTGGTCGGTGCCTGGCGGTCAGAAACAGCTCACTGGAATTAAATCACAGTCTGGTTTCTGCTGAAATCCCGCTGCTTTCTGGGTTACTTGAGTAGCGCGCTGTTGATAATCAATGACCTGCGATTAAATAGGATCGTAGGAATGGCCCTTTTCAGCAGAATCAGGGGAGTTGCCTTCCCCCACCAGGCGGCAAGTCAAATTAGCGATTAAAGTGATGATTATCGTTCGCAGCCGTGCGAGGCAGATGGTTGAAATAAGCAGATCGAATCGGAGGCCAACCTCGTTTCCAGCGGGTGTGAGGTCGTGTGATGTACTTGGGTAAAGGACTTACCAGCAGCAAGACCCAGCGAGGTCCAGGATGGGAAGTGGGTTCGGGAGTCCGGGCAGAAGGTGAGGGCGGGGAGGGTGGTGGAAAGGTGTTGGCAAGCTTTCTGCTAGACATGAAGGGAACGGGTGGAGGTCAGTGTTTAAGATGTAACCATCCGTCAACCAAATGACTAAGCAAATTACGGTACCGGAAATGGCTGTAACCGGCTGGATATCCGGCACGTCTAAGAGCGCACCAATGCACCACCATGTCTTTTTTGGCAGCGGATCGAAGAACAGTCTGGCTCCCCAGGCACGAGTCCAATCCCTTTGGCTTTGGCTCTTCGCGATATTCTTCATCCTGCTGGGAGGTAAAGCTTTGGCCCAACCGGCCAATAATAATTTTGCCGCTGCGACCGTCCTGAGTGGAACCACCGCTACCATCAGCGGCAACTCCAGCGGGGCCAACCGGGAAGATGGCGAACCGTGGGCTTCTGGGAACACTTTTACGGGTGGGGCGACGGTGTGGTTCAGTTGGACCGCCCCGGTGAGTGGCCCCGTGCAGGTGGATACCATAGGCTCCAGTTTGAACACCATTCTGGGGGTTTATCTGGGCACGGCTGTCAACGCGCTGACCCTGGTGGGGGCGAATGATAATGCGAATGGAGGGAATCAAAGCCAGGTAAACTTCACCGCGACGGCGGGGACGACGTACCGCATCGTGGTGGATGGGCGGCGGAATTTCGGCGGGTCAGCGACGGGCAATTACATATTGAACCTGCGGGTGTTGGCGTCGGTGACCTTTACGAGTCCGGCGGCGGGTTCGGTGGTGATGAATGGGGTGCCGGTGACTCTCAGTGTAAACACTTCTGTTCCAACGCCTCCAGTGACGCGGGTGGATTTTTATGCGAATGGGGTGTTACTGGGCTCGGATACCACGGAGCCGTTCAGCCTGGTGGCGAGCAACCTGGTGTTGGGGACGAATTTACTCTCGGCGACCGCAGTGGATAGCGGCGGGCAGAGCTGGTCGTCCGGATCATCCCCTGTGACGGTGTTGAATCCGGGGGTGACGGTGGTATCGCCGATGGATGGGGCGGGGTATGTCGGCACGAACGCGATCACGGTGACTGCGGTGGGGGTGCTGGCGGCGGGGACGCTGACGAACATAGAGTTTTATGCGGATGGACAAAAGTTTGCGGAGGATGCGGTCTCGCCCTACTCGGTGACTTGGAACGGGGTGACGCCGGGAACGCACCAACTGGTGGCGGTGGGCAAGGACAATTTGGGCGGGAGCAGCGTGAGCGCGCCGGTGTGGGTCGCGGTGGCGCGGCAGATGATGCCCTCCAACTCGGTGTGGAAGTACAACGATCAGGGCGTGGATTTGGGGACGGCCTGGGTGGGGGTGAATTATGATGATAGCGCCTGGGCCAGCGGGCCGGGCGAATTGGGTTTTGGAGACACAGCGGATGGGCGCCCGGAGGCCACAATCATTGGTTTCGGCCCTGATTCGGCCAACAGATACATCACGACCTATTTCCGGCGGGACCTCATGGTGACGAATGCGGCGGGGGTATCCAGCCTGATCCTGAGACTGATGCGGGATGACGGGGCGGTGGTTTTCATCAATGGGGCGGAAGTGACGCGGCAGAATTTCCCGGCGACAGCGACGACGATTGTGTTCACCAATCTGGCGAACAATTCACCGGATGACGGGGCCGGATTCATCAATGTGGCGGTGACAGCGACGAACCTGGTGGAAGGGCGCAATGTGGTGGCGGTGGAGATGCACCAGAACAGCATCAGCAGCACGGATCTGAGCTTTGACCTGGAGATCCTGGGTCTGCCGGTGATTGCCCGGAACCAGGCCCCGGCAGTGACGCTGACCAGCCCGAGCACGAACACGGTGTATGCGGCCCCGGCGAGTGTGACGATCACCGCCAGCGCGACGGATGCGGATGGGACGGTGGCGCGGGTGGATTTCCACGGGGATGGGGTGCTGCTGGGGACGGTGACGAACGCGCCATACACCTGGACGTGGGGCGGGGTGGCCGCCGGTTGGCACACGGTGAAGGCAACGGCGGTGGACGACCAAGGTGCCAGCGGGAGTGCGAGCATGGGGGTGACGGTCTATTCCGCAGGCGGGTGGGTGGCGTATAACGACCATTACAGCGGGCCGGGGACGAGCCCGAACGCAACCGCGTGGAACGTGTATGGGACGACCGGAGGGGCGCCGGGGAACGTCGGCCTGCTACGCGACAGCCTGACGGGGCAGAACCTGCCCGTAACCCTGACCATCACCACCAATGGGGTGGTGGGGTGGGGATCGACGAGCGGAAGCCCGGCGGCGGGGAGTGTGGCTTATAATCTGTTCAATGGCTGGGTTGATTTTGGCACGGGCAACGGGATCTACCACGCGATCCAACTGCCATCGGGCTCCGAACAGGTGCTGGTGTTCAGCGGGTTGAATCCAGGCCGGCAGTATCGTTTTCACGGAACCTCGGTGCGGGGAGATGCGGCCTACACGAACCGGTGGACGCTGGTGGGTCTGGAGGGGGTGGATGGGGCGGTGACGGCCCATTCGGCCGGGGTGGTGACGGCGGGATTGACCGCGCTGGAGGGAGCGCTGAACACCGGAGACAACACCGTGGGCGACGTGGTGGCCTGGGAGCAGATCCAGCCGGGGGCGGACGGCACCATCGTGGTGCGGGTGAGGCAGCACACAGGGGCGGCCCCGGGGAACGATATTCCGGGCTCCTACGGGTACGGATTGACGGCTGTGCGCCTGGAGGAGGCGGGGGTGGCGGCTTTGGTGGCGGTAACGGCACCCGCTGAGGGGGCGGTTTTTGTGGGGCCGACCAACTTCAACATCAATGCACAGGCGGCGGCGGCCAATGGGCTGGCGGCGGTGGTGTTTCTGGCGGACGGGCAGGCGGTGGGAACAGATGTGACCGCCCCGTACAGTGTGTTGTGGACCAACGGCGGGTTCGGGCCGCATGCGCTGCAGGCGGTGGCCGTGGACACCCTGGGCGGGCAAGCCACCTCCGCTGTGGTGAACATCAGCATCATCACGCCGCCGACGAACACAGTTCCGCCAGTGATTGTGAGTGTGACGCCGAAGCGCGGGGGGACGGTGAGCAATCTGACGAGCGTGACCGTGGGATTCAGCGAGACGGTGATCGGGGTGAATGCGGCGGACCTGCTGATCAACGGGGTGCCGGCGACCGGAATGACCGGGAGCGGGTCCAACTATGTCTTCAGTTGTGCGGCTCCCGCGCTGGGCACGGTGAATGTGACGTGGGCGGGCGGGCATGGCATCACGGATGTGGGCTGGCCGGCGAACCTGGCGTTTGATAGCGAGGCGACAGGCGCATCGTGGACGTACAGCCTGGTGGACATGGCGCCGCCGGTGATTGCAGTGCGGGTGCCGGCGGCGGGGGCGCTGGTGACCAATCTGACGAGCGCGACGGTGACCTTCAACGAGGCGGTGAGCGGGGTGAATGCGGGGGATCTGCTGGTGAACGGAGCGCCGGCCATCGGGATGAGCGGGAGCGGCTCCAATTACCTGTTCAGCTTTGCGCAGCCACCTTCGGGCACGGTGAGTCTGACGTGGGCGGCGGGCCATGGCATCGCGGACCTGGCGGCCACGCCGAACGCCTTCAATGCGGCGGCAGGAGGGTGGACGGTGACGCTGGATGCCAAGACGGTGCTGGTGGAATCCAACATGGTTTACCGGATGATGAAGGGGCTGACGGAGGCCTCGACCCCGTTTGATGCCTGGCGGTTGGCCGGGTTTGATGACAGCACCTGGACCAGCGCCGCCGCGCCATTCTACTACGGGGATCCTTACAACACGGCGCAGTATCCCGGCACGCTGCTGAGCGACATGCAAAACAACTACAGCAGCATCTACCTGCGAAAGGAATTTGTGGTGACGAGCCCGGCCGCGATCACAAACCTGAACCTGCGGGTGATCATCGACGACGGGTTGATTGTGTGGATCAACGGGCATGAGGTGCTGCGTTACAACATGAACGCAGGGGACATCCCGTACAATGGCCTGGCGGTGACATCGTTCACTGAACCGGGCGGCAACGGCGGGCTTCCGTGGACGAATTATGTGCTGGTGGACGATCCGCGAACGTACCTGGTGACGGGGACGAACGTGCTGACAGTCCACGCATTCAACAACAATCTGACGACCAGCACGGATTTCGGCCTCAACCTGCAGCTCTACACCTACATGGCGGATGCCGCCGTGGCGCCGCCGCAGGTGGCGTCGGTGAACCCGCCGGCCGGGAGCGTGGAGGCGCTGACCTCGATCACGGTGAAATTCAGCGAGGCGGTGACCGCCGTGGATCCCTGGGATCTGCTGATCAACGGGGTGCAGGCGACGGGGATGACCGGCGGATCAAGCAATGACACCTACACGTTCAGCTTTGCGCAGCCGGCCTTCGGGCCGGTGGCGGTGACGTGGGATCCGGGCCACGAGATCACGGACTTTGACAGCCCGCCGAAGGATTTCAACGGGGCGGCGCCGGGGGCGAGCTGGCAGTACAATCTGCTGAATGCGAATGCGCCGGTGGTGGCGGGGCAGATGCCGGCAGCGGGGGCGGTGGTCAGCAATCTGACGCAGGTGACCGTGCTGTTCAACAAGGCGGTGACGGGGGTGGACGCGGCGGACTTCCGCATCAACGGATTGCCGGCGGCGGGGGTGAGCGGATCGGGCAGCACATACGTGTTCACCTTCGCGCAGCCGGTGTACGGGACGGTGCAGGCAGGGTGGCTGGCGGCGCACGGGATCAAGGACGCCGCCAACGCGGTGAACGAGTTTGACGCGACGCGGCCGGCGAGCACGTGGAGCTACACGCTGGCGGACCTGGTGGCACCCGCAATCGCCGGGCGGATGCCGGTGGCCGGGAGCACGGTGACCAACCTGGGACAGGTGACGGTGACGTTCAGCGAGCCGGTGACCGGGGTGGATGCGGCGGACCTGCTGGTGAATGGGCAGGCGGTGAGCGGGGTCAGCGGCACGGGGAGTGTGTACACCTTCACTTTCAACCCGGTGAACGCCACCCAACTGGACTTTGCGTGGGCAGCGGGCCATGGCATCAAGGATATGGCGGCCACGCCGAACAATTTCAATGGGGCGGCAGGGGGCTGGCTCTATCGGACGCTGGATCTGCTGCCGCCGATGGTGGTGAGCTTGGATCCGCCAGCGGGGGTGACGGTGCGATCCCTCACCCAGGTGCGGGTGATCTTCGGTGAACCGGTGGCCGGGGTGGACGCGGCGGATCTGCTGGTAAACGGGCGTCCGGCCCGGTCAGTGAGCGGCTCGGGCAGCGGGCCGTATGTTTTCGGTTTCACCGAGCCGGCAACGGGGATGGTGGAGTTCCGATGGGCGGCGACCCACGGGATTCAAGACCTGGCGCAGCCGCCGAACGGATTTGGCGGCGGGGAATGGACGAGCCTGGTGGATCCGAACGCGGATTACGCGGGGCGGGTGGTGATCAACGAGATCATGTTCAACCCCATCGGCGGGAAGCCGACCGAGGAGTGGCTGGAGCTGCACAACCCGGGGACGAACCTGGTGAACCTGGCGGGCTGGCAACTGGTGCGCGGGGTGAACGCCACGCTGCCAAACGTGGCGATCCCGGCGGGGGGCTATCTGGTGGTGGCAGCCGATCTGGCGGCCTTCCAGGCAAAATATCCCGGCGTGAACAACGTGGTGGCCGGGTGGACGGGGCAACTGGCGAACCGGGCCGAGACGATTGAATTGCAGACGGCGCTGGGCGAGACGGTGGATGCGGTGCATTATGCCACGGAAGGGGATTGGGCCCGGCGGGAGCGCGGGGGCGGGGTGCAGCGGGTGGAAGCCATGACGCGGAGCGGCTCGACGGTGACGGTGCGGATCTTCGCGCACGGGATCACGGCGGGCGACCAGGTGCTGATCACCGGGGCGGACCAGGCCGAGTTCAACGGACGATTTGCGGCGGGCGGCGTGGTGCCCAGCACGTTCACCTTCACGAGCGCCGGATCCACGACGGCGGCGACGGGGAACATCCAGTGCCGGCTGGTGCTGGATAACAATGCGTGCGGGTGGACGTGGTACAGCGCGGCGGACGGGATGGGAAGCTCGATGGAGCTGGTGAATCCGAAGATGCCGCGAAACGAGGGTCAGAACTGGCAGGCCAGCACAACGCTGCACGGGACGCCGGGACGGGCCAATGGGGCGGCGACGAACAACGTGGCGCCCTTCATCATGGAGGCGGTCCATTTCCCGGCGGTGCCGAAGAGCACGGACAGCGTGACCATCACGGCGCGGATCACAGACGAGCTGACCAACGGGGTGAGCAACGTGGTGCTGAACTACCGCAACCACAGCACGACCGCACCG
Source organism: uncultured Verrucomicrobiota bacterium (assembly GCA_903930345.1). Lineage (GTDB taxonomy): Bacteria > Verrucomicrobiota > Verrucomicrobiia > Limisphaerales > CAIYYI01 > CAIYYI01. Next base: position 8,251 of record CAIYYI010000573.1, read on the forward strand.
GGAGGATTCAACAACCTGCTGATGCACGATGACGGCACCAGCGGGGACACCGTGGCGGGGGATGGGCTGTATGCCGGGGTGCTGCCGGCGGCGGCAAGCGGGGCGGTGATGGAATTTTACGTGCAGGCGACGGACACGAGTGGCCGATCACGGACCTGGCCGGCACCGGCGTGGGAGACGAACAACACGACGGGGCAGTTTGCGAACGCGCTGTATCAGGTGAGCAACGAGGTGCTGACGAACACCATGGCGGGGATCCGGGTGGTGCTGTCGCAATCCGAGAACTCGGTGTTCCCGCCGAGCAACCGGAGCAGCGACGCGGCGATGAACGCGACCATGATCGCGCAGGATGCGACCGGGGTTTCCGTGCGGTACCTGGGCGCGGTGCGGGTGCGCGGCAACGGGACGCGGAGCCGCACGCCGACGAACAACCGCCTGAACATCCCGAACGACCGGCCTTGGAATGGGATGTCGGCCTACAACCTGAACTCACAGTTCATCCATGTGGCGCTGCTGGGGGGGGTGCTATCGCAGAAATCAGGTCTGCCGGCGGCGGACGCACAGGTGATCCAATACCGGATCAACGGGGTGAACCCGGCTCCCATCACGGCCCCGGTGAACAATTCCGGCAGCGGGGCGGGTTGGGGGACCTTCCTGATGATGAAGCCGATGGGCGGGGATCTGCTGGACCAACTGTATCCCGACGATGCGGGCGGGAATGTGTACCGGGCATCCAGCGGCACCCACAACGCTGATTTGTCAA
>CAIYYI010000574.1 GCA_903930345.1 uncultured Verrucomicrobiota bacterium
CCGCCAATGTTTCCGGCGGGGAGGAGCAGACCTTTTTCACCACCCAGGCTGGCACCAACTACCTGCGGGCGGGGAACAATGTGCTGGCCGTGGAATTGCACCAGAACACCAACACCTCCTCCGACCTCAGCTTCGCCCTGGAGGTGACCGCCAACGGGTACACGGTTGAGCCGCCCGCCCCCACGCTCGCCCCGGTGGTGCCCCGGCCCGTCGGCGGCATCCAGTTGACCTGGCCTGCCGATGCCCCGGGCTGGCGGGTGTTCGCCTCCCCGGATTGGCAGATTCCGGGTGAACAGTGGCAGCCGCTGGACGCCATCCCCGTGGTTTCCGGGGGCTGGAAAACCGTCACCATCCAGCCCAACGGCACCAACTGGTTCTTCCGCCTGGGCCGGCAGTAGCAGCGGCTGTTCATGCCAGGAACCCGATGCGAAAGATTGCGATCCTGATTCTGCTGGCGGTTGGAATGGGCATGGCGCTCGCTCCGGCCCAGGAAGGTCTGCCTCGCCCCGTCGTCGGGGCTATTCGCTGGGATGCCTGGACTGGTGGGGAGATCACCGCCCAGGTGGAGCGGAGTTTGGGGCCGCCCAAGTATCATGACCGCCTGCCCTGGTTTGCTGAGGTCCTGGCGGAGGGGCGGGTGCGGATTGATGGCCGCCCCCAGACGGTCATGGATCGGGAAATCGCCTTTGCCGCCGCCGCCGGTTTGGATTATTGGGCTTTCCTCCTCTACCCGGAAGCCAGCCCCATGAGCCAGGCCCTCCAGTCCTACCTGGCCAGCGCTGCGCGTGGCCGGGTCAATTTCTGCCTCATCCTCCACAACTCCTTCGGCGTGCCGGAGGACCAGTGGCCCCGGGAACGCGACCGCGCCGTGGCGCTGCTCCGCCAGCCGCGGTATCAGACCGTGCTCCATGGCCGCCCGCTGGTCTATGCCTTTGAGGTCAGATTGCAGGGCGTGTTCCCTGCGCAACGCTTTGCGGACTTTCAGCGCGCCGCCCGGGCGGTTGGCCTCAATCCCTATTGTGTCTTCATGGGCTGGCAGCCGGCTGCGGATTTTCGCCACGCCGCCCCCCTGGGCTTCGATGCCGTCTCCGCCTATGCCTATGGCAGCGCTGATCCCACCTTCCAGGGGCTGTGCCAGGCTGTCGAGAGGAGCTACTGGCAGAACGCCGCCACGGCCGGTGTCCCCTATGTCCCGCTCGTGACCACGGGTTGGGACAAGCAGCCGCGTCGGGACCATCCCGTGTCGTGGGAGCTGGGGCACGCCTATCACCAGCAAAAAGTTTTCCCCTCGGTGGCCACCCCGGCGGAAATCGCCTCGCATCTGGAGCGGGCCCTCGCATTTGTGCGCGACCATCGCGCGATTTGTGCGGCGAATGCGGTCATCATCTACTCTTGGAATGAGCATGATGAGGGCGGTTGGCTCGTGCCCACCTGGACGCCCGGGGGCAAGCCTGACACCGGGCGGATTGATGCGGTCGGCCGCGTTCTGAAGCCCGCCGGTCTGCCCTCCCTGCGTGAGTGATGGACCGGGGGGCGTCGGTCCGATCTTCCGTTTTTCTCCTCGCTCCCCGGTCTGTTTCAGTGTAGCACCTTGGCTCAGCCACATGAAGACTGATGCCGCACACCCTTCCCCGGCCGCCCCGCTCCGGTCGCGCCGCAACTTTTTGAAAACCTCCGCCGTGGCCTGGGCCGCGATTCAGTTCGTGCCCGGCCGTCTCTTTGGCGCCAACAGCCAGCCCAGCCTGGCCGGCATCGGCATCGGGGGCGTCGGCCACAGCCAGCTGCAGGGCTGCGCCCAGGCCGGGTTCCAGATCAACGCCCTCTGCGATGTGGATGATAATTTTGCCAAAAAAACCTTCGACCGGTACCCGCAGGCCCGGCGCTACCGGGATTTCCGCGAGCTGCTCCAGGCCGAGGGCGATAAGATCGACGCCGTCTATTGCGGCACCCCGGACCACACGCACGCCCTCATCACCCTGGCCGCGCTGCGCCGCAAGAAGCACGTCTGCTGCGTCAAGCCCCTCACCCGCACCATCCATGAGAGCCGCCTCGTCGTGGCCGAGGCCCGCCGCGCCGGCGTGGCCACCCAGGTCACCGCCTCGCCCAATACCACGGATGGTGCCTGCCGCACCTGCGAGCTGATCGCTGCCGGTGCCCTCGGGCCGGTGCGTGAGGTTCACATCTGGAGCAACCGCCCCATCTGGCCCCAGGGCATGGAGCGGCCCGCCGGTCAGGATATCATCCCGGCCTCCTTCGATTGGAAGCTCTGGCTGGGGCCGGCTCCGGAGCGCCCTTTCCGTCAATCCTGGCCCGAGGGGCATCCTGCCCTCACCCAGATGAACATGGCCGGCAAGCCCCCCAGCCGCAGCGTCTATCACCCCTTCAATTTCCGTGGCTGGTGGGATTTTGGCACCGGCGCCCTGGGCGATATGGGCTGCCACTACTTCAACACCCCGTTCCGCGCCTTGCAGTTGGCCTCGCCGGTCCGGGTCAGCGCCACCGCCACCAAGGTCCTCGCGGAGTCCGCCCCGCTCGCCGCCCTGGTCACCTATGAGTTCCCGGCGCGCGGGCAAATGCCCCCGGTGCGCCTCATCTGGTACGATGGCGGTCTCAAGCCCCCGTACCCCGCCGAGATGGATGGCGAACCGCTCCCCCCGGAGGGCACCCTGTACATCGGTGATCAGGGCAAAATGCTGGGCCACCAGATTCTCGATGAGGCCCGCGCTGCGAAATTCAAGGATCTCCCCCGGACCCTCCCGCGCCGGGGCGGCACCTGGGTGGAATGGTTCCAAGCCGTCCAGGGCGGCGAGCCGGCCGGGTGTCACTTTGATGGGGCGGGTCCGCTCGCTGAGGCGGTGCAGTTGGGCAACATCGCCATCCGCCGGGGCAAACGCCTGGAGTGGGACACCGCCCGGCGGAAATTCACCAATGACCCCGCCGCCAACCAGTACGTCGAGGAGCCCTGCCACAACGGCTGGTCTCTGGATCAGGCGTGAGTGGACGCCGCTTTGCCGATCCCTTGACAAAACCTCTGGTAAAACAGAGTTCTCCCCAGTGAACGAAGATTCCAATTGATCGAAGTCTCGACATTATGCTGGCCGGTGTTACGCTGGCCCAATGCCGCGAAAACTCCGAGTTGAATATCCGGGTGCCATCTACCACGTGATGAGCCGGGCCAATGGCAGGAAACCTGTTTTTGTGACCGATGCCGACCGGCTGGATTTCCTGAAGGCGCTGGCCGGGGCGTGCGAGAAGACCGGCTGGCAGGTGCATGCCTTTTGCCTCCTGCGTGATCATTTTCACCTGGTGGTCGAGACCCCCAATGCCAATCTGGTGGACGGGATGCGTTGGTTCCTCAGTGCCTACACCATACGGTTCAACACCCGGAACAAGCGCGGCGGCCCCGTTTTCAGCGGCCGCTACAAGTCGCTCTTCGTGGATGGCAGCGGCCCCGGCTACCTGCGCACGATGTGTGACTACGTGCATCTGAATCCGGTGCGGGCCAGGTTGCTCAAGCCGAACCAGCGGCTGCGGGAGTATCCCTGGAGCAGTTTTGGGCCGTGTCTGGCTGCCGCTGCGAAACGGCCCCAGTGGCTGCGGGTGGATCGGTTGCTGGCGGGGCACGGTATCCAGCGGGATGACGCGGCGGGGCGTCGGCTCTTTGAGCAGCGGATGGAGGAGCAGCGGGCCGGGGGAGGGGATTCGGTGGAGTTCAAATCGGTTCGGCGGGGGTGGTGCCTGGGTTCGGCGAAGTTCAAGGCCGGGTTGCTCAGGCAGATGGCCGGCAAGCGGAGGCCGCGTCCCTCCCAGGCGTTGGTGGTGGAGAGTGCGACGGCCAAAGCGGAGCGCATCATTGGCGTGGAACTCCGGCGGTTGCGATGGAAGGAGGGCACTCTGGCCAAGCGGGCCAAAGGCGACGCCGCCAAGCTGGCCATAGCCGCCCGCCTGCGCCGGGAGACGACCTTGACGCTGCCGTGGATAGCCGAGCGGCTGCACCTGGGAAGCTGGAAAAGCCTCAACGCGACCCTGCACCGTTGGAGAAAAGCCAACGAACAGGACAACCATCCGTCCGGACTGCCGTTTGAGAAACCGTGAAACGCCACCCATCCTTTATCACCAGAAATTGTTTCCTGGTTTCGCTGGCCATCCTTGCCGCCGTCGCCTCCATGTTGAGTGACGCCGCTGGCGCCGCCACGTATTATCTTTCCGCCACCGGCAGCGATGCGGCCGATGGATTGACGCCTTCGACCCCCTGGTTGAGCATTGCCAAGGTCAACCAGACGAAATTCTCCCCCGGCGATGCCATTCTGTTCAAGCGCGGGGACGCGTGGCGGGAGGGGCAGTCCCTGTATGGATTGTCGTCTGGTGCGGCGGGAAAACCCATTGTGTTCGGGGCGTACGGGAAAGGCGCAAAACCATTGATATTGGCCAGCAAGGACATCAGCGCACCGGCCTTCTGGACCAGGAGCGCGGAGAATATTTGGCGCACCACCTCCATCATAAACGTGACGAACCAGGATTTGAAACGCACGGGCCGCATAACCCCCGACGTGGCCAACCTGATTTTCAATCATGAGGAATCCGTCGGTGTCAAAAAGAGATTCCTGGCCGATCTGGCCACCCAGGGGGATTTTTGCCTGAATCTGTCTGACACCCTGTTGTATGTGTGTTCCACGGACAACCCATCCCGCCATTACCGGCACATTGAAGCCACCGGAATCCGGAATTGTGAGAACAACATCGAGGTGGTCAATGGCCACCACCTCACCTTCAGCAATCTCGACATCCGGTATTCAAAAAACAACGGCCTCTTTCTCCGTGATTGCAGCCACATTGAAATCAGCGATTGCGATTTTTCGTGGATCGGGGGCTGTTATTTTCCGATTCAAACATTCATGAACTCTCCCCGGGCGAAACCCGTCAGGATGGGGAATGGGGTTCAATTATGGATGGGCAATTCCGATGTGACGGTGAAAAACTGCGTCTTCAACCAGGTCTATGATGCGGGCATTTCCCCTCAGGGCGGCGATGCCAGGGTCGCCGCCAAAGACTATGCCATCACCAGGCTGCGCTTCCACCACAACGTCATCAACAATTGCTTCTATTCCTTCGAGTTCTGGGGGCATCAGACGAATTCAACGGCGGACGGCATCTGGTTCGAGCACAACACCTGCCTCAATAGCGGCCGGGGTTGGAGCACAGCGCAAAGACCGGACCAGGGCGGCTCCGCGCACCTGAAATTCTTTGAGAGCAGCATGTCGTTCACCAATGTGTTCATACGCAACAATATCTTCGCCGGATCGGCCGATGCCTGTTTGTCTTCAACCGACCGCACGTGCGCGTCCTTCCAGATGGATCACAACTGCTATTTCAAAGCATCCAGGGAAAAGCCCGTCATACGATGGGCTGGCGGAGCGGGCAGGGGCGGCGGTGATTTCTTCATGGATGACCTCCGGGCCTATCAGACAAAATCAGGAAAAGAGTCACACAGCCTGTTTGCTGATCCGGGGCTGGATCCCCACTTTGCCTTGCTCCCTGGCTCCCCCGCGCTGGATGCGGGGATGGATGCCGGCTATCCGTTCAGCGGACCCGCCCCGGATCTGGGGGCATCCGAAACGAAATAGCCCGCCCACCCGCCTGGGGGCGGGGACCGCACAATCCGCATTCGGCCCGTTCCCCGTGGTGGGGTGAGGCTTCCGCCGAGCCGTCCCGGCCCCGGTTCCGCATAGTCTTCGATTTCCAATACCAGCTTTGTGAGAAGATTGAGGCCGGTGGATTGACTATTCATGCGGATCGCGTAGGGTGGCAGCTATGAAGCACTGCGTTTTGCTGGTTGATAACAACAACGGGCAAACTTGCCTGAAAACCCGGCCAATATCAAGTTATCAGGGCAAATTGCCCTGATAATAACATGGTTCGCCAAAGTAGATGAAACTGCGAGTTTCCAAGATTTGCCTGGTTGTGTGCGGGGTGCTCTTCCTGCTGTCGTTATTTCTTATGTCGACTCCAGGCGACTATTGGCCGTGGTACGCGGTCATGGCAGCCTTCGCGGTGCTGCCTTTGTGCTTGGGACCCCGCTGGTATCGCGTCGCTGGCGGGGGTGCAGCTATGCTCTGTGGTCTCTTGGTCATCAGCGACGTTGAGCAAGGAAAACGCTTCCACGAGAAACTTGATCGCCTGAGGAAAACGCCGACTGCAACGAATGGCGAACAAGGCGGTCCAGCGGACGGGAGCCAGCCGATTCGCGCGGACACAAATCGAACGCCACCGGCGGCTGGCTCCCGTCGCTGACCTTTGCGTTAGCCTGCACCCGCCATGCTTTCACCGGAAGCCAAGCAGAAGATTCAGGATCACATCGCTGCAATGCCAGAGTCGCTGCGCCGAGATCCCGCCACAGAGCAGGAGCTGCGCGAGTTCGAGGAGAGCTACGGTCCTATTCCAGAGGACTATCGTTGGTTTTTGCTCACCTGCGGCGGTGGTCATTTCGGTGCGGAGGCGGTGGACGACGTCACCGAGCTTGCCAAGAGCCACGCCAAGTTCAGACGAGAGTTCGGGCCACCACGCGGCTGGACGATGCGCGACGTTTTCATTATTGGCTGGGACGGTTTCGCCAATCCCTTCGGCATTGAGACGACCACGGGTCGAGTGGTGGTAGAGGATCATAACTTTGGCGGCATCCATGAGCTTGCGCCGAGTCTGGAGGAGTTCATGTTGAGGGGAGTTTGGCGATGAGACATTCCCAGGCTAACAAACGTGATCGAGGCGACGGCGGGATCGCCTCGCGGTTCCATTACCAGCGCTCTTGGCCCGCCGCGCCTCATCACGATCGTTGATATGGCAGTGTGCGCATCGCCATGAAACTCCGGATTGCAATCGCAGTTGTTGCTTGTGTGGTTCTCGCGGGAGTCGCCTGGGTTTTCACTTTGTCGGCCCCGTCGGCAACCCAGACCGTTCGTTTTGCGGGGTTCACGAACAGCGTGGTCGGCCTTGCCCCGGTATTCAGCACCTTGCACACCAATTACGCTGCGACGATTCAGCGCTGGCTGGACGCAGGCACCAATGTTGCCGAGTTCACCATCACGAACCAGCAGAGTTGCGCCATCTGGTTGTACCCTGTCGGCCGGATATGCACGACTGCGGCCAGCTCGAATTTATGGGATGCCATCTGTCGCCTTGACCCAGGCGGGAAAAAGGGATTTGCTCTTGCCGCCCAGACACGATGGATAAGCAAACCCTGAACCAATTGCGGATTGATCGGAGCCAGCCTGATAAGCGTGGCTTTCCGGTCGGCACGGTCCTTTTGATTCTCCTGCTGCTGGGGCTGGCCGCAGGGGCCGGTTGGTGGTTCAGCCGCCCCAAGGCGCGGTCGGTGCGTATCCTGACGGTGCGGGAGACGGTATCGGGCGGGACGAAGACGGTGTTGAACGCCTCCGGCTATGTGATCGCCCGGCGGGCGGCGACGGTGTCGGCCAAGGGGACCGGCAAAGTGATTGAGGTGCTGGTGGAGGAAGGCTTGAAGGTCAAGGCGGGCCAGGTGCTGGCCCGACTGGACGATACGAATGTCAAAGCCAGCCTCCAATTGTGCGAGGCCCAGGTCGCCGCCAGCAAAAGCTCCCTGGAGGAGACCCGGGTACGCCTGGACGAGGCGCAGCGCGAGTTGCAACGCGTCACCCGCCTGGCCGCCAGCCAGATCGCGAGCACGGCCGACCTGGACCGCGCGACGGCCGAGGTCAAGGCCCAGCGGGCGCGCCTGGACCGCCAACTGACGGAAGTGACGGTCGCCGAACGCCAGGTGGCCCTGGTGCAGCAGCAGATGGAGGACATGGTCATCCGCGCCCCGTTCACCGGCATCGTGGTTTCCAAGGACGCGCAGCCGGGAGAAATGGTTTCGCCCGTCTCCGCCGGCGGCGGGTTCACCCGGACCGGCATTTGCACGCTGGTGGATATGGATTCGCAGGAGATCGAAGTGGACGTCAACGAGAGCTACATCAACCGCGTGGAGCCGGGCCAGGCGGTCGAAGCTACGCTCGATGCCTATCCCGATTGGAAGATTCAATCCCGGGTCATCGCCATCATTCCGACCGCCGACCGGCAGAAGGCGACGGTGAAAGTCCGGGTGGGCTTTGACAAACTTGATCCGCGCATTCTGCCGCAAATGGGGGTCAAGGTGGCCTTTCACGGCACCTCCGAAACAGTGGCCGGACAGCGCACGCTGCTCATTCCCCGGAATTCTGTCCGCCGTCAGGACAATCGGGACGTGGTCTGGGTGGTGCGCAACGGGCGGGCGGACTGCCGGGCGGTGACGCTCGGCGTGGCGCGCAGCGAGGAAGTGGTGGTGACGGCCGGGTTGGCGGATGGGGAACAAATTGTCGTCAGCGGTCCGGATAACCTGGCCGAAGGCGAACGGTTGGAGGCATTGCCATGAGCGAAAAGACAATTTTGGTGCAGGTGACCGGGGCGGACAAGGTTTTTCAGCGCGGCTCGGAAACCATCCACATCCTCGGCGGCCTGGATTTGCAGGTGGCGCAGGGCGAATTCCTGGCGCTGATGGGCCCGTCGGGCTCTGGCAAGACGACCCTGCTGAACCTCATCGGCGGCCTGGACCGCCCGACGCAGGGCGAAGTCACGGTGGCCGGGGCGCGCGTGGATGTGCTCTCGGACCGTGCCCTGGCCGGTTGGCGGGCGCGCCACATCGGCTTCGTTTTCCAGCTCTACAACCTGCTCCCAGCGCTGACGGCGGAGAAAAACGTGGAGCTGCCGTTGCTGTTGACCCCCCTGTCCAAGGCGGAGCGCCGGCAGCATGTCGCCGCCGCCCTCTCCGTCGTCGGGGTGGCCCACCGCGCCAGGCACTATCCGCGCACGCTCTCGGGCGGGGAGCAGCAGCGGGTGGGGATTGCGCGGGCCATCGTCACCGATCCCACCCTGCTGCTCTGCGACGAGCCGACCGGCGACCTGGACCGCAAGAGCGGCGATGAGATTCTCGACCTGCTCCAGGCGCTCAATCGCGACCACGGCAAGACCATCATCATGGTCACGCACGACCCCCACGCTTCGGCGCGCGCCACGCAAGTCCGGTACCTGAACAAGGGCCGGCTGACCACGGAGAAGCCGGAATGAAATATTTCCCCCCTGCTCTGGAGCAATCTGAAGCGCAAAAAGCTGCGCACGCTGCTGACCCTGCTGTCGGTCCTGGTGGCCTTTATCCTGTACGGCTACCTGGCCGCCATCCGCCAGGCCCTGGATCAGGGCGTCAGCGTTGCCGGCGCGGATCGCCTGGTGGTGCGCCATCGGGTTTCGATCATCCAGATGCTGCCGGTGAGCTACCAGGCCCGTATCAGCCGCATCCCGGGCGTGAAGGAGATCGCCTCCGCCTCCTGGTTCGGCGGCATCTACCAGGAGCCGAGGAACTTTTTCGCGCAGATGCCCGTTGAACCGCTCGAATTCCTCGCGCTCTATCCGGAATTCCGGCTCTCCGAAGAGGCGAAAAAAGCATGGCTGGCCACGCGGACGGGTGCCATCGTGGGCCGCAAGACGGCCGATCGCTTCGGCTGGAAGGTGGGGGACCGCATCCCGCTGCAGGCCACGATCTGGACCAAATCGGATGGCGGCCGGACCTGGGATTTTGATCTGGTCGGCATTTACGAGGGGGTGGAGCAGGGGACCGACACCACCCAGTTTTTCTTTCGCTACGACTACTTCGACGAGACGCGGTCGGATATGAAAGGCCAGGTCGGCTGGTACATTGTGCGCGTAAATGACCCCAAGGTGGCGGAGGAGGTGGCGCGCAAGATCGACGAGGAGTTCGCCAACTCGCCGGCGGAGACCAAGGCCGAGACGGAGGGGGCCTTCGTGCGCGGCTTTGCCAAGCAGATCGGCGATATCACCACCATCATGGTCGCCATTCTCGGTGCCGTGTTCTTTACAATCCTGCTGGTCGCGGGCAATACCATGGCCCAGTCGGTGCGCGAGCGCACCGAGGAGCTGGGCGTCCTCAAGGCGGTTGGTTTCACCAGCGGGCAGGTCGTGGCGCTCGTCCTGGCGGAATCGTGCCTGCTCTCCGGCCTGGGGGGGCTGGCGGGCTTGGGGATCGCCTGGGTGTTGATCTCCGCCGGTGATCCAACCCGGGGGGCTTTGCCGATGTTCTATTTCCCCACGTGGGATCTGCTCGTCGGCTTGGGGCTGGTGTTGGCCCTGGGGCTGGGGACCGGGCTGTTGCCGGCCTGGCAGGCGATGCGTCTGCGCATCGCCGTGGCGCTGCGCCGGACCTGAACTGTGGCCACCCTTGTGAACTCCTCACCTTCAACCCCATCTCCGCTGTGAACTGGTTCTCCCAAACCGCCGCCATCACCCTGGTGAGCCTGCAAACCCTGGCTGAGCGCAAGGGTGCGGCGGCCGCCGCCGCTTTCGGCATCGCCGGTGTCGTGGCCGTGCTGGTGGGCGTGCTCTCCATCGGCCAGGGCTTCCGCGCCGCGATGACCTCCGCCGGGCACGCCGATACCGCCATCGTTCTGCGCAGCGGCGCCGATGGCGAAATGATGAGCGGCCTCACCGGGGAGGACGCCCGGATTATCGCGGATTGCCCCGGCATTGTCCGCACTCCGGACGGCCCGCTGGCCTCGGCGGAGTTGTTTGTCGTCATCAACCTCCCCAAACGCTCCACCGGCACCGACGCGAACGTGCCGATGCGCGGCGTGCAGCCGCCCGCCTTTCAGGTCCGCCCGGAAATCCGCCTCGTCGCGGGACGCCGCTTTGAGACGGGCCGCAATGAGGTCATCGTCGGCCAGGGGGCGGCCCGGGAATTTGCCGGGCTGGACCTGGGCGCGAAGCTCAAAATCGGGCGCAACGAATGGACCGTGGTCGGCATTTTCAGCGCGGCCGGCGGCATGTCGGAATCCGAAATCTGGACCGATGCCGGCGTGCTGCAGCCCGCCTACGAGCGGGGCAACAGCTATCAATCGGTCCTGGTGAAGCTGGCCTCCGCCGACGCCTTCGTCAAATTCAAGGACACCCTGACCGCCGATCCGCGCGTGAACGTCAAGGTGGTCCGCCAGGACGAATATTACGCCGAGCAATCAATGATGGTCTATCGGCTGATCACCACCCTGGGCGTGCTGATCGCCGGCCTGATGGGCATTGGCGCCGTGTTTGGTGCCCTGAACACCATGTACACCGCCGTCGCCGCCCGCACCCGGGAGATCGCCACGCTGCGGGCGCTGGGCTTCGGAACCGGCCCCGTCGTGCTTTCGGTGCTCTTTGAGGCCCTGTTCCTGGCGCTCCTCGGCGGCTCGGTCGGGGCGGCCCTGGCCTACTTCGCCTTTAACGGCTACCGCGCCTCCACCATCAACTGGCAGAGCTTCAGCCAGATCACCTTTGCCTTTGCCGTCACCCCTTCGTTGCTCCTCCAGGGCCTGCTCTATTCGGCTCTGATCGGACTGGTCGGCGGCCTTCTGCCCGCCATCCGCGCGGCCCGTCTCCCGGTGGCGCGCGCCTTGCGGGAAATGTGATCCGTCGCTTTTCTCTCCAGCAACTGTCTGAACCATCCGCCCAGAAAGTTGGGAAGCGGCTTTACTCGCCAGACGAGCCTGTTCAGACTCCCGCGTGTGAAGCAACGAGTGATGATGGTTGACGCCGCTGCTGTGGTCCGGACGCCGCAGGAGCCCCTGAGTTCGGATTCGCCGGCAGGCAGAGGTGCAACGGAAACCGGGGCGTCAGCAGGGAGGACCGGCCCCCATGGCCTCGCTATTCTGGCCATCGCCCTTTTCGCGGCCGTTGGCATTCGTGCCGGCGAACCACAGCGAATCGCGGTGGACTTTGCCGAGGCGCAGGGAGAATTGCGCGCGCTGCACGGCCTCAACAAAGGCCCGCTCGCCGCAAATGGGCTGGTGGACGTCACTGACGCGCAGAAGCGCCTGCGCGTGCCCTCCACCCGCCTGCACGATTGCCATCACCCCAATCCCGCCGTCGTGGATCTGCACGCCGTGTTTCCGAATCCCGAGGCTGATCCCTCATTGCCCGCGAGCTACGACTTCCGCGCGACGGATGAGTATATTGCCGGCGTTCGCGCGACCGGCGCGGAAGTCATCTACCGGCTCGGTGAGAGCATCGAGCATCAGACCGTGAAGCGTTATGTGCATCCGCCCCGGGATCCGGCGCGCTGGGCGGCCGCGTGCGCCGGCATCGTGCGCCACTACAACGAAGGCTGGGCCGGCGGCTTTCGCTACGGCATCCGTTACTGGGAAATCTGGAACGAGCCGGAGAACCGCCCGGTCATGTGGACGGGCACCGAGGCGCAGTTTCTGGAGTTGTATCGCGTGACGGCGCAAACCCTCCGGAAAGAATTTCCCAACATCAAGATTGGCGGCCCCGCCTTTGGCTATTATGGCAAATTCGACGGGAAGGACTTGGTGCCCTCGGAATTCTGCGCCGCGTTTCTCGACCTCTGCCGGCGCGAGTCGCTGCCATTGGATTTCTTCTCGTGGCACTGCTACACAGACAATCCGGCTGAACTCGCCGCCCGGGCCCGGGCCGTGCGCCGTGTGCTCGACGCGCGCGGCTTCACGAAGACCGAGAGCCATCTGAACGAGTGGAATTATCTGCCTGGCAACTCGTGGGACGTGCTGGGGCGGAAGGTCGCGCCCGAGGTGCGGCAGAAGGCGATGGACCAGATGATGGGCGCACCCGGTGGCACATTCCTGGTCGCGGCGCTCCTCGAACTCCAGGACGCGCCGTTGGATGTCAGCAATTTCTACCACGGCGAAACGGGAGGGTTCGGCCTGTTCACCGAAGTCGGCGCCCCGACCCGGAACTATTACGCGATGCTCGCCTTTGCGCAGATGCTCGACACTCCCAAGCGCGTGCGCGCGGCTGGTGGCGTGCCAGGCAAGCTGGCCGTCGTGGCCGGCACCAACGCCGGCAACACGAAAGCGGGCGTGCTCGTGGCCAACCTGGCCGGCGGTGAGGATATCCGGCTATCCTTCGCTCACCTGCCGTGGGCGGAAGGCGCCACCGTCGAAGTCCGCATCGTGGATGACCAGCGCTCTCTCGAAGCGCTCGCCAGCCAGGGGCTCGCCGCATCAGGGTTGACGCTGAAACTCCCGTCCCCCGCCGTCGCCCTCGTGACCTTGTATCCCCAAATCAAGAAATAGATGAAGGGTGAATCCGTGAATGCGGCAAGTACGAGGGGTCCGTCCCTTTGGCATTGTTCCTGGTGGGGTATGGCTCCCTGCTCGATTTTCGACCACACTTTGCCATAACCCAAGCAACCCGGAGCCTCTCCAATAATCGCATATGCACGATCTTAAACCGTCTGAGACTCTTCCACCTAAGGGAGCAAAACTGGCCCGCGTTAGCCGTATTCTTGGCTGGTGCGGCCTGGTCATCGCCGCCAGCACCATTTTGTTGTTGAGTGTTCTTTCTCCGTATCCGGACCCTGTCGAGGTGGTGGTCGCGCCCGCGTTGGGCCTAGGCATCTGCATGGGCGTCGCAAGTGTTTTGTGCGCTTGGCGCGCCAGGGTGTGCTTCGCCCTTTCCCAGGCACCAGCGAAAGGGAAAGGCCACGGCGTTTGCGCCGTGCCCGGCTGGATCTGCCTGCTGCTGGTGGCTATCAATGTCACCGCCATTCCCTATTGTGTCAGGGTGTCCACCACCGCCGGAAAAAATGCGTGCATCAATCATCTGCGCCAGATTGATGGTGCCAAGCTGCAATGGGCCTTGGAATATAAGAAGACCGACACCGACACGCCCACCTGGCATGACCTGGTCGGCACGGACAAGTATCTCAAAGCTCAACTTCGTTGTCCGGCCAACGGGAAATACACGATCGGCAATGTGAAGGCCAAACCGGTTTGCAGCAAGGCGACCACCCTGCCGGGTCACTCCCTTCCATAGCGGTTACCTGTTCACTGGTTACCGCTTGCCTCAGGAAGCTACCTGGCGGCATTTGCGCACCTTCGTGTGAGACCGTCTTGCCGTGGTCTGGGACCGGGTCCGTTCGTTGTAGGCCGCGTATCCCTACGCGGCGTCCCTACTCCGCATTTTTGAGTCGCTTTGGGAACCGGTTCGGTTTAGCGTTGTCCCATATGAAGCCCCTGTATGGCCATCGCGTGACCGTGGGCACTGGCCATCGTTCACGCGGATTATGAAAAGCATCCTTCTCCCTTCCCTGATAATTGCTTTCGTCCTCACGTTCACCACGCGTGTGTGCGCCGAATCCAATGATTCCCTGGAAGCCTTGACCAACGCGCAGGCAGTTGTCCAATTAAAGCTGGATCAATTCGCGAAAACCAATGCCGATTACGAGCTTCTTCTGGCCGCCCAAAAGGCCTCCGCCTCCCTGAATCCACGCGGAGACAAAAGTCGCCTGGGCAAGCTGGATGAGGACTGTCTCCGGCTCCAATTGAAGGTGTTGCTTGCGCTCGCCGAGGCCCGCGATCCCCATTATGACCGGAATGCGCAAACGAACATTGTTTATCTGAACGTCTCCCCGCCGCTCTCCCGGGGAACCGGGCCGCTCATGGCGGGCATGGACCCGCAAGCCATCAAGAATCTGGAAGTGCGCCAGGCCTACGAGGAGGCGATCACCCAAAACCACCGGCGCAACGACAAGTTGCGCCGCGAGATGGCGCTCTCGCGCGGGGTGGATTATGCGTTGATTGATATTTGGATTTTCACTTGGCGCGGCTTCCCTGAGAACTCAGAAGCTCAAAAAAGTGCGGTTGAAATCGTCCGGAAAACCATCCCCGACAAAACCCTCCTGGAACGGTTCAACTCCCAGACGATGCCGGGATTGACATGGTGAAAACTCACATCGGAAAGGCTTCTCATTGACCACTCTTCCCAACCATAAAGGCTTTGTGTCCGCACCGCCTACGGTGCCGGACCGCAACGCCACTAAAACGAATCCCATGACGACCACCCTGATCAAATCCATCGTTCTGCTTCTGCTCACTTGGGCCGCCTCCGCTCCTGCGGTTGATGCGTTTGATGTTCGCAAGCTCGGCGCGAAGGGCGACGGGGTGACGCTGGACACCGTGGCGATTCAGGCCGCAATTGACAACTGTGCCCGCGACCACGGCGGTACGGTCCGTTTTCCGGCGGGCCGCTATCTCTCCGGTTCGCTGCATTTGACCAACGGCGTGACGCTGCACCTCGATGCGGGTGCCAGGCTCATCGGCACGACGAACCTGTCCCTCTACGCGCAGCCAATCCCGCCCGCCTTCATGCCCGAGGCCAAATGGGGCAAGTGGCATCGCGGGCTGATTGTCGCCGAAAACGCTGAGGACATCGCGATAACGGGCGAGGGCGTGGTGGATGGCGCCAAGGTTTTCGACCCGACCGGCGAGGAGCGGATGCGCGGTCCGCACGCGTTCGTCTTCATCAATTGCCGCCGCGTCCTGGTGCGTGATGTGACCTTCCTCGACGCGGCAAATTACGCCATGTTCTTTCAGGCCAGCGACGACGTCGAGATCCGCAACGCGAAGTTCATCGGTGGCTGGGACGGGGTGCATTGGCGCGGCGCGCCGGAACGCTGGTGCCAGAATGTGAAGATCCTCGGCTGCCAGTTCTACACCGGCGATGACGCCATCGCGGGCCGTTATTGGAACAACACGGTCATCAGCGATTGCCTGATAAACTCCTCGTGCAACGGCATCCGCCTCATTGGTCCGGCCACGCGGCTGACGATCGCCAAAAATCTCTTTCGCGGCCCGGGAGAGCAGCCGCACCGCACCTCGGGCGAGAAACGCCGGACCAACATGCTTTCCGGGATCATCCTCCAGCCGGGCGCCTGGGATGCCACGCGCGGCCCGCTCGATGATGTGGTCATCGCCGACAATGTGATGGAAAACGTTGCCTCGCCTGTGACCATCTGGACCAAGCCCGGCAATACCGTCGGCAAAGTCACCGTGAGCGGCTTGAACGCGACCGGCGTTTACCGCTCGGCGCTTTCGGTGGAAAGCTGGGCCGCCGAACCCATCACGAATGTTGTCTTTCGCAATGTGCGGGTGGAGTTCACCGGCGGTGGCCTGCCGTGGCCTGCGAACCAGGTGCTTAAAGGCCCCGGGGTGGACGCCCGTCCGCTCCCCGCCTGGGGTCTTTACGCCCGCCACGTTGAGCGCCTGACGCTGGAGGACGTCCGCCTGGGGCTGGCCGCCGCCGACACCCGCCCGGTCGTCCATGCGGAGCGCGTCGGCCAACTCACCCTCGACCACTTTAAGTTCCCACCGGTCCCCGGGGTGCGGGAGCCATTGTTCACCACCAACGTCGGCCAGCTTCTTCGCCAGCCATGAATCGGCATGCCATTGACTTTGTGGTTTGCCGTTCCGCAATCCCAAACTCCCGGTGTGGCGACACCTGAGCCGTCCCCTATCCCCCGAACCGCATTCGGAATGCCGGTCGCAGACCAGCCTGATAAAAGCCGCCCCCAATAAGCTCCAGTCCCGCGACTGCGGGAGAGGAACGAGCGCCGCCCCTGGTGCCGTGCCCCCAAAAACAATCTCCCTCTCCCCTGGCGGGGAGAGGGCAGGTGAGGGTGGAGTCCCAAGCCGAGCAATTCAGATAATGCCTGGCCTCAGTTATCAGGAAACCAGTTTCCACCCATTATGCATCGTCCGGCCCAGCAGTCGGTTGGCTTCGCTATTTCCGATGAATTGCTCCTTTTTCGGGTCCCATCTTAGCTTTTGTTCCAGCCGTCCGGCAATTTCTGTCAGCAGACCCAGGTAAGAGGCTTTGTGGGTGGTATCCACATCGGAGATGGGGTCTTTGCGGGAACGAACGCACTCCAGGAAATTTCCAGTGTGGTTTTGGGACTTGTAGAGGCGCAAGTCATCCGGGCGCAGTTTGATTTCCAGGAGCGAGTCCTCTGAGGCCACCAAGCCGGGATGGCCAGCCCATTGGCGATCCACCCGTACCCAGCCTTTGTCCCCGATGAACCGGCAGCCGGTGGGCATCTTCTTCTGGTCCTTGAACACCAGCTTCAGACCGTTGGTGTAAGTATAGGTCGCTTCCCACTCGTTCACGGTGTCGGTGAAGCCTTCATTCCGCCAAGTCACCCGACTCTCGATTTCAAAGGGTTCCGTGCCCAGCTCCGGACAGCCCCACAAGGCGATGTCGAGATGATGGACGCCCCAGTTGCAGGTCCAGCCCACGCTGTAGTCCCGGATCATGAACCAGTCGCCGCTGGTCCGCGCCGGATGATAGGGGTGTCGCTGGGCTGGGCCTTGCCACATCTCCCAGTCGAAGCCTGCGGGCACTGGGGGCGTGGGCTGAGGATCTCGCGGGCCTTTGTAGCCAGCCGTGTACTTGGTCCCGTCGGTGGCCACCTCGACTGTGTGCAGCTTCCCGAAGTAACCGTTGCGGGCCAGTTCGCAGGTAAAGCGGAAATCGCGCGCTGACCGCTGCCAGGTGCCGGCCTGAAAAACTCGGTTGTGCTTGCGGACGGCGTTGCGGATGGCCTGGCCGTCATCCAGGGAAACGCCCATCGGTTTCTCGCAATACATGTCCTTGCCGGACTTGGCGACGGCCACCGCAATCAGGGAATGCCAGTGGTCCTGCGTGGCAATCATGACCGCGTCGATATCCTTGCGCGCGATCAGTTCGCGCCAGTCGGCAATCATCGCGCAGCCTTGATCGCCATACTGGGCATCCACCCGTTCTTTGGCCTTTTGCCGTTTGCTCTCGCTCACATCGCAGACGGCGACAACCCGGCAGTCGGGCTGGCTGAGAAACGACTTCATGTTCTCCGTCCCCATCCCGCCCACGCCAATGCACCCCAGGGTGATTTTGTTGCTCGGAGCGGTTTGGCTTTCAGCGCCAAAGACAGAGGACGGCAAAATGGCGGGAACTGTCATCGCTCCTGTGGCGCAGGCGGCGTTGGCTAGGAATCGGCGACGGGATTGGTGTGTGGAGTTCTTCATAGAGTAGGGCCCGGTTCTTCACCGGAGATATGTTTTCCGTCGGCATAAACGGCGAGCCGTGGCACGAGCCTGGGTTTCTCTCCGAACGAATCTGCCGACCAATCGTTTGCTGCGTTCCAGCCAGGCGCTGTGAGTTTCAGCTTCACGGTCCGGCTGGCCAGCTTCATGTTGCCGGGATAAATCGCATCCCCAGGGAAGGAAACTTCGACATAGGCCGTCTTGCCCACCAGCAGCCTGGCTTCGCTGACCGTGGCTTTTTCGGCACCCGTCAAGGTCGCCCGTACCTGATCCGGTTTGCCGTTGCCATCCAGCGTGAAGAAGTAACGAAAGCTAAGGTTCGTGCTGACGCGCGCGGGCCAGCGGCTGCGGTTCCAGAGGGTTGCTTCGATCTCTGTCTCATCGGCGGCATTCCCAACCCCCTTCGCCACTACAAAGAACTCACGATCTGTCGATGACATATCGAGCGAATCGTGGCGCGAGGCTTTGGGCGGAAATTCGCTGTCCGGCAGCGGCTTCCCCGTACTGAGTCCGTGCGCGCAGAACCAGGCCAGGCTCGCGGTGAAACCGGCGTTGTAGTCCAGCGCCACCTCATTGAATTGCGAGTCCATCACATCCTGGAATGGCTGGTCGGCGGCATTCCACTGGTAATCCTTTTTCCGCACGGGTTCTGTGCGGTTGGGGAATTGGTAGAAGAAATCGTGGCCCGTCGTACCCGGTACCGGCAGCCAGCGCAAGTGTTCCTTGCCGCACAGGAACACGTCGTTGTGATCTGGTCCGGCCACGAGTGCCCCATAGAGGGTGTGGCGTGATATGTTGCGGTCGTCTGCTTTGCCTTGAATGACATGTTCAAAGCCGGCCCACGCGCCATATGCCCCCCGGTGGTGAACGTTGTTGAAGGGCTGATTGCCAAAGCCGACGAGGTAGCTGCGACCGTACGGATTTGCGCCCAACACATAATCCACCGGTCGCCGGGCCTCGCGCGCCAGCAACTCTTTCAGCTGGGCGTTGGATTTGCCGCCCTTCCACCAGGTGTTGCCCTGGATCAGCGGTGCCTGCTCCACGTGCTGGCTGTAGTAAAGCGCGATGACGGCGGCATTGTTGGCGTGGCGCAGGCTGCCGTATTCGTGGGCGGACCACTCGCGCAAGCGCAGTCCGCCGGGGGTGGATTTGTATTCGCAAAAACGGCAGCAGTAGAGCTGTAGTTCGGCATGGAACTTCTCCTCCCCTGGCTTTAGCCGCATCATGTTATACGCGCCCAACTTGCCAAAGCCGCCCGCCCCGTAGTCCTTCCACCAGTCATGGTTATTCTCGGCCTTGTATTCCTTCTCGTAAATCTCGTTGGCGAAATCGAACCACTTCGTGCCGAACTGCGGGTTCTTCGCCAGCTGCGCCCGCTGCAGGAACGTGGCCGCCGTAAACACTTTGTCGAAAGGGTCCGACCGATATCCGGTCTCCACCACCTTTCCGTCAGCACGTAATGCTTCGCGTCGTTGTTTGCGAATCGCGTCCTGCTCCACCTTCGGCAGTTTGTCGGTGACGACCGGCCCTGAGTTGGCGCGCGCAAAAAGCACCAGCTTCTCCGCGCGGTCCAGCAGCAAGTCCGCAAACACCTCACCGTTGAAATCATCGTACCCCTTCTTCCCCTTGAGAGTGCCCGCATGCTCGCGGATGACCATTGCTGACGCCGCCATTGCCGCCGCCATCGCGCCGGGAATGTCGCCGCCCGGCACCTGCTTGTTCAATCGAAAGGTGGGGCGCTTGGTCATCAGGTGTGCGACCTCCGCCGGCGCCCACATCGCATGAACATTGGGGCTGTCAACCCCTTCACGCCCGCCGCAGCCAATGGCGACTTCCAGTTCGGTCGCCGGATCCTTGCAGTCTGGGTTGAGGATACACTTGAGGAAGTAGCGGTTCACATGGATGAGGCTTTCGAGCAGTTCATCCATTTGGCCTGTTTTGAGCCAGCCCTCCGGCTGTTCAATCGCCGACCAGGCCAGTGTCATCGCGCCAAAGCTCATCGTCAGGTTCGCGGTCCAGTGGTCCCCCGCGTCGAACCACCCGCCGCTTAAATCCCGTCCGATGTCCTGCCCGTCGGTGAGGCACGCCGCTCCCCGCCATTCGACGCGGTTGTTCGGTGAGAGCACGCCGGATTGCTGAGCCTCGTAGAAATAGAGGCATTTCTGAAGCGCCTCCGCGTAGTTGAAGCCGCTCTCCGCAGCATTGCCAACGGACGCCAAGGCCAGCGCCCAGGCGGTTGTGCCGATGAATAGGAGTCTTTTCATGCGATGCCATTCTATTTGCCGAGGGGAAACACGATGTTCCAGGTGCGCGTGGCGTCCTTCAGGTCAATCCCAGGACCTTCCGCGGTGGCGCAGAAGAGGTGTGTCGGGACACCCTTCTCCACGAGTAGTTGCGGACGTTCGAGAAATCCCTGCCGGGTGGTGCGGCCATCGCTCCAGCGGACCTGCCGGGTGTAGGCGAGCGTGGCCCGATCAAAATCCCATTGGAGCCCGTCCGCGCTCGTGACGTGCACTCCGGCGAACTTCTCACCGCAAATCTCCCCGGTCATGTCCTTCATCAACGCCTGTACCCGGCCGTTTTCATGCCAGAGGAAAGGATCCTCGACGTGCGCAGGTTGACCGCGGAACATCCAAGGAGTGGGCTGATGTTTCCATGGGCCGGCATAATGCGGCGCGTGCGCGACGCCGACCTGAAGGTTGCCGAGGTTCTCCTTGCGCGATTTATAAGCGAGCAGGAACGTGCCGTCGGGCAGCGGGCAGAGGGAGGGATTGGTGGTCGCGATGGAATCCCACTCGCCGGGTCGGGGATCAATGAGAGGGGTATCGAGCCGCTTCCATGGGCCATGCACGCTCTTGCTCGTGGCCAGGCCGATGCGTTTGCGCGCCCAGGTGGCCAGGTAGCGCGGCGAGCGCCAGACTTCCGGTTGTTGCGGCGTCGGCGTCGGACCATCGTAATTGGTGCCCATATACAGCAATAAGAATGTGTCGCCTACCATGCGGATGTGGGGGTTGTGTGTGCTGCGGGCATCGAAGAAGTTACCGCCGCGTGGGGGGAGCGCGACTTCGGCAAACCGATAAGGTCCGGCGGGCGTGTCCGATTCGGCGCGAACAATCTCCGAGCGGAAAAGCCAGTGCGGATGAAACACCACTTCCTTCGGCACGCGCGATGCGAAGAGGTGGTATTTGCCATCCTCGCCGCGAATGGGCGCGCCGCACCAGACCCAGTAATCGGGCAGCTCGAAACCGCCACCTACGACCGCAGGTTGCAGGCGTGAGATGAAAGTGCGGTCCACGGCCGGGGTTTTGCTGGGAGCGCTCTGGCTGGCGGCCTGGGCGTTGGATTGCAGAATCAGCGGAGCAGCAATGGTAGTTACGCCGCAACGTGTGAGGAAGGCGCGTCGGTTCATGGTGGTAGTCATAGTTTCAGGTTGATAACCCACCCGTCGCTGTGGCTTTGGTTCGGGCAAAGGAGGCGGTTCCCACGACGGCGGCAAGCGCCGCTGCGTTGCCGACCGCTGCACTGGAGATGGCTGGCTTGAGCAAGGAAGCAGGAAGGAGGGGCGTCAACAGGGATGGATGTTTCATAAAGGTCAAGGGTCATCTCCGGGTGAGAAATTGAAGGGTACCCGTCATTCGCCCGCGCCGGCATCTGGCGCCTTGCCTTTGAAATAGCCCGGTTCGCAGCCTGGCAGCGGTTTGCCCTTCAGGTAGGTGGACAAATCAAGCCCGGCATCAATGGCCGTCATGGCGTCATCCGTGGTGATGTTGTTCGATTCCGTGAAATCACGCGGCGGAGTGGCCTTGCGTTGTTCGAAGAAGCCGCCTTTTACCTTCCACGCGAGATTGTTGAGAAAATGCCACTTCGGTGTGGCGAAATCGCGCTTCGCATTGAACGATGAATAGAGCAGCGCTGGGCTGCTGCCGCCGGTGATCGTGTTGTGATAGACGTAGCCTTCGGCGGGGGATGAATCCATGCTGAACCAGATGTTGAACGGCGTGCCGTCGATGAGCTGGTTGTGGTGGATGAACACCGGCCCGATGCGCGGCACTTTGAAACGAAGCCCGCCGTGCGTGCGGCGCAGCGTGTTGTGATGCACGTTCACCTCCACGCATCCCACGCCCAACTCAATTCCGGAGTCACGCGTGTTCTCGATCACATTCTCCGCGATCTCCGTGCCACGCCCGTGATCGGGATCAGGCATCGGCTTATCCAGCGACTCAGCACGGTAATCCCCCAGACAGATGCCGTCGAAAACGCGATCAAGGTGATTGCGCAGGATGCGGTTTCCCGCGCCGGCGCGGCTGATCTCGATGCCGATGCGGTCGTATTTGCCCACACTCTTGTGAATCTTCCAGATCTCGTAGTTCTCGCGGCGGCCCTCTTCCGTCGGCTGCCATTCTTCGAAGGCGCCCCGAGTGATCTCACACCCCTCCACCGTGCAAGTCGAGGCTCCCCCCGTGATCAGGATTCCCGTGCGCTCATACGAAGTCACGCGGCAGTGGCGAATCACACAATCCTTCGCGCCATCATTCAATGTCACCGCCTCCACCCCTGCCGCGAAGGTCAATCCCTCGACCACCACACCCGGCGCCACGATCTCCAGCGAGGGCTGGCGCGACATCACCGCCGAAAGCGCCACCGTCTCCGGCGCCCCTCCGTTTTCGAGCCGTACATAGATGCGTTTCTCCTTCGGATGATACATCCACAACGCCCGCACCTGTCCAAACCCGCTCAGCGGAGTTCCTTTTGCCAACAAGGTTCGCCAATGCCAGTCCCCGCTCTCCTGGGCACGATCAAACCGGATCTCCGCGATGAACCGGCCGCCCACCAGCAATCCTTCCGGGCGATTCTCGGTTAAGGCGGCGAACACCGTCTTCATGTCCGCGACGGGCGACCAGGTAACCTTCAACGACGTCGCCCCATCCAGAATCGCCCCCGGCTCCCCGCGAATCGTAAGGGTTTTGTCCACGCGCACCTGCTCATGGTAAATGCCGGGTTCCAGGACCAGCGTGTCTCCGGGAGTTGCGGAGGCAATGGCTTCGCGGAGCGCCTTGCCCGCAGCAGGCTTCAGATGAATCTCGGCAGCGCTGACCGTGAAGGGCAGCACGAACGCGAACGCAACTTGAGCGGTGGCGCTCCGCAAGGCAGCGAGAAACGTTTTCATGATGGAGACCATATCAGAGCGAAGGGCGGTTGCATAACCGAGTGCGGTCGTCGCGTCGGGGCGCTGAGGCAAAGACCCAAACCGCCCTTGACCAGGTTGCTCGAGCGTGGGTTTGTTGCTCAGGGCGACAAGCCCGCACAGACGATCCAGTCGCCGTGAATCACCGCGCCACGACCGCGCGGGATTGTTCTCGCGCGCCGACATGGGCGGGATGCAATTCCAGCGCCTTCTGGAAGGAGGCGTTAGCCTGCTTCTTCTCACCCAAGCCCAGTTGCCCCAGACCGATGAGGTAATGCGCGTTGGCCTGTCGCACACGCTCGCTCGTCTTCTCGCCAA
This sequence comes from uncultured Verrucomicrobiota bacterium, assembly GCA_903930345.1. Taxonomy (GTDB): domain Bacteria; phylum Verrucomicrobiota; class Verrucomicrobiia; order Limisphaerales; family CAIYYI01; genus CAIYYI01. The sequence continues at coordinate 23,434 of CAIYYI010000574.1, forward strand.
ACTTGGCGAAGTAGTCCGGGCCTTCGCCTTGCGTAAGCTGTTCTTCGCCGCTCTTAACCAGGCGCTCAAAGATGGGTTTGGCTTCGTCCGTGCGACCGAGCTTCTGCAAGGCCCGCGCGCGGAAGTAATCGGATTCGAAATCGCCACCACCTCGTGCTACCGCCGCCTGCTCGAAGGCGGCTAGGGCCGAGGCCGCGTCGCTGAGCGCTTCGTGAGCCGTGCCGATGAGTAACGGAATCCGGGCGGTTCGCGGTGAACGGCGGACACGACCCACCTCCAGATTCTCCGGATACTCCAGGGCCGCCTCGTAGGCGGCGAGCGCTTCGCGAAGTTTCTTTTCCGCCGCCAGCTTCTGGCCGTGCGTGAGGCAGGCATCCACATAGACGCTGTGAACCTGGCTGCTCCCCTCCCAGTTGCGAAAGCGCCGGCCCTGGAGCAATTCAAGCGCGCGGTCAGCCCGGCCTGCGGCGGTGAGCAACACGATCTCGCGAATGAGGGCGTCGTCGCGTTTGGCCACGGTGTCGTGGTGCTTCGTGAGCATCTCCAGACGCCGGGCCACGGGCGTGCCGGCGGCTTCGTATTGCCCGTCGAGTTCGTAGAAGAAACGCGGCTCGGCCGGGTTCAGTGCGATGGCCTGCTCCAGACAGGCGATGGCTTTGGGGATGTTTTTCTCATGCTGCGCGTAGGCGAGGCCGAGGTTGCGATGCGTGAGCGCGAACTTGTCATCGCGCCGGCGCGCTTCCTCCCAGGCCTTGATGGCGTTTTCCGGCTGGTTGTCGTAGAGCAGGCAGCCAAGGAGATAGGCGGCGTTCGCGTCTTTCGGATTCGCCTCCATCGCGCGCCGCAGAATCGGCTCCTCCTCAAAGCGCGAAGGGAAACAGAACGCCGGCGAGAGCTGGCCCGCGGCGGCGAACTGCCGGGCGGCTTCATCATTTTGCCCCTGCCGTTCGAGGGCGACCGCAAGG
>CAIYYI010000575.1 GCA_903930345.1 uncultured Verrucomicrobiota bacterium
CGCCCACGACTTCGTCCGAGGTGGCGAGCGCGGTCACCTTGCTGCGGTCGCCTTGCAGGTTCCAGAAGCACTCCTCGGCGAGGGTGAAGGTGTCCGGCAACCCGTGCATGATCGGATGACGCGGTTCCGGCAGCTTCAGCGTGATGACCTTGTGCTTGTATTGACTGTCCTTTCCCTTGGCGAGGCCGAGCAGGTCCGCCAGCGCCGCCGAAGCATGCCAGAGAACATAATGCGACAGCAAGAGACCGCCGCCACGGTTCAGGAACGCCTCGATCTGCTGCAGATGCCTCGCGTCGGACCAGCACTTCGGGTGTTGATAAAGGACGACGACATCCGCGGTGGCGAAATGTTCTTCCGTGGGCCATTCCAAGGTGCTCAGCGCCTTCACGCGCGGCGAGCCTGCGGCGATCATCGCGCGGTTCGCCTCCGCCTGTGGGCGATACATGTTCGCCATCGCCTCATCGCCTGGTCCGGCGCCGCCGAGCAGCACTTTCCAGCGTTTCGGCAGCACGTCGTGAGAATGGGTCTTGGGCAGGTGATCCTTTGCGCCCCCTGCCAAGAGAATGGTAAGCGGTCGCAGGCTCGCCTCCGCTGCGGGCTTCGGTGCCTTGCCGAGAACGGCCTCGACCTCGGCGCGGCTGCGCAGTTCGGGTGTCTCGACGCCATACAGCGTCTCCGCCCGGGCGAGTTCCGCGAAGCCAGCGGAGGCCGCGAGAATCCCCGCCGAACGATGGAGAAAGGCGCGGCGGCTGATGTCCTTGATGAGGGGTGGAATGGGTTTCATGGTGTGTCAGAGAACGGTTTTTATCATCGTGATGGTTTGCGTGGGCCTCACTTGCCTTTCGCCGCCGACAGTTCCGTGATGGCGATGCCCTTGTAGCGCACGATGGCCGTCGAACCGCCGTGGATCTGGAAAGCGAGGATGCCTGGTACAGGGGTCAGGCAATAGCATGGTTCGTTTTTCATGCATGTTCTTGCTTTATTGCTGATGCTTGTTCCCTTGGCGGCAAACACGATGCTGCAACTGTGATCAGGTTATTCCGTTCTTTTTTCCGGACGTTGTAATAACTCATTCTTTCGTGGTTCTGCCACTCATCGGTTTTATTTCGACCTTGCCTGAAAGAGCATCGAAGTGCGCCACATGGCCCGCGTCCGTGACGGATACCTGCAGCGAGTTTCTCTGATCGTGGGCCAGCCAGCTTCCCGCAGCAAGGCCAGTCACGGTCACTTTCAACGGCTGACTGCCGGGGAGATCCAAAGTGATCGCTCCCTCCAGCAAGCCGTCCCCCTTTGGGAAAAGCACTACGTGATCCGCAATCTGAAACCCGACGCAGTCCGGGGTTTCAAGGGAAGTCACTGGCACGGGGCGGGAGGACGGTTTGTCATCGTGGACTTGCATGACCACCAGGAACCGATCCTGTTTTTGCGGAAGGGTTGGGGACAACTCCAGCCGCCAGCCAGCGCCCTCGTCGTCGCCGCCACTGGACTGGGAAATCGGATAGTTCTTCCCGTCCGCCGTATACTCGGCTCCGGGACCGCCCAGCAATTTAATCGTATAATTTCCTTTGGCCGGCAGCAGCACGGAAGCATCCAGGCGTCCGCCCCAAAGACTGTTCACCACAAAGCCACCCGGTCCAATGCCGGGCTTTTCCAAGGCGTGCAGCAACCAGCTTTTGGCAAACGACGGATTGGCGGAGCGGACGCGATCGTAAACCGCGAGCACGGCCGGATGCTCTTTTTGGCCGAGGTTCAGGAATAGAAAGGAACGCGTGAAATTCTCGACCTTGGGCCCATAGCTCTGGATCCTGCCGCAGAGATGGCTGTAGAGCGGGCGGGCTGATTCAGGGCCGATCTGATGGGCCAGGACTTCACCGGCCTGATAGCCTTGCTTCAGGACTTCGTCGAGCGTGGCAGGCTCCCGTCCGTCCAGCGGCCAGCGCTGTCCGCCATCATTGGCCACGGGGGTCTTTCCCCAAAGGAACAGCTCCTGCGGGTCCTTCACCGTCACGGTATTGTGGGCGACGCTCCGCTGATAGTAATTCGCCCAATGCGCGCTGCCGTAGCCGGCATAGGAACCGGAATCCACGGCCAACATTCCCTTGTACCAGAGTTGAAAGTGGCCGGCATCGAGGTGCTGGTGGTTGCCAAACATCCACGGCGCAATCTTCATCATGGCCACCACGGCGGCCGACTCCTTGCCCTCCTGCCATCCCGTGCGAGCCAGCATCACCCCCGACGGATCCTGGAAGTACCGGCTCAGCGGCAGCGTCGAAAGCGGTTGGGTCGCAAGCTGCGGTTGCGCGAACAGGAAATAGGGCAGCGTATCGGTAAGGTCATCCTTCATGGCAATATGCTTCTGGAGCATCCCCGCAATCACGGGATCGTGGGACAGGAATACGCTCAGCAACTCGCCGTTCTCGTCCATCGTGGGATGACCGCCCCACTTCTTCGGAATCGAGGAGCCATCGCCATCGGCCATCTGTATGTGATCCGGGCGCAACGAATAATAGGTGCCATACAGAAGCTGCTCCTGCCCCTCCGCAAAGACGCGCGCACCCGTCATGCGCTGGAAGATACAGGCACACCATAGCTCCCATTTGCCGCGGACATGGCCGTACGAACTGCCCTGATTGTGCCAATGGGATGGATAGAAGAAATTCCGCGCCGGAATATGTTCCTCAAAGAGCCGTTTGGCCGTGAGCCGATAGATTTCGGGATCCTCATCGTACACCGCGATGCCGGCCGCAGTCAGGTCGCGAAAAATGTTCGCTTCGCCGCCGTGACCCACGACCGCGCCTGCCCGCACCGGCGGAAACCCCACCTCCAGCAGCGCAGCAATGCGCCGGATATGCGCAATGATGGAGGCTTTTTGTGCGGAGCTTAGCAGGGGATAACACCAGTCATAGACAATTGCGGCGGTGGTGATCGTCGCGCCTTTGCCCCGCGTGATATCCATGGCTTCCTTTTTGCTGGGAAAAGTGACCGTGGCGAGAACTGTTTCAAGCAGGTTAATCGCCCGTTTTCCCATGCCCTCATTTTGCTCAACCAGATAGCGCAGGGCGCAGCATTCAACCAGATCATGGAGGCGGGGATCATAATTCTGGGACTGGCTCGGGGCGAGACCTCGGCTGCTGCGTCCCCATTCCATCCAATTCCGGGGGGCTGCGTCAAACCGCTCGGGCACCGGCAGTTCGCCGTTCCATCCCGATTCGCTGAGGGCCCGTGCCCGCTTGGCAAAGCGCGCAAAGGCGGGATCCCCCAATCGCCGCATCATTTCGGCCAGATCCGAGGACCGCAACAGCAACCGCGGATGTCCCGGGGGCGGCAGCACAGGAGGAATGAATGGCTTTCCAGCCTCCTCTGACCGCAGCCCAGTTCGCGTCGGCTTTTTCGTGCCGCTCTCGGCTGCAAGAGCGCCGTGAGCGGTCAGTAATGCTGCCAACGAACCGATCATTAAACTGATAAATATTTGCTTTTTGGCACCGTTCACGCTTTCAAATTATTCGCTGCGGCCAAAAAAGAAAAGCACATCTGATTTTTAAAAAGAATTGGTTTTCATGACGCCATGAGAGTTTTCACCAGATTCAGTCTCCTGTGGCCGACAATTCGATCAACCGGAAGACGCCCGCGGGGACACGCAGCGTGAGGGGTTGGTTCAGGTTGACGAGTTTGGCGCCGGTCAGACGATCAGTGGCCTGCCAGTTGCCCGGCAGTTGCGCCACAATGGTCGTTTCGCGCTCGGCGGGATTCAGCCAACCGGAATCCACCAGCGCGATTACGTAGCGGCCGGGGCCTTGCTCGACAACTTGGTGAAAAACCTGACCCTCGATGCGGAAGGGGAACTTCTTCGTGCCCTCGGCCAGTTCGGCGAGGAGGGCATCGCGCGCCGTCGCGAGCGAATACGCCTTCCCGTCTTTGCTGAGCATGTCGCCGTCAAAGTCGCCCGCGCGCATCATCCGTCCCGCGCCGTTCAGTTTCGCCGAGGCGAGGTGCCCACCCTTGGGGGAGAGCGCGACCAGTTCGCACAAACCCGGTTGTCCCAAGTCGAGCCAATGATCTGGTGCGCAGCCCCCAGGTATCCTATGGCGAGCCGATAAACATTCCGCCCGCTGGTGGGAAGAATTTCGACACCCGCGAAGGCCCCAGTCGCCCAGAGAAGGCCGGCCAAGGCCATTGACCGCAAAGCGGCGCAACCGATTTGCAAAAACTGTTTCGTCGGCCACAGTGCTGGTGAGATGGGCAGAGTTAGCTTCACAAAGCATGTTCAATGGACGACCTTCACCCGATAAAATCGTCGGGGCGCCGCGCCTGGCGGACTGCCGGTAAGCGTGCCGTCGTCCATCCAAATGTCCAGCCCATTGGTGGCAGTGACTGGGGTGCCCACATCAATCCACTGCAGGAGATCCGGGCTGAAACACACCTGGTATCTGACGCCTGCCTGGCTCAACCACTGTACCTGCGCCTGATTCGCGCCCGGCAGCGTCAGCGGGCCCAAGCTGGGAATGGGGAAGACGGTAACGGTAAACGCCGTGCTCACCGACCGGCTGCCGTCGGAAACCGAGAGCGTGATTTCAGCGGTCCCCGTATGATTGCTGGCCGGCGTGATCGTGATCGAGCGAATGGTGCCATTGCCGCCTATGGTGATGTTGTTCGTTGGCAAGAGGGTTGCATTCGACGACATTGCAGTGACGACCAGATTGCTGGCGGAACTTTCTGCGTCGGTCACCGTGAATGCAAGAGGTCCGATGATCGTGTTGACCCGGTTGGTCTGGTTGGCAATGCTTGAAATAGTCGGTGGTGTGTTGGTTGGCGGGGCGGGAAGTGCGGCGATAAAATCATGCCATCGCTGGAACTCATTGGTGTAGTTCGCGAAGTCTATGTCAGCCTGGTAATGCTCGTAGTAGCGGCATTGGAAGTCGTTGAAGCCGTAGTCCATGCCATCTTCCGGGGTGCCGTTGAGCAGGTTGTCCACATGCGCAGAGTTGAACGGCTTTGACCAGGAACCGAGGACTTGGTAACCAACGAAGGTGTTGCTTTGCGAGTTATAGAGCGGCGCGGTGTAGGTGGTGTTGGGCACGCCTACCCATGGGTCGGTGTTCGCAGCGAGACGGTTGGCGGCCAGGTTTTCCATCCAGAAACCGACGCGCGGACGCGCGATGCCGTCCTGTTGCGTGAGGACGAGCTGGCGCAACACTTCCCACGCGGGCGGACTGGCTGTGGAATCGGTGTACGCCCAGAAACCGATCATCACCGGCACGTTGGGAAAGTTGTCGGTGGCATTTGCCAAGTGGGTGAGGACGCAGGTTTGCATATTCGAGCGCGTGTAGGTGGGAATGTCGTGAATCCTGGTTTGGTCAGGATCTCGGATGCCGCTCTTGAGGCCGGGAATCCACGGATCAAAAGCGGCGAGGCGGGGATGATTGCGCAACGGCACACCGTCCACGAGGAGATCCCCCAGCGCGACGAGCAGCAGCCGGTAGCGTTCCTGCACGGTGGCATTCCACGGAACGGGCGCGGTGACACTGGGTGTGCCCGCCGTCCAGGTGGCAACCCCGGGCAGCGTGTTCAGCCATGTCGGCAACACGCCGCTAGCAAGCAAAAGCGAGAGCTTTTGGTTGGCGGGCAGCTTGGCGAAGATGTTCGTGATAATGGTGAAGTCGAATACGCCATTGGTCGGTTCCAGCGTGGCCCATTCCGTGCGCAACACATAGCCATCCACGAAGGGCTTGCTGCGAATGTTGCCGTCGTGCATAGGGACGCCCCTGATGGTCGTGCCCGCCGCGCTATCGAGCACGTAGATGCCGCGCGGCTGCTTGAAGCTGTTGTTTGTCGTTGCCGCATCGAATACGCTGAAGATGAATTCACGCTGCGCGAATGCCCCCAGCGAGTCGGTCACGCGCAGCTTGATCACCGCCGCGCCGCGCCGCCCCGCGATCGGCGTGACCTGCACCGTGCGGCTCGCGCCGCTGCCTCCGAGCGCCAGGTTGGCATTGGGTACAAGGTTCGTGTTCGACGAGGTGGCAATGACGCTCAAAGTGGATGCTATTGTTTCCGCATCACCGATGGCGAAGGGCATGGCGGCAGGCGTTTGCGAAGGACTGACGATTTGATAGCCCGTTAGACCTGTAAGTGTAGGCGGCGTGTTGGGGGGCGTGACGGTGAGTAGGAAGGAAGAGCTAGCGGTGTTTGTGCCATCGGAAACTACCAGCGTGATAGTGGTTGTGCCGGTCTGTCCCACAGCTGGAGTGACCTTGAGCG
>CAIYYI010000576.1 GCA_903930345.1 uncultured Verrucomicrobiota bacterium
CACCGGAGGATATCGCGGGGTGGTGGCCTATCAAAACCTGAATGTGAGCGGGGTGGGTGGCCAGACGTTCACCTGCTCGCTGGCGGTGCAGAAGCAGTATGGGCCGGAGGGGAAAAGCGTGGCGGTTTACCTGGATTATGTGACCACGGGAGGGCAGCAGGTGCGCACCAACCTCCTGAGGATCGACAATGCGGACTTGGAGTACGCGTTCACCAATTGCATCGCGACCCTGACCTTGGCAGACAACGCGGCCAAGGTGGTGCGCCTGGGGGTGTTCAAGGAGGGCGATGGCAACTTTAGCGTGGATGATGTCAGCCTCACCGCCAGCGGGGTGACCGTCAATCCGGTTCCGGTGGTGACGAGTGTGTTTCCGCAGGCCGGGGCCTACCAATCCCCCATCACGATCAAGGGGGCAAACTTTGGGGCGACCCAGGGCAGCGTCTATTTTGGGGCGGGTCTGGCGGACGCGTTTGGCAGCGTGGTGATGGGTGGCAATGGCACCGTGGATGCCTGGGGCGCCAGCCAGATCACGGCGCATGCCCAGGAACCCAACCGCAGCGGGCCGGTGGGCCTGCTGGTGGGGGGAGTCGAAGCCAATGGCGAGTTCAACTACACCGTCACCTCGTCGAACTTCGTGGTGGAGGCCAAGGAATCGGTGTTGCAGGCCATCAAGGGGGAACGGGTGCCGCTGATTTTGCGGGTGCAGTTCCTGAACGGTTTCACGAGCGCTGGCGGAGTGAGCTTTTTTCTGCCCGGGTTCGACCAGTATGTGCTGCCCCCGGCACTGCCGCCGTTGACGCGCTCCGGCGCCTGGCTGCCGATGATTGACACCAGCACGCTGAATCCCGGGGTGTACCGTTTCAACGCCCAAAGTCTGGAAGCCCGCTCCTATGCCCGGTTTGTCCCCATTGAATTGCGGGTGGTGACCGTGACCAACATTGATTTCTCCCACAATGGGGCTCCCGCCACCAACCTGGTGGTCACCAATCAGAACAGTTTCTATGTCGATTATTCGGCGCAGACCTCGGTGGGAGGCGTGGCGAACCAGTCCGTGGTGTTCACCTCCAGCAACCCGGACGTGGTCCTGGTGCATCCGGAAATGAACTACTACCAGTTTTATGCCGTGGGCAACGGCAATGCCAACCTCACGGCGACCACGCCGGATGGGTATTCCAAAACGCTTCCCGTCACGGTCGCCATTGCCTCACCCTCCTACATTTCCAGTGCCTCCAGTTCGCCGGGGGTGGTGCACAATGGCGGGGGCCAGACCAATGTTTTCTTCTGGCAGGGCACCGGCGCCGCCCCCAGCAGTTATGGCCGTTCCTGGAGCGGGTTCACCGCCCCGCCGGATTATGTGGACAACACGCTTAATTGGGAGACCAGGATCCGCACGGGCACCGTTGCCATTCCCGCCGGTGCCGAGCCGGGATCTTTCCTCTACTACGCCTCCATTGTGGATGCCAATTACTCCACGGTGGCCCAGCGGCCCTTCTCATTGCAGATCGTCAATGCGCCGGAGCGGGGTCAGATCATCGGCAAGCTTTTCTCGGCCAATGCCAGCGGCATGTACATGCAGGAACTCAGCGGGGATCTGGTGGTTTATGACAACAGCGGAACCCCGATCAAAACCAACAGCATTTGGAGCATGACGGGCAATTACAGGGCCGCCTATCTGGCCCCGGGCACGTATCGCCTGCAGTTCATTCCCGGCATGGGCGGCATGTCCGGGCCAATGGCTCCGGCCTGGTATCCAAGCGGGACCAACTTTGCGGGCGCCGCCCCCATCACGGTGGCGGCGGGCCAGACGGTCAGCAACATCAACTTTGTGCTCATGTCGCTCCCCGTCGCGCCAATGGATATGACCCTGAAGTCGCCGCGGTTCATGGCTCCGACCCATCCGCACTTTGACATTGAAACCAAGGCCGGCGTCACCTATGTGCTGGAGTACAAGGATTCCATGGCTGACGCTTGGAAGACGGCGGTCTTCATCACCGGTGATGGGCAAGCCCAGACATTGGTGGATCCCTCCGTCCTGCCCGCGCACCGGATTTATCGTCTCCGCATGGATGGAGAGTAGGCTGGGGAAGTGTCCTTCAAAAAAAACACCGGCCCAATCCGTTGGGATTGGGCCGGTGTGGCGATCGGAAACATCAATCACTTGGCCGGAGCCGCCGGGACTGCTGGGGCGGCAGGGGCTCCGGGAGCGCCGGGGGCGGGACGGCCCTTGAGGGCGCGTCCGTAACGCTCATACTGGTCCGGTGTCAGGATGGGCTTCAGTTTCTCCAAAGTGTCCAGACGCAGGGTGCGGAACTTGGTCTGCCTATCCGCCGCCGAGGCGGATTTGTCATTGCGCAATTCCATCATGGCCTTGGTTTCGGCCTCCAAAATCGGGCGGGCCTTGGTCTTTTGCTCGTCCGTGAGGCCGAGGGTTTTGCCCATGGCATCCGTGCGGTCCATCGGTTTGAAGGCCGGGGGCGCGGCGTTGGTCGCCGGAGCCTTTTGATCTTTGAGTTCCTGGGCTTGGGTGGCAGAAACGGCCAGCAGGCCGCTGGCGATCACCGCCCACATGGTTGTGCTTTGCTTCATCATAATATCTCTATAGTCCAACACCACAGGGAGCGTTTGGTTGCCAGCGATGGCCGGCCCACGCCCCGGGGTCAGGTGCGCATCCTGCCGCGACGGCCCCGGTTTGGCAAGCTTCCACCGCCCCACCCCATCCCCGCGCGGGGAAATTTCAAACACACACGGGGGTCATGGCTTGGGCGCTTCTTTTTCCGTTTGCCTGAGGCTGAGGTTGTTTTCAGGTTTGCGGTGGAGGAGGAAATTCAGGTAGTTGGGGCGGCCCATCCGCAGGCGTTGGGCCACCCAGGCAACGGTCATGACCGTTTCCCGCCGCAGACGCTGGGCGATCGCAATTTTTTCCGGATCCCCTTTGAGGCGTTTGGCTAGGTCGTCGTCGGTCCAGCCCCGGCGCTGGAGTTCGTCCGCCACAATGCCCTCAGCGTGGGCGGCCTGGTTGATGCCGCGCTCGGGTCCGAAGTGTTGTGGCCCAGCGGTTTTCAGGAGGGTTGCCAGACTCTCTTTAAAGGTCGTGCTGCCAACGCACCACCCTGAGCGGAGCGCGGTGTAGTCCTCATATTGTTCGGCGGCGCGGCGCTCTTCCAAGCTGGTTTCCAAGAGTTGCCGACTGGCGGCGGAGTCGTTCTGCACGCGGTATTCCCCCAGCAGACGGTCAACCCGCAGCCAGGCTGGTCGGTGACCGGCCGGCAGCAGGTAGGCGGGCCAACTGCTCCAGGGGTACTGGGAGAGCGGATTCTTGGGGGTGAGCAAGCGGGCGCGGGCCGGATTGAGGTGGATGTAATCGCAGACCGTTTTGAAGTACCCATTGCCGGAGCCATCCACCACTTGGGATTTGTAGCGTCCACCCAGGAGGTGGCCGGTTTGGTGGTGGCGGAGGTTAAAGCGAATGGCGTAGGTGGTGAGCAGCCACTTCATCCCCTCCACCAGATTAGCCTGGGGGGTTTCGAGCACAAGGTGGAAGTGGTTGGGCATCAGACAATAGGCATGCACCTGCCAGCCGGTTTTGAGGCAGGCATTCCCCAAGGTTTCCAGGAATCGTTGACGATCCAGGTCGTCGCGGAAAATGATCTCCTTGCGGTTGCCGCGATTCATGACGTGATATATCGCGCCGGGGTATTGGAGGCGAAGTTTGCGGGCCATGGGAGGAGGGTGAGGCAGCCGAAGTCATATGTCAATAGTAAGAACCGACCCCC
>CAIYYI010000577.1 GCA_903930345.1 uncultured Verrucomicrobiota bacterium
AACTGGCATGGGGATAGGGCTTGAGCCATTTCACAGCCGCCTTCTCCAACTCCGCCATCTGGCTTTTGATGGCCGCCTGCCCCTGTCCGGAATCCAGCACCGCTGACAGCGCCTGACTGGCCTCCTCCATGGCTTCCACCGCGTTGGGGGCCAGCAGGTCGCGCTGGGCATGCACCAACCGGCGGACATGCCGCCGCATTTCCACGGCCTGACGGACCGTGCTGGACCAGAACCACTTCAGCATTAGGACCATGTTCAAATATCTCTCAAGGTTGAACGCATCACCACCGGTCAGGACTTCAGCACCTCAATGAAGGCCTCTTGGGGGATGTTCACTGAGCCGAAGGATTTCATGCGCTTTTTGCCTTCCTTCTGCTTTTCCAAGAGCTTGCGCTTGCGGGTGATGTCGCCACCGTAACACTTGGCGGTCACGTCCTTGCGCATGGCGCTGACCGTTTCGCGGGCGATGATTTTACCCCCGATGGCCGCCTGGATGGCCACCTGGTATTGTTGCTTCGGAATGACTTCCTTCAACTTGGCGGACAGGATGCGGCCACGGTTTTCCGCCTTGTCCCGATGCACAATGCAGGAAAAAGCATCCACCGACTCGCCATTGACCAGCAAATCCAGCTTCACCATGGCGGACTCCTTGTTGCCCGCATGCTCATAATCCATGGAGCCGTACCCCCGGGTGATGCTTTTGATACGATCATGGAAATCGATCAAAATCTCGCTCAGCGGCAGCATCGTCGTCAGCATGACACGGCGGCTATCAATCGTCTCCGTATGGTCCAGCACCCCGCGTTTTTCCGTGATCAGCATCATGAGATCGCCAATGTACTCGTTGGGACAGATGATGAAGCCTTTGACCATCGGTTCCTCAATCTTCAGGATGTAGTTGGGCTCCGGCAGGAAGGCGGGGTTATCAATCTCCTTGACGGTGCCATCGGTCATGGTCACCTGGTACACCACGCTGGGATAGGTGGCGATGATGTCCATTTCGTACTCGCGGCGAAGACGCTCCTGGACAATCTCCAGGTGCAGCAGACCGAGGAAGCCGCAACGGAATCCAAAACCCAGCGCCACAGAGCTTTCCGCCTGAAATACGAAGGCAGAATCGTTGAGCTGCAGCTTGGCCAGATTCGTTTTCAGGTGCTCGTAGTCCGAGGTGTTGATCGGGTAGATACCGCTGAACACCATCGGATGGATTTCCTTGAAACCGGCCAGACTGGGGGCGGGACGCTTGGCATCCGTGATGGTGTCGCCCATTTTCACCTCGGCCGGGCTCTTGATGTTGGCGGTGAAATAGCCGGTTTCCCCCACCGTCAACTGGTCGCGCACGTAGGGCTTGGGATTGAAACTGCCGACTTCCTTGATATCCACCAACTTACCGGAATGGAGAAGCCTGACCTGCATCCCGGCCTTGAGCACGCCGTCGAACAGGCGCACATGGGTCACCACCCCCTTGTAAGTGTCAAAATAGGAGTCAAAAGCCAAGGCTTGCAGGATGCCATTGGCGGTGGGCGTGGGGGCGGGAATCCGGGCCACCACCGCCTCCAGGATTTCCTCAATGCCGATGTTTTCCTTGGCGCTGGCGGGAATGGCCAGTTCGCCCGGAATGGCGAGAATATCCTCCAGTTGGGCCTTGGCCTGCTCCACATCCGCGTGGGGCAGATCGATCTTGTTGATGACCGGGATGATCATCAGGTTCAGCTTGGAGGCGAGGTGGACATTGGCCACCGTCTGGGCTTCCACACCCTGGGCGGCATCCACGATCAAAACGGCACCTTCGCAGGCGCTCAAACTGCGGGAAACCTCATAGGCAAAATCGACATGCCCCGGAGTGTCGATGAGGTTCAGCTCATAGGTTTCCCCGTTCTTTGCCTTGTAGTACATCGTGACGGGATGCGCCTTGATGGTGATTCCCCGCTCTTTTTCCAAATCCATGGAATCGAGCAACTGGTCCTCCATATCGCGGGCAGCAATCGTACCGGTTCGAAACAGCAACCGGTCTGACAACGTCGTTTTGCCGTGGTCGATGTGGGCAATAATGCTAAAGTTTCTAATGTGTGTTACATCCATCGCGTCAACAACTTGTGCTTTATCCGACAGGGGACCGGCACGACTGCCGGGACCCACTTCGGATGGTGCCGCCAAAACGGCGAAGCGTGCATCATCCTTTGAATTCGCAAAAAGGTCAAACTTAAGTGGCGCAAAAATGTGGAGGCGGGGCGACCGGCACGGAGGCAAACAGGCCGCCCAACGAGCCTGGCCAGACCTTTCGGCCATGGTTTTCGCCAGGCTTCCGATGGCGGAGACCGGGGCGTCGTTCCAGGCTTAGATCGGGCGTTCGTTGCAGCTTTTGTGGGCGGGGTTGCCGACCTTTTTCCTTGTCCCCATCCGCACCCGCACCCTATCCTGCCAGCATCATCAAAACGGGAAACAACCAGTGGTCAACCGCGTGGTCTGAAAAATGAAAACCAATCGCCGCCAATTTGTTGCCACAGCCCTTGCCGGAGGTCTGGCGTCCACCTGGACCAACCCTTCCATCGGAGCCGAAAAGCCGGATCCAGCGCCGGAAAGCCTCGCGAGCCGTTACGCCAGACTGGACGAAGTCCTGAAACAGCCGGTCTTTAAAAAGGACCTGTTTCCGTCCCCCGTCATCATTGAGACGCTTGAACTGCTGCGCTTCAAGGGCAGCTTCCTGTGCCGGGTGAGGTCCAAGGACGGGGCCGAGGGGCTTTCCGTTGGCCACGGGCAGCTCACCTCGCTGCATCCGATTTTTGTCAATCTGCTGCAGCCCTTCTTCATTGGCAAGGATGCCCGGGACCTCGATTTGCTGCTGGAAAAGGTTTACACCTACAAACTCAACTTCAGGCTCAGCGGCATGGCGCTGGGGGTGCCGCTGGCGACCATTGAGTTTGCGGTGCTTGATATGATGGGGCGCATCGCCAAAAAAACCATCGGCCAGTTGATCGGGGAAATCCACCATCCGGAAGTGGCCGTTTATCAGGCCACGGAGTACCGCGACAAATCGGTTGAGGAATCCATGGCGCTGATCACCCGGGATGTCGCGGAAAACAAAGCCCAGGCGCTCAAGATCAAGGTCGGCGGGCTGATGTTTGAGACGAAGGACATTCATGCTGTCGGTCCGCCCGGACGGACGGAGCAAATCATCCCGCTGGTCCGCAAAACCTTTGGCGACAAAATGGTGCTTTACGGCGATGCCAACGGCTTCTATTCCGTGGCGGAGGCCATCCGGGTGGGCAGACTGATGGAGGAGCACCGGTTTGAATTCTTTGAAGAACCGGTCCCGTTCGACTGGTATGAGGAGACCCGGCAGGTGGCGGATGCGTTGGCCATCCCCGTGGCGGGCGGCGAGCAGGAATACAGCCTGCACGGCTTCCGGTGGCTGCTGGCCAACCACGGCCTGGCGATTGTGCAACCCGACACCTATTACTTCGGCGGCATGATCCGCTCCATGAAAGTGGCGCTGATGGCCCGGGCCCTGGGGAAAACCTGCACTCCGCACATGTCCGGCGGAGGGCTCGGCTACCTCTACATGATGCACTTCGTCTCAGCCCTGCCCAATGCCCTGCGGCACCATGAGTTCAAAGGGTTCCAATCCGACGTGGTTTTCGCGTGCAAAAGCTCGCCCCTGGCCAGCGTCAACGGAGTGGTCAAAGTGCCCACCGATCCCGGCCTGGGCATCGAGATCGCAGCGGAATTCATCCGGAAACATCAGGTGGTGGGTTAAACACACCCCGGCGTACGAGACGCATCGATTGCAACCGCGACGCTCTCGCCGGTTTTGCTGCAGTGCTGTTCACTCATGGGTTGGTCATCACTCGTTTGAGGGCATCAACTTGGTCTGCCGGCATGTGCTTGAAACGGGGCTTCATCGTAAACATGCCGACATACTTCCCGTCGCGCAGGTAGTGCCAATCAGTGATGTCCGCCGCTGGAATCTCAATCCGGTCGTTCACCTGCACGCCCGTCACGATCTTCGGGGCGTGGCTGATGCGGACCATCGTCTTGCCGTCGCGACGCTCGAAGTCGGTGGTGGAAAAATGCTCGATACGTCCTTTGTCTGTGATTCTGACCACGAGCACAAAGTTGCTCTCGCCGCGCGCTCGCTGTTCGAAGGCTTGCCAGAATTGAGGGAGTGTCGCTTGCGCCTTGGCAATGGCAGCCGCCATCTCTGGGTCTGAATCCTCCACATAGCCCTTGTCTCGCATCGCACAGCCGGTGAGCAATGTCAGCAGAACTCCGATTAGCGCCAGTGCGGTCTGGGATGGGCGATTCATATTGTGGGGTGGTCAAACGACCAGTGACCAGCGTCAGCGGCGGAAGGCATCCGCCACTGGGGTTGGAAACATTCTAAAATCCAAAGTTTTTCGTTTTTTGGCACTTTATGGCACCTTTTGGCCCTTTTTGGCACCTTTTGGCACCCTGTTTCGTGGCGGCGCATGGAAACACGGGCGAAATGCAGACATTTGGAGAACAGAAATTTGAAATTCGGTTCGGAAAGATGGGAGCTGGGAGCATGGATAAAGATGATAAAACGTGACCAGACGTGACCGGAAAATGAAAATGGGCGGCATAGGGGCGACTCGGCAGTCCCGCAGAGCGGGATCCACCAGGTTTTGGTTTTCCATCCTGCTGGGGCATACAATCTCCTGGATCTTCGGCCAAGCATCATCAGGAACAATGACAAACAACGACCGGGTGGTTTGGACAAAAGCACACTAAACCTTTACTGTTTCATTACCGGTTCAGGGTTTTTCTGAACCCCTACCCGATCCACCCGAACTCCCCCGTAATTCCGAGGGGAATTCACAAGCCA
>CAIYYI010000578.1 GCA_903930345.1 uncultured Verrucomicrobiota bacterium
CACCACGGCCAGCGCCGCGATGAAAAACATCAACCCCATCCACCAAACCAAAAACCGCCGCAACCGCTCCCAGGTGCTCAGGGCGTGCACCACCACCATGTAGCCAACCAGGAAAACCTTGACCCTGCCGAAGGCTTCAAGCGGGGAGTCTGCGACCAGAATTCCCCAGAGCAGGAAACCGTACACGAACCAATCATGCGGCGTGCTCACCAGCGAGCGCAGGGAGAACTGGCGGTTGCGGAGCACCATGGCGCCGAGAGAGAAAACCAAGACCAGCAGCACCGGGCGAAACACGCTCAGCAGGCTGCTCATCTCTTGGGGGCGAATGTAATACACCGCCAAAAACAGTACTATCGAAACAAAATCCATCGATTGCGGTCCAATGAGGCCAGAAACACCCGTTCTCAGGCAACAAAATTACCCGCTCCAAGTGTACCCAACCGTCCTTTACGCTTTTTTCCCCTGCCCAGCCAGTTTGTGGTACAGTTTGGCATACTCCGCCGCCATCTGCCTCAAGCTGAATGTCTGCACCACTTTCGCCCGGGCCAGGCGTCCCATTTGCGGCAGCTGCTCACGCCTCGCCACCACCTCCGCCAGACAGCGGGCCAGATCGGCCGCCCCGGCCAACTCGACCACGAAACCATCCACTCCCGGTTTGATGATGTCCGCATTGCCGCACGCCGTGTGGGTCAGCACCGGCACCTCGCACGCCATCGCCTCCAGCGTCGCGTTGGATAACCCCTCGTTCGTCGAGGGCACCAGCAGCAGGTCTATGGCGGGATAATACGCTTGCGGTTCCGGTTGAAAGCCCGCCAGGTGAATCCGCTCCCGCCACCGGCTGGCCTGCACCCGCGCCCGTACGGCGGTGGTTTCTGATCCTCCCTCCCCCACGATCAGCAACCGCAAATCCGGCGTCGTGGAGGCCAGTTGTTCAAACGCCGTCAGCACATCGTCATGGCGCTTGCGTCGCTGCATCGTTCCCACCATCCCCAGGACCAGCATCTCTGGCGTCCAGCCCAGCCGCTCCCGCGCCGCCCGCCGGTCTCCCGGCGAAAACCGCTCGGCATCCACCCCGTTGACCACGGCCACCAACCGGTCACGTCGGAATCCCTCGGCGGCAAAATGGTCCACCAGCGCGTGCGACACCGTGTGCACCCCCTGGCAACGCCCGTGCAGCCAACCCCGTAACCAACGGTAAAACCGCGTACTCTCCGGCCGCGTTAGCATACCATGCTCCCCGTGCAGCAAGGCTGGGAAAACCCCTGCCGTCATCCGGGCGCCACACCCATAAATGAGCGGCCCCAGATTGTGCGTGTGCATCACCGTGAATTGTTCCCGCCGCAGCAATCGCGCCAGCCTCAGCAGCGTCCGTGGCGACCACCCGGGGGGTTTTTCAAGGACGGTCACGCAGGATGGATTCGGCAGTCGATCCGCAAACGCCCCCCGCCGCTCAAGGCAGCAGACATGCACCTCGAACTCCGCAGGGTCGAGGTGCCGCGCCACATTCACCACCCCATTCTCCAACCCCCCGGGTTCAAGCGAAAAGACCACGTGCAGGATTTTGATGCGCCCGCCCCTCACAGATCCCTCCTTTTCATCCCCCGGCACCAGCGCGCCAGCGCCCTCAGCCGCAGCAACGAAACCTGGCTGTTTAATACCCGCGCCGAAAAGGGCAGGGGCCACCATGCCACCGCCGCCAGCAAATCCCACGCTGCCGCCCACCGCCGCCCCACCCCAAGATAAATAAGCCCGGTCTGATACCGGTACACGGCCACCACCTGCAGCCAGAACCAGAAACGCCGACGAGGCACCCACCCCGCCTCCCACGCCTTGGTCAGGGTGCGCCCCATGTTCAGCTTCATCCGGTCCGCGTTGCTGCTCATGTTTGCGCTGTGCTTGCGGATCAGTGCCAGCCGTTCCGGTGCGAGCCATACCCGGTACCGCGCCGCCACCCGAATCCACATGTCCCGATCCTCTGAACTGCGCAACGCCGGGTCAAACCCTCCGCAAACCGCAAATACCTCCCGCCGAACCATGACTGCCGACGGCGCAAACCGCGTGCGCAGAATGATGTCCTCCACCGTCATGTTCCCGTGCAATTCCCCCGTCTCGCGGTTGGCGGGCATCCGGTTCCCCAAAGCGTCAATGTGGTGGGATCTGAACGCCACCACCCCGTGGTCGGGAGTCAATTCGGAAAACCAGCGGGCACCCTGTCCCAGAAAACCCGGCAGCAACTCATCATCCGCGTCCAGAAACACGACCAGCGGATGTCGTGCCCTAGCCAACCCGGTATTGCGCGTGGCGGAGAGCCCGGCGTTGGCCTGGTGAATATAGGTGACCCGCGCCCCATACGCAGCCACGATCTCCCGGGTGTTGTCGGTGGAGCCATCATCGACCACAATGATCTCCCCCGCAGGGTGTGTTTGGGCCAGGATGGAATCCAACGCCTGGGGCAGAAAATGGCCGTAATTATAGGCGGGCACCACCACGGATACTGGCAGCAACGCCAGGACCGGCACCGACCCCGAATCCACAGTCACAGATTGGGCGGGGGAATTCATACAGCCAGGAACCCGGGCATGCGAACCGGCGCGTCAAACCTTCTCAAGCTTCTTCGGCTGGTCCTTGTAACTATAGTAATAGTTATAGGAGTAGTAGTAGTAATTGTAGTAATTGTAGTAGTTTGAAACCCCGGATAGATCCAGCCGGTTCAGCACCACCCCATAGATATTGGAGTGGTTCGACCGAAGCAGGTCGATGGCCGATTGCACGTAACGGCCCGGTGTGCGACCGCTCCAAATCACAAACACCACCCCATCGATCAACCGCTGCATCATCACGCTCTCCGAAAGCCCCAACACTGGCGGTGTGTCTATAATAATGCGCTGAAACGACTTCCGCCATTCTGACACCAACTCTTCGAACGCCGGAGTCCCCACCATCTCCGTTACCCCTTCCAAGTGTTTGCCGCATGGCATCATCAACAAAAACTCGTTCTCCGTTGTCCGGCACGCCTCGCGCCACGGCAACTTTTCCATGAGCACATTGCTCAGGCCCGGAGAACTCCTGAAATCGAAAATCCGGTGGATGCGACCTCGCCGCAAGTCCCCATCCACCAGCAGCGTCTTCTCCCCCATCTGAGCGAACGAGAGCGCCAAGTTCACGGACACCACCGTTTTTCCCTCCTCGGGCATGGCGCTGGCCACCAGGATCACCTGCGGATTCTTGGTCCCCGCTCCCGCCGAGAGCAGGTTGGTGCGGATCACACGGAAGTTTTCAATCAGGTGCCGGTCTCCACCGCTGATCGTTGGATACCCGCTGAGCTGTTTAGCTTCCAGTTTGGGCACAATTCCCAGCGCCCGTGCCCGGTAGGTATGCTCCACATCCTCCACATCGGTCACGGTGTGATCCAAGAATTCAATCAGAAAAGGCACGCCGATCGATAGCAGAAGCCCAGCCAAAAGGGAATACAGCACCAACTTCGGCCGGTTCGGGGACACGGGTACTCTGTCGCGAATCTCCGTGTGCTGTTGGAAGCGAAAGGAAGCTCGCTCCTTGTCCGCGCCGAAATCAAGCATGCTGATTTTCTTGGCCATCTCGGCGTAAATCGCTCCAAATCCAAGTTTTCCAGCTTCCGTCAGGCTCAGCTCCTGGAGGTAATTCTCGTTGGCAATCTGGGCTCGCTCGTAGTCCGGCAACCGGTTCTGCAACTCCGCCTTCTTTTTCAGCAGCGATGCGTATTCCAGATTGTACCGAGTGCGCGCCACCAGCAACTCCCCATCCAGCGCCTTGTCCGCCTCGGCCAACTTCTTCACCCAATCACTCATTTTCGGATTCGCTGGCAGATATTTCTTCCCGAGTTCGGCCACCACATCCGATATCCTCGTCCGCTCCTTCATCAAATCCTCCCAGTTCCTCTTGGACCCGCTGGACATCATGTCCGGCACCACCACCACGGTGGGGGACCCGTTGCCAGAAGGCACCACATCCCCGACCCGGACCGATGAATCCTTATCGATCGTGGAGAGGAGGGAGAGTTTCTGAATGGAATCCAGCTTCTGGTCCTCCAAGGTAATCTTGATCCGTTCCAGGACCGTCAACCGTTCTGCGGTGATGGTGATCTGGCGGGGCAACTCCTTCAACTCGTCCAGACGCAGCAGAATATCCATGCGCTGTTTGTCATTTTGGAACTGAAACCGGGACTTCAAGGATGCCTCCATCCGCTGGGTGATCTCCTTCATTTCCTCGGTGTACGCCTTCATGATTTTGGCCCGCGTTTCCGCCCGGTTCTCATCGCGGTAGGCGAGGAACTCCTCAAGCATCGTGGGGGTCCAGATTTGAAGGATATCCGGGTTGTACGCGAATATCTGCACGATGATGTTTCGGTCTGCACCAAACCTCGCCCGGGGTGCGACTTTCAAATGCTTGGAGTACAAATTGCGGGTGTTTCCCAAGCCCAGACGTTTCGCGGTACGTTCCACGATGTGCTGGGCGGTCAATTGGGCGATCAGTTCCCGTTCCGAGCTGTCACGAAATACTTTTTCGGCATCCAGAGGCCGCTCCATGGTGGTGTACCGAATCACGGACTGCACCATGTACACCGGGCGCGCACAGGCATAATACAGGAGCCCAGCCGTGAGGGCGAGGCAGAACAACAGGATGATGAGTCGCAAGTGTTTGAGGGCGAGAGCCACATACAACAACACATCACCCAGATTGACGCCCTGCTTTGTAAAACCTGGAATCATAGCTAACAACTATTCCGTCATGGGATTTGTTTGACCGGGACCGAGCTTGGGCACGCCAGACAGGTCACCGTTGGACACGGCGAGTTCGGTACCGGATGGTGAGCCGGAATATGTTTATGGCAATGCAACACGAGTTCGCCCGTCCCTTTTACTGCAATTCTTGGAAATTGCAACGCCCAACACGCAGCAATTTCGGGAACGCGCCGTCAGTACCTGTGCTTGGAACTCAAGCAACGCCCGGCGCAGACGCCTCGGTTTCGCCTGCGGTGGCTCCATTCGAGGGGGCGAAGTAGCCGCAATGACTGTGTGTATGTGTCTACACCACTACTACTTACATTTGTTGCGTGCTCTGCGCGGATTTGGGCCGGGCGCGTTCGTCCTGCTCCGTGGGCGGGGAGTTCTGAATGTCAACTCCCCGGGCGCGGTTGGGAAAGCGCGGGCCGCTTGACTTTTCGCCGGTTCAGGAATACGGTCCGACCCCTGATTTCAAGCTGAAACAATGTTCTCCAGGCGGAGGGTGGTGGTTTGCGGATTTGGGACCCGAATGCCATTTCCTATCAGGATTGAAACTATGTCCATTGGCCGTAATTTATTGCCTGCGGGTTTGCACCAAAAGCTGCAGTTGGATCGCTGGTTTATCCACGAGTTTCTCCGGAAAAACCTAATGCCCAACTTGCGCGCCGGCATACGCGTCCTGGACGCCGGATCCGGACGACTCCCGGAGCAATACCTGCGCAACGATATCCTGGCCACGGGTGCCACGCTGGAAACTCTGGATTTCATGGCGGGGCCCGGGGTAGACCATGTGGGAGATGTGGCCGCCATGCCGTTTGTCGATGGACAGTATGATTTTGTGGTCTGCACCCAGGTGTTTGAACATGTTCCAGATCCTCGCCAAGCCTGCCGCGAACTGGCCCGCGTCGTCAAACCCGGCGGTCAGGTGATCATCACTGTGCCGCAATCCGCATTCCTGCACAATCTTCCATATCACTTTTTTCACTGCACCAACATCGGCCTGCGTCTGCTGGTGGAGGAGTCGGGCCTGGAAATCCTCGCCATGGAACCGCAAGGCGGCCATTTTGTGAACCTGGCCGGTCAATTGCACTACACCTGTCGGGTCATTGAATCTACGCTGACCGGCAAGTGGAAACGTCGGCTGCTCAGCCCGTTGACTTGGTGCCTGCGGATCCTGCTTGGCTTCTGCACCAAGGTTTTCCTATGCTATCTCGACCGCAAAATGCCATTCCCGGGCAACACCCAAGGGTGGAACTGCCTCTGCCGAAAACCAGCCGGAATGTAACCCTCGAATCTGTTGTTAGCGCCAATCCCACTTCGCGGATTGGCGCCTTTTAAAAAATACACGCGCCCTGTTTTCATGAATTGTTTTAAAGCCTGGAAAATCAAGACCGAGGACACGTTGCGCTACAGCCGCGTGGTGCGTCGGCTCTTGGCGCGGTGGTACTTTCACAAGGGAAACCGGCTTTTGTCTGATGAGCCGCAACAAATCGCCCGCTCCATTGAACTGCTCTGCAAAGGGGCTCGCCTAGTCACCTCTCAGGCCCGACTTCTGCCCATTGAGGGCGCCATCAGAAAACGCGTTCAACAGCTGCGCGGACGCACGTTTGACTGGACGGAATTCGCGGAAACCGCCCGCGACCGCAATGTCTTTAAAGCGGCGGTGATCAAACCCCGGATCAGCGATCGGGAACGGGGCGTGATTTACGTTTCTTTCGAATACCAGTGGTTGCGGCTCTTGCAGATTCCCAATCTGAAGGAGTTCGCCCGCGACTACACCCTGGTGGTCATCCCGGTTTGGAGCCCTCCCCACGGCCTCATCAATTATCTCTTTCCCGAAGCCTATCCTGATCGGCTGGTCTGCACCATCAACATGCAGAAAGACTTGGAGGATCTGCCACGGATCTCCTCCAAGAACATCATGGTCCCGCTTTTGTGCTCGAACTGGGTGAATCCAGCCCTGTTCAAGCCGCGTTCCTTTGCCGAGAAGGATGTGGATATCATGATGGTGGCCAACTGGGGCAGGTACAAGCGGCACCATGCGCTTTTTGAGGCGTTGCGGAGACTGCCCTCTTCGCTGCGCGTCATGTTAATTGGGCAGCGTGATGGCACCCGTACGGCCGAGGTGCTGAACGCCGAAGCCGCTGCCTTCGGGGTGGCTGGACGTTTTGAGCTGAAACAAGGATTGCCGCACCGCACCGTCTGCGAAGAGTTGGCGCGGGCAAAAACCAGCCTGATTCTCTCCCGGCGGGAAGGCTCCTGCGTGGCGGTGATCGAATCCATCTTTGCCAACACACCCGTTGGATTGTTCGAGGACGCAGAGGTCGGTTCACGCCATTTTGTGAACGAACACACCGGGCGGTTTTTGAAACACCACAATCTGGCCGCACAGCTCCAGGAATTCCTAGCCCAAGCCGAACATTATCAGCCTCGCCAATGGGCGCTGGACAACCGCATTGATTGCCATGGCAGCACGGCGACCTTAAACACGGCCCTCCAGCGGCTGGCAGCCTCACGGGGCGAGGAATGGACCCGGGACATTGTGCCGATTTATTGGGGGCCCGATCCCTTGCACGTCGATCCACAGGATCGCCAGCGCTTCCAGGCCACCTATGACGACCTCAAGCGCCGTTTCGGCATTGTTTTGGGGCCTTGCTAATTCCAATGAAAATTGAGAAGCCTTGGCCGGTATCACGCAGGTGCCCCAAATGAACATGATTCTGGCAAAACTCCAGCAATGGCGGGATGGCAACCGAATCCGGCACTCCACCGTGCCCCCCGGAGGCGCGGCGCTCTGGCCGGCCTGGCGGCAATTGCGCCAACTGGCGGGCGGCGATCAGAGCCGCGAGGTCACCCTGGAGTTGGCTGGCCGCACCCTGCGCGGGGGGTGTCGGGATCTGACCGAGGTTTTCGATGATGTGTTTTTGCGCGAGGCGTACCGGGCGGACCTGTCCGGCACGGCCCCGGTGATTTTGGACTGCGGAGCCAATCTGGGGCTGGCCAGCCTTTACTTTCACTGGTGCCACCCTCAGGCACGCATCACCGCCTTCGAGCCCAGCCCGGCCATCCAGGATCTGCTGCGCGCCAACCTGGCGGGGCTGCCGGGGGTGAGCATCGAGGCGGTCGCCTGCGGGAAAACCGGGGGCCAGCTCCCCTTTCACCTGGTGCCCGGCCATTCCACCGGGAGCAGTACCACGATCCGATGGCCGGATGCCACCCAGACCGTGCTGGTCCCCGTCGTCAGGGTGTCCGATTTCATCCAGGGCCCGGTGGACCTGCTCAAGCTGGATGTGGAGGGGGCGGAATGGGAGGTGTTGGAGGAATTGCGCGACTCCGGGAAGTTGCGGCAGGTGGCCAGACTCATCATCGAGTATCACCATCGGCTGCAGGATGGACGAAAGCTCTCCGGTTTTCTGCGGTTGCTGGAGGAGGCCGGGCTTGACTACAACGTGCTGGGGGCCCGTCAACCGGGCGAGTTGTACCACCTCCGCTGGCAATCCCTGATGATCCACGCCTGGCGCCGGACCCCCTGACCTTGGCCCCCTCTGCGGTTGCCCGTTTGCCGCGCCGGCTCGTTGGAATCAGATGATTTTGTGGCGCGGGGCGCGGACCACGATGGTGCCCGCGATGAGGTCGTGCCAGGCACGCCGGGGCTGCGTCCAACCCGCCCAGAAAAATCCGATGCCCAGGGCCAGCAGGGAGAAGATGGCCGAGAGGGCGCGGATGAACGCCACGCTGTAATTGATGGGCCTGCCATTCTCGCGCACGATCTTGAGGCCCATCACCATGCCGCCCACCGTCGTGCCCTGCCAGCCCCAGAGGATGAAGTGGTACAACAACCAGACGGTCAGCTTCAATTTCCCGAAGGCTGCCAGCAGTACCGCCAAAAAGCAGCAAATCCAACGCCGATGCCGCCAGGCGCCGCCAAAAACCCACCCGGGGCAAAGTGGCGTAATCAACATCGGCTCCCGTCCACCCAATGTCTAGGTTGTTCACCCGCCCATCAGCCATCGGCATGGCCGGGGGCTGTTCTCCCGGGGCGGACACCAACGGGATCGGCATGGCTGGAACCACCGGGGGCACGGGGCCTGCGAAACTCATCGGGGCCGGGCTGGGCGTGGCCGTAGCCGGGGGCGGGGTCAAGGCTTCGCGGCGGGCGGGGGTGAGGGCGGCCAGCGTGGCGGACCCCACGGCCAGCAGCGTCATGGTGCCCAGCATCGGAAACCCGAGCCAGGGCAGCATGTAGGTGAAATAGAGGAGACCCGTGCCAATCACCAGTGCCAGAACAGGTTGGGGTAGGAGGTTGGCTCCCAGCAGCCGTCCAGCCCGCTGGCCGGTGCAGGTGTAAAGCCCGGCCTTGCCGAACCACAGCGCCACCACCAGCGCACAGCCCAGGAAGGGCACCGCCACCAGACCCACCACCGTCAACGTCAGCAACCCCAGCACCGGACCGGCCAGCACCACGGTGAGCAGGCCCATGCCGAGCGAGGCCACCGGACGGCTGGCCAGGGTGTCGGCCGTGGCTTGGACGCCCCGCGGAAACACCCACACCGCCATCAGATGCAGCAGCAGGAACAGCAACGCCCAGCCCCACACCCACCGCACCTGCGGCGGGAACGGGCGCCCCTTCAGGATCCCTTCCCTCAGGTATTGACCCAGCCAGAGCAGCGAGGGCTGCTTCTTGCCGAGGCTGATTTCCACCCGGTTTTTCCCCACCCGCAGGGCGGGCTGGCCGGTGGCGGTGCCATCCACCGTCACCAGGTTGCCGCCCAGATACGCTTCGGAATCCACCTTGGCCTCCCCCGCCACGACCACCAGATCGCCATTCACCCGGCCGCGCACATCGGCGTTGCCGAACAGCACCACCGTCGCATGGCGCACTTCGCCCTCAATCGTGGTGTTGCCCCCGATGACCACCACGCTGTCCACCGTTTCCTCCGGTTTCACCAGGACGTCCGAACCGATTTTGATTAGGGTCTGATGGCCGCGCTGGGTGGTGGTGGTGATGTTGATGGCGGGCTGGGCGGGCAACGGCAGCAACAGGCTGAACCACAGCAGGAGCGGAAGCCAACGGGGGCGGATGGGGATGGGCATGGTGTGTGAAGGGGTTATCGGCGGCGGGCGCGGGTACGTTCGGCGGCCGCCAGATGGAACCAGGCGGTGCCCAGACCGATGGTGGCCAGATAAAGGGCCGTCACCACCGCCAGCAGGTGCGTGAGGCTGATGCCGTACGATTGCAGGACTCCCAGCGGGGCCTGACCCAGATGGGTGATCGGGGCCAGCCACTGCTGGAGCAGTTCCGGCAGGGAGAAATTCTGCCACGCTTCCGGCAGACTGCCCGTGAGGGCAAAGCGGTGGTCCAGAAAAACCACCAGGCCCATCAGGCTCAGCATGGTCAGGGCCGAGGTCAGCCGGGCGGCGACCGGCCAGACAAACCAGGAACACTGCCACCATGGGCGGGCGGCCTGGAGCCGCCCCAAAACGCGCGGGATCAGGGTGGCGGGCGCCTTGAGTGATGGCAGCCGACGCAGCTCGGCGTCCAAAAAATGATCGTCCGGCGGCGGTCTCGTCTCACCGGAACGCTTGGGTGTGGTGTCGGGGGAAGGGTTCATGCGGGGGAAAGGTTGGTGGTGAGTTCCTGGCCGGCCACCGTGGCCAGCTTGCGGCGCAGGGTCTCGCGGCCGCGGTGAATGTCGATCTTCACCTTGCTCAGGGAAACGCCCAGGCGCACCGCGATCTCGTCGTAGCTCAGTTCCTCAAAGTGGTACAGCACCAGGGGCACGCGCTGGGCGACGGGTAGCTGGTGCAGGATTTGTTCGAGCAGGGCGCGGCGATCCCGGTCCGTGTCGGGCAGGGAGTCCTCCTCCGGCGCGGCCAGGTGGACCGTGAAATCCTCGTTCGTCTCCTGGTTTTCCATTTCGGAAAAGAATCGCCACCGGTTGCGGTACCGCGTCAGGTGGTTGAGGCAGAGGTTCGTGGTGACCCGTCGCAGCCAGCCCCCCACATGCGTGATGCCCTCCATTTCCGGAAAACGCTCATAGACCTTCAGAAAGACCTCCTGGGAGATGTCTTCCGCTTCAGCCGTGTTGCCCAGCAGACGCACGGCCGTGGTATAGACCATGTCCTGATAGTTCTTCATGAACGTTTCAAATGATTCCACGCTGCTCATGGGCTCCCGGTACCTTCCGGGATACCTTGGTGGAAGGACACCGTCAATGACCGACTGGTTGCAGTTTTGTGCGGCCTCCGACCCTCCCCACCTGAAAAACCTGCCCCGATATCCTTTGGGCCAATCGAGCAATATGGAAATACTCGCGTCCCGTCCAAATCTGAGGCCCGCCACGCGCCCTCCAAGGCACTATCGCATAGCTGGTTGCACCCGTCATCGCAAAGCGTCTTGTGGCCACGAAAAACCCCGCTGTTCCGTGGCGGAATCAGCGGGGGTGACGGGTTTGGGTCAAGGTCAGGCTTTCTCCGCCTTCTCGGTTTTTTCCACCTTCACCGGTTTCTCGGCGGCGGCGATGGCGGCGTTGCGTTTCGCCATGATGGCCTCCACAATCTTGGTGGCCAGTTCGGGCTTTTCCGCCAGCGCCCTTTGCGCGGCTTCCTTGCCCTGGCCGATGAGTTCGCCGTTGAACTGGAGCCAGGCACCCTTCTTTTCCACGATGCCGTGGTCAATGCCGACATCCAGGATGCTCCCCTCCTTGTTGATGCCATGGTTGAAGATGATGTCAAACTCCGCCTCGGTGAACGGCGGGGCAACCTTGTTCTTCACCATCTTCACCTTCACGTGGTTGCCGACCGTGACCCCGGCGGCGTCCTTGATGCCTTCCTTGCGGCGGATGTCAATGCGCACGCTGGCGTAAAACTTCAGCGCCTTGCCCCCCGGAGTGGTCTCCGGGTTGCCGAACATGACCCCCACCTTCTCGCGCATCTGGTTGGTGAAGATGCAGGTGGTGCGGGCGCGGGCAATCAGGGCCGTGAGCTTGCGCAGCGCCTGGCTCATCAGGCGTGCCTGCATGCCCATGGTCGCCATGCCCATCTCGCCTTCCAGTTCCGCCTTGGGCACCAGCGCCGCCACGGAATCAACCACCACCACGTCCAGGGCGTTGGAGCGCACCAGCGTCTCACAGATGCTCAGGGCCTCCTCGCCGCTGTCCGGCTGCGAGACCAGCAGGTCGTCCAGGTTCACTCCCAGCTTCTTCGCATAGCCCGGATCAAGGGCGTGTTCGGCATCAATGAAGGCCGCCAGGCCGCCCGCCTTTTGGGCGTTGGCGATGACGTGCAGCATGAGGGTGGTTTTGCCGGAGGATTCCGGCCCGAAAATCTCGATGATGCGCCCGCGCGGCACCCCGCCGACGCCCAGGGCGATGTCCATGGCGAGCGACCCCGTCGGAATCACATCAATCTTCCGCAGCGCCCGGGCTTCACCCAGGCGCATGATGCTCCCGTCCCCGTAATTCTTCTGGATGGTGGCGATCGCCGCCTCCAGATCACGGCTGCGGGCGGCCGCTTGTTTGGTCGCATCCGCCTGTTTGGCGTCCGGCACGGTTTTTTCTGCTGGTTTGGTGGCCATAAGGTTGTTCAAATGGATTCTCGTCTCGGTTTGCGCGTTACTCTCCCCCGTATTAATGAACGGGGCGGGATTAGTCAACCGTCCCGTTCCGTTTCCGCCGGGAATAACCAGGGTGGATGAACGTTCCGCGATTCCGGCCGGAACCGTCATTTCTGTCTTTTTGGTTTTAATCATGCGCCGATGCTACCCGACCGGGTGGGACAACGGCTGTCCGGGCTGGAAACATTTTTCGCCGACGGCAGCCGGGCTTAAAACAGGCTGCCCAGGACGGTGCCCATGAGGCTGATCGGTCCCTGGTCCTCAAGGCCTTCGGTGGCTTTGTCCACCTTTTGCAGGGTCAGCTTGACGTTCTTGAAGAGGGATTCATCGTTCACCAGCTTACCCACGGAACCCTGGCCGCGGTTGATTTTCTCAAAGATCTCCCGCAGGTTGGTCATGGCGGTGGTCGATTCGCTGTAAAGGCGCTCATCGCGCGTCAGCCGCCCCAGGGTGCCTTTGCCGCTGTTGATCTGCAACACCACCTCGTTGGCGTTGGTCAGGATTCTGTTCAGGTTGTCCACCATGCCATCGCTGCGCCGGAGCATCTGGCGCGCCTCCGCCACCGCCTGCTGAATCTCGGTCGCGGTGCTCTGGAAGTTGGAGACGGTCCCCAGCGCCGTGGTGTAAAGCTCGTCATCCTTCACGATCCGCCCCAGCGTGCCCCGCCCGCTGGCGATGTTGTCCGAGATGATCTGCATGTTCCCGAAAATGGCCGTCAGCTTCGTGTTGTTCTGCTTCATGAAGTCGGTGAACGGCCCCAGCAGGTTGTCAATCCGGTCGCCGCTGAAGCTGCGGGTCACGTTCTCGACGCCTGTGGCGACGTTGTCGAGCTTGGCGAGCAGGGCGTTGACATCGGGCTGGTCCACCGAGGTGAGTATGGTGTTCGGTTCGGCCTTGAGGCCCTTTTCCGTCCCAAAGTCCAGGGCGATGAAATTCTGGCCGCCGAGCATGCTCGCGAAGCGGATGGCCGCCTTGGTGTCCGTGCGGACGAGCACCTCCGGTTTCAGCTTGAAGGTGACCAGCACCGACTGGTTGGTCAGCTCCAGCGTTTCCACCCGGCCGACCTGGACGCCCGCCATCTTGACCGGGTCGCCAGCCTTCAGTTCATAGACGTTTTTAAACTGGGCGTGGAAACGGTGGCCGCGCTTGAAACGCTCAACGCCGCCGGCAATTTCCAGGAGCATCACACCGGCAATGAGGGCCAGCGCGAAAAAGATGCCCAAACGGGTCTCTAAACTGTTTTTCATGGCTGTTCGTGGGTCGTGTTGGTTTGAAATTCAACGTTCAAAAACTCGTGCAGTTCCGGGTCCCGCTGTTGCCGCACTTCCGAGGGCGTCCCCACAAAGCGGATCTCCCCCCGGCTGACAAACGCGATCCGGTCGGCGATCCCGAATGCGAGATCCCGGTCGTGGGTCACCACGAGGGTGGTCACCTGCGTGCGGCGCTTCAATTCGAGGATCTCCCGGCCGACCATGGCGGACATGACCGGGTCCAGCTCGCTCGTCGGCTCGTCAAACAGGATGAGCTGCGGATCCGCCACCAGCGCGCGGGCGATGGCCACGCGCTTGCGCATGCCGCCGGAAAGCTCCGCCGGCCAGAGATCCTCCTTGCCCGCGAGCCCCACCAGCGCGAGCTTCTCCGCCACCACGCGGGCCACTCCGGCCGCGTCCGCCAGCTCATGCTCCACCAGGTAGAGACCGACGTTCTCACCCACGGTGAGCGAGTTGAGCAGGCCGCCGGATTGGAAGACCATCGCCATGCGGCACTGGTCCTTGAGTTCCTCGGAATGCGCCACGTGGCCGTTGATGAGAATCTCCCCGGCGTCCGGCGTTTCCAGCCCGATCAGGTGCCGCAGCAGCACGCTTTTGCCGCTGCCGCTCGGCCCCATGATGACGAAAATCTCCCCCGCATGGACTTCAAACGTCATCCCCCGTAGAACCGGCACGTCGTCATAGCTCCGGCGCAAACCGCGCACGGTGATGCTGGCCGGGCCGTTGGATGTGGCTGTGGTGCTCATGGCGTCAGCTTGTCAAAATTCATCAGCAGGCGCGTCAGCACATAATCGAGGATCAGGATCAGCACAATGGAGTTGACGACCGCCTTGGTCACGGAGCGCCCAATGCCGCGCGGCCCCCCGATGGTCTGCAAGCCCTGGTGGCAGGAGACCACGCCGATGACCACCGCGAAGACAAACGATTTGACCAGCCCGTTCACGAGGTCGCCCACCTTGACCGCCTCGCGCAGGCTGTCGAAATACACCGTCATGTGCAGGTTCACCTGGGCGTTGAACGCGGCCACCAGGCCGCCCCCCACCCAGCCGGTCAGCACCGAGAAAACCACCAGCACCGGCAGCGCCAGGCTGATCGCCACGATCCGGGGCAGCACCAGATAGCGCAGGGGGCTGATGTTCATGGTCCGCAGCGCGTCGATCTCCTGATAGACCTTCATCGAGCCGAGTTCGGCGGCCATGGCCGAACCGATCCGCCCCGCGATCAGCACCGACATCATCACCGGCCCCAGCTCCTTGCACATGGAGAGGCCCACGATGCTGCCGAGCACCCCGCCCAGGCCCCGCTCAACGAGGACCGGCCCGGATTGGAGGGAGAGGACGCCACCAATGAAAAGCGAGAGGATGCACGCCATCAGCAGGCTCGCATTCCCGATCTCAAACAACTGGTCGAACACCTTGCGGCGCTGCCGCCATGCGTGGGGCAGTTCCCGCAGGGTCCTCCAGAAGAGAACCATCAATTCACCGATGTTTTGAAACATAAATCACGTCGGGCCATCCCCCCGACCAGAACCCCCACTAAAGCACGGCCCCGTGAAAACTCAATAGGAATTGTGTACCGCCAAAGGACCGGGGATGAGGTCGGCCGGCGTCCCTTTGACCCCGGGATTTCCGCTGTCACCCATTGGCTGTCAACCAGCTATTGCTTCAGGCCGAGTTTCTTTTCCAGGGCCGCGTCCGGGGTCATGCCGCCGGTGATCGCCTTCTGGTAATGCCACCGCGCCAGCTCCAGGAAGGGCGGCTCCTGGCTGGAATAGACCACCGCCAGATTCAGGTGCGCCATCGCGTGCCCCGGCTGGAGTTGGACGGCCTGGCGCAGCGCCACTTCCGCCGGGCCGCGCAGCCCTTTCTGGCTCAACAGGTAACCCAGGTAATTCTGCGTGTCCGCGTTGTTGGGGTTGCTCTTCGCGCTCCGGCTCAGGGCGTCGATGGCATCCTCGGTCCGGTTCTGCTGGCCGCGCAGCACCCCCAGCAGGAACAGCGCCCCGGCGTCATCGTGCTCCAGCGCCAGCGCCTGCTGCAGCGTCTTCTCCGCCCCGTCCAGATTCTTCTGCTCCAATTGCACGCTGGCCAGGTTCACCAGCGTGTACACGTGTTGGCGGTCCTGCTTCAGCACCTCCTGGAATTTCTCCTCCGCCTCCTTGAAGTTCCCGCTCGCCGCCGCCGATTGGGCATCCGCCACCAGCCGGCCGCTGGTGGCCGGGAGTTCTTTGACGGGCTTGCGGGCCGCCCGGTCATCCCGCACCACCACCCGCGGGTCCGGTTTCTTGAAGAGCGCCAGCTCCTCCTCCGAGTACGGGCTTTGGCGTGCCTCATACACCTGCAGGCGCGCCCGCGCGGTCTGGAGTTGCGCGGTCAGATCCTCCACCTTGACCGTCATCGACCGGCTCTTGAGACTGCTCAGATCCTTCGCGGTGCCGTTGAGCCGCTTCTGCAAATCGTCCCGCTCCTTTTCCAAATCCTTCAGGCGGCGCAATTCCTTCTCGTACTGCTTGAGTTCCTTTTCGCGGTCGGAGAGGAGGCTGGCAAGGCGCGTCTCCAGGCCGGTGTTGTTTTTGCGCAGGGTTTCCGTGTGCGCCTGGTTTTCGCGCGCATCCAGTTGGGACTTGAGCAGATCCTGCTCCAGCTTGCGCGCGCGGTCCCGCTCCCGGTTGTGGGCCTGCTCGGCCGCCGCCCGCGCCTTGTCCACAATCGCCTTCTCCCGTTGCAGGGTGTCCAATTCCAGGCGGACGGCTTCCAGCTTGGTGCCTTGGTCCGCCCCCCGGGGGCCCGGCGTGGCCGCCGCCCGCGCCTGCAAGGCCGAGACCTGGGCCTTCAGGGCGGCGTTCTCGGCCTCCAGCTTGGCGGCGGGCAGGCTGCCGGGTTTCTTGCTCTTCAGCGTTTTCTGCAGGGTTTCCTTCTCGCGGGTGAGGCTCGTCACCTGATCCTCCAGCGCCACCTGCAACAAATCCTTCTCTTTCTGCAACTGGCGCACCTGCTCCTCCGCCCGCGCCAGCTCCTTGGGATCCACCGCCGCCGGTTGCGCGGAAAGCGCCTCGCGCAGTTTGGCCTCCAGCCGCGCCTTGTCCGCCGCCTGCTGCTGAATCTGGTCCTGGAGGTATTTGATTTGCTCCTGCATCTCCGTCAGGGCGGCCGGCTGGCCGGGCGGCGGGGTGGCCGCCACCGGGGCGGGGGGCAGTTGTTTTTCCAGGGGGGCGATGCGCGTTTCCAGGTAATTGAGCCGGTACTTCACCACGGTGTCATTCCACTTGGGGAACAGCTCCTGGAGCTTGAGCAGCTCGGTGCGGGCCTCCCGGTAGCGGTCCAGGGCCACGCGGTCCTGCTGGCCGCTGCTGGCGGTGTCGCCCTGCGAGATCAGGTCGTAGATGCGCACGTACAGATCATCCGCCGATTGCCCGGACACCGGCGCCGCCGCCAGCCAGACACCCAATCCCACCAGTGCCAAAACTCGTTTCATGGGCCCAGCATAAGGGGGAACCCGCCCGGGTTTCAATCGAATCATTGTGGCCCCCCGCCCCGTCCGCCGATTTTCCGACGCCCGGCCTCCTTTTGTGTTCGCCAGCGCCCCGCGCTTGCCCTACCTTCCGCCCTGTGATGTCACAACCGGATGACCAACGCGCCGTCCCGGCTCCGGCCGGGGTCACCCCACCCCCGACCGATGCCAGCCCCGAGGAAAAGGATGCCTATTGGTTTCACCACGTCTATCAGCACGACCGCCAGCCCCAGCTCACCTTCCGCGCCGTGCTCATGGGCGGCATCCTGGGGATGTTCATGTCCATCTCCAACCTCTACACCTCCCTCAAGCTCGGCTGGGCTTTCGGCGTGGCCATCACCGCCTGCGTCCTTTCCTACGTGATCTGGAACAGCCTCCGCGCCGTCTCCGGCCACCGCCTCTCCCAGATGTCCCTGCTTGAGAACAACTGCATGCAATCCACCGCCTCCGCCGCCGGCTATTCCACCGGGGGCACGGTGGGGTGCGCCTTTGGCGCCCTGCTGATGCTGCAGGGGGTCCACCAGCCCTGGTACCTGCTCGGCCCGTTCGTGCTCCTCACCGCCCTGCTCGGCGTCTTCGTGGCCATCCCGATGAAGCGCCAGCTCGTCAATTATGAGCAGCTCAAGTTCCCCAGCGGCATCGCCGCCGCCGAGACCCTCCGCAGCCTCTACTCCGAGGGGCGCGAGGCCATGCGGAAGGCCTGGGCCCTCGTCGGCGCGCTCCTGGTGGGCGGGGTGGTGGGCCTGCTCCGCACGTACGGCACCCTCCTGGAACAGCTCCGCGCCAGCGGCCGCGCGCTCCCCTCCCTGGAATCTCTCCACCGGTGGCTCCACATCCCGGAGGATATCGCCCTCGCCTTCCTCATGCCGGTGAAAAACGTGAAGCTCTACGGCCTCGCGTTTGAACCCAGCGTGCTCCTGATCGGTGCCGGCATGATCTGCGGGTTGCGCGTCTCGCTCTCGATGTTGCTCGGCTCGGCCATCCTCTATTTCGGCCTCGTCCCCTGGCTGCTCAGCCTGGATGCCGCCCAGGCCGGGGTGGTTGGTTATGTCCCCTCGCTGGTCATCAAAAACGGTCTGGTGGTTCCCACCCGCTGGGCTCTCTGGGGCGGCACGGCCATCATGGTTTTTTCCAGCCTCACCTCCGTGGCGCTCCAGTGGCGCACCCTCGGGCGCGCCTTCGCCTCGTTCAAGGGACCGCGCGGGCAGACAGGCGGGGCTGATCCCGTTGCCGATGTCGAAGTGCCGGTCTCCTGGCTGGTCGGGGGCCTGATCCCCATCACCATCGGCATGGTGATCCTCCAATACCTCGCCTTCTCCATCCAGCCCTGGCTGGGCCTGGTGGCTGTGGCCATGTCCTTTGTCGTGGCCCTCGTCTGCTGCCGCGCCACCGGCGAGACGGACACCACCCCCATCGGCGCCATGGGCAAGCTCACCCAGCTCCTCTACGCCGTGCTGCCCGGCGCCAAGGGCAACCCGGTCATCAATCTCATGACCGCCGGCGCCACCGCCTCCGCCGGCAGCAGCTCGGCCGATCTCCTCACCGATCTCAAAAGCGGCTACCTGCTCGGGGCCAATCCCCGCAAGCAGTTCATCGCCCAGTTCGTCGGGGTCTTTTTCGGCACCCTCGCCGTGGTGCCGGCCTGGTACCTGATGGTGCCCGACCTGAAGGCGCTGGAGGCCTTCAACCCGCCCGCCGTCAACATGTGGAAGGCCGTGGCCGACCTGCTCACCCAGGGCGTTCACATGCTGCCCCCCACCGCCATCTGGGCCATCGTCATCGGCGCGTTTGTCGGCATCCTGATTCCGGTCGTGGAACGGCTGTCACCCAAGGTCGGCGCTTATCTGCCCTCCGCCATGGGGTTGGGCCTGGCGTGGGTGATTCCTTTCCAAAACGCCCTCGCCTTCGCCATCGGCGCGGTGATCATGGAGGTCTGGACCCGCTACCGCCGGACCCCGGCGGAAACGTATGGCATCCCCATCGCCTCCGGCTTCGTCGCCGGGGAATCGCTGGTGGCCGCCATCATCGCCATCCTCTGCACCGTGGCCGGCTTTTTGGCGGTGAAGTAAGGCGCTAACTCTACACCGGCCCCTTGCCCACCGTCGTCTCCTTGGTGGGTACTTTTTTGCGGCTGGGGTAACCCTTGACGCTCAAGCCCCGGGACCGCAGGGCATCCGCAATGGCGGGCCGGAAATCCTCGGGCACTTCGGTCAGTGCCTTTTGCAGGGCGCGCGTCGAGGCCCGTTCGGGCAAACGCAGCAACACGCACCGGGCATCCTCCCGCAATTCCGGATCCTGCAGCAGGGCGGCCACCGGGGCCACAGCCTCCTCGCCGCCCGCCTCGGAAAGCAGCCACAGCAGTTCGCGCCGCACGGCGGCGGCCCCCGGCCCCTTCAGCGCCAGGAGCAGCGCCGCCTCCACCGCCCGCATTTCCGCCCGGGCACCGGGCCGGTTGGCCCGCCGCACCACCGCGTTCAAGGCCCGGCGCGCGGAGCGGGCGGGCTCCTGTTCGGGACTGCCCAACAGCGCCACCAGCGGCGGCACCGCCGCCGCTCCCAGTCGTCCAGCCTGCGTCCACGCCGCTACCAGCGCCGCATCATCCCCTGTTTTCAGGGCCAGCGTCAGCGCCTCCAATTCGTCGTTCAATGCCATGTTTTCTTGGGGTTGAAGGGGTTTACAGCATATACGGATACCGCTGCGGCCGGTGCAGATACCGGTTGGCCTCCGCGTCGCCCACCACCTGTTTGCCATCCCAGGTCAGCTTGCGCCCGAGGATGTACGCCAGATTGCCCAGGTTGCACAGCGTGGCCGTGCGGTGCCCGATCTCAATGTCCACCGCCGGTCGCAGGTGCCCCTCGCGGATGGCTTTGAACCAGTCCGCCTTGTGGTTCATGTTGAAATCCTCGTATTCCGCGGTCCGGTACACATCCTTGGCCCCGGCGGGCATCTTGAAGTTGATCGCCTCCGGGTTGGCCGGCCGGTAGCCGCCCTCCCACTCCAGAATGAGCTGGCCGTTGTCGCCCCAGAACACGTTGCCAAACTCGGTCTTGCCCACCTTGTTCCCGGGCTGGCCCCACTCCAGGGTCCAGTCCGGGTTCTTGAAATGATACGTCACCTGCATGTCCACCGGGCAATCCCACAGGCCTTTGCCGGGCGGCCGGCCGGTGGCCTCCACCGTGAAGGCAATCTGATTATCCGCCTCCATGCACCACAGGATGGTGCTGAACTGGTGCGCGCCCCGGTCTCGGATCTGACCGCCGCCCGACTCCAGCAGCCAGCGGAAATTGGCCGGCTGATAACGCCGGTTGTACGGCCGCCACGGCAGCGGCCCCAGCCACAGATCCCAGTCCAGCGCCTCCGGTGGCGCGCTGTCCGGTACCGGGGTGGCATCCACCGGGTTCGCGTAATGCCAGCAGGAAACTTTTCGCACCCGGCCCACGATTCCGTTGCGGATCGCCCGGCAGGTCTGCCACGCCCCCAGCGCCGTGCGCGCCTGCGCCCCCACCTGCACCGCCACCCGGTTCGCCCGGGCCGCCGCCACCATCGCCTCCCCCTCCCGCACCGTCACCGAGGCCGGCTTCTCCACATAGACATGCTTGCCGTTCTGGCAGGCATGCACGGTCTGGAGGGCGTGCCAGTGATCCGGTGTGGCGATCAGCACCGCGTCAACATCCTTACGTTCCAGCAGGTACCGGTAATCCCGGTAGGGCGTCACGCCCGCCCCCACATTGGTGGCCGCCGCCTCCAGGCGGTTGTCATCCACATCGCACACCGCCGCGATCCGCACCTTTCCCTCTGTGCGGAACCTCAGCATATTGTTCAGGTGGGTGTTGCCCATGCCGCCCACCCCGATGTGCGCCACCACCATGCGTTGGTTGGCCCCCGGCTGCCCGGGTGCGCCAATAACGCCGGATGGCGCCAGGGTCAATGCCCCCACCGTGGCCACACCGGCCTGTAAAAAACGCCGCCGCGTCAGGCGCGCCTTGAGCTGGTTCATAGGCGGCAGTCTGCCGCAAACTTCATCCCCCTGTCGTTCATCCCCGGCCAGTGGCAAATTTTGAACATGCCGCCCGGGTTTTGGCCGGCCTGCTCCGCCAGTCCCGCGCCTGCCGGAGTGCGGTGGCCGCCTTTACCAACGGTTTACAGACAAACGCATTGGACATGGTAGAGTGACGGCATGGAAAGACATCCTATGACCTACACCCCTGCCCTCAACCCGGTCCCGTCGCCCGCCATCCGTCCATTTCAGATCTGGGCGCTCGGTCTGGCCAGTCTCCTCACCCTCGTGGTTTCCGGGTCGGCTGCGCCGGCGCCGGCCACCGTCCTGACCGGCGCTTCCCGCCTGCCGATCAAGGAGGTGACCGTCTTCAAGGATGGCCACGCCTTTGTCGTCCACCAAGGCAGGGCGGCAGTTGATGCCGCCGGATTGGTGACGCTGGATGCCCTCCCCGCGCCGGTCATCGGCACCTTCTGGCCCTACGTGGCGGACAAACAGTTGAAGCTCGCCTCCGTGGAGGCCGCCCAGCGCCAGGTCGCGGTGGAACGTACCTCCCTGACGGTGGCGGAGCTGCTGGCCGGCAATGTCGGCCAGGAGGTCTCCCTCACGGAAACCAACGGCCAGCGCTACCCCGCCACCATTCTGGGCTTTCCCACCCGCACCACGGAGGAGCTGGCCCGCACCTCGCCCCCCAATAGTCCCCCCCAGCCACCCGTGCGCAGCCAGTTGGTGCTCCTCAAAACGCAGGAGGGCACCAAGATCCTGCCCCTGGACCACATCCAGGATGTCACCTTCCTGAAAAAGCCCGCCCCCACGGTCACCGATCAGGAATTCCGCAATCTCCTCACCCTGAAGCTGGAGGGGGCCCGGGGTGCGGGGAAAACCGCCGAGGTCGGCCTGATGTATTTGCAGAAGGGCCTGCGGTGGATCCCCAGCTACAAGGTGGATCTGGATGGCCACGGCAAGGCCGCCATCCAGCTCCAGGGCACGCTGATCAATGAGCTGGCCGATTTGGAGGGGGCCGCTGTCCACCTTGTGATCGGGGTGCCCACCTTCCAGTTCAAGGACACCCTGGATCCGATGAGCCTGCAGCAGGTGGCGGCGCAGCTTTCCCAATATTTCCAAAACGACGCCGCGCGCGGCGGCCGCGCCAGCCTGCTCGCCAACAACTACGGCAATGCCATCATGTCCCAGTCCGCCCGCATGGGGGATTACCAGGGCGCGGTCGAGGCTGTTCCGGCGGACGCCGGGGAGGGCCCGGCGGCGGGCCGAAACGAGGATCTGTTCGTGTTCTCCCTGCGTGACATCACCCTGCGCAAAGGCGCGCGCCTGGTGGTCCCGCTGGCCTCCGTCACGGTGGCTTACGAGGATATCTTCACGGCGGAGGTGGCGTTTGCCCCGCCGCAGGATGTGCTGCGCAATTTCAACAACCAGCAGCAACTGGAGCTGAGCCGCCTCCTGAACGCCCCCAAGGCCATGCACAAGGTGCGCCTGAGCAACAAGACCAGCTACCCGTTCACCACCGCCCCGGCCCTCATCCTGCGGGAGGGCCGCGTGCTGGCCCAGGGCATGATGACCTACACCGCGCCCGGCGCCACCAGCGACCTCGGCCTCACCACCGCCGTGGACATCCAGGTCCGCAAAAAGGACAATGAAACCAAACGCACCCCGGGCGCCGTCCGTGTTGGCGGGGCCGATTACCTGCGGGTGGACCTGGCCGGCAACCTGAAGCTCACCAACCATCGCGCCACCAAGGTCACCCTGGAGGTGGTGCGCCATGTGCTGGGCAATGTGACCACGGCAGACTCCGATGGCCAGGTGGCCATGTCCAACACCATGGAGAGTTCCGATTTTCTGCCGGGCGGGGATTACCCCAACTGGTGGGGTTGGTATAGCTGGCCGTATTGGTGGCATCACCTCAACGGCATGGGCCGCATCACCTGGGCGGTGACCCTGGAACCCGGTAAAAGCGTGGACCTGAATTACACCTGGCACTACTTCTGGCGCTGAACTGCGGGCCGCCGCGCCGGGCTCATTGGCGTCAGGGGGCGAACTGGACGGTCAGGCCAAAGGTCTCCAGATGCTTGCGCAACTGCTCCCGCGCGCGGCTCTCGGCATCCGCCAGGATGCCGCTGTAGCGGGCCGCCCGCCGCAGGTCATCCACCGCCTGGCGGCGCGCGGATTGCTCCAGATCCTTGTCAAACTGCCGCAGCAGCCCGGTCACCCGCTCGATCACCTGCGTCTGCTTGTCATCCAGATAGACATCCGTGATCTCCGGGGCCGGCAGGCTCAGCGTCACATTGGTGCCGGTGATACGAACCTCCTCGGGCCTCAGCTTGCCCAGGTCCACCCCCGCCTTCACCACGCCATGGGCGATGATGAGCACGCGGTTTTCGCCGTACCACCGCACATCCTCCAGCACCACCACCTTCTCCATCACATACTTGACGGTCACCAGTTGGGAGAGCGTCTGCACCTGTTGCACCAGGGAGGCCGTGTTGCGGATGCGCGGCACCATGTCCGATGAGCGGAGGTGGGAGAATATCCAGCCGCCAACCCCCAGCAGGAAAGCCAGGCCAAGCAGCCAAACCAGATTGAGGATGCGCGTCTTCCACATCACCCCACTGTACGCCACCCCCGCGCGGATGCAACGCGGGAATCCCCTTCGCCAGAGAGTGGAAAAGGGGGATCGCCTGTGTTAGAATCGCCTGTGTTCAAGAGCATTTGCGTTGCGCCGCGATGGGCCAGCCAACCGACCGCGCCGGGGCGGGTGGGGGAACGGGGCCTGTGAGCATCTGGCTGTTGTGGGTGGGCCGGTGGCACCCGGTCGTGGTGCATTTGCCGATCGGCATCCTGCTGGTGGCGGCCGCCCTGGGCGCGTATGCCCGCTGGCGCCGGGACGAACGCCTGGCCGCCTCGCTCCCGTTCCTCCTGTTTTGCGGCGCCGCCTCAGCCACCCTCGCGGCCGTCACCGGCTGGCTGACCGCCTCGGAAGGGGAATACCGCGGCCTGCTGCTGGAGCAGCATCGCTGGCTGGGGTTGGCGACGGTCGGGGCCGCCTGGCTGGCCTGGGGGCTGGCGGTGCGCCAACCGGGCCGCTCGGCTGTGCTGGCGGGAACCGTCGTTTTGCTGGCCGTGGCCGGCCATTACGGCGGCGCCCTCACGCACGGGCCGAATCATCTGTGGGAGGTCTTTGCCCCCCGGCCCGTGGCCGTTCACCCGACCAGTCCCACCCCCCGTGTGCCGGGTGACCAGGAGCTGTTTTTCGGCGCGGTGGTTCTGCCCCTGCTGGAGGCACACTGCGTCGCCTGCCATGGTCCGGAACAGGTGAAAGGAGGACTGCGGTTGGATGGCTTTGCGGCCCTGGTCAAAGGGGGGGATTCCGGCCCGGTGCTGCCGTCCCAGGCGGCCGATAAAAGCGAACTCCTCCGCCGGGTGAGTCTGCCACCGGATGACGATGATTACATGCCGCCCAAGGGAGAACCGCTGGGCACCAACCAGGTGGCCCTGCTCCGTTGGTGGGTGGCAATGGGGGCGCGCACCGAGACACGCGTGGGAGAACTGCCCGCCCCCCTCAAACCCCTCCTCACCCCCACACGCAATCCACATTCCACAATCGGTATTCGGTAGTGGCCGTCAGCCCACTATGGCAACCGCATAATCATACACAAACCATTGTTATATGGCCAGTTGCCATCGAAGTCGCGAAGCGTCTTGGAGTGCGGCGGCTTGCTGCCGCTTTATTGGATAACCAAA
Organism: uncultured Verrucomicrobiota bacterium; assembly: GCA_903930345.1. GTDB lineage: Bacteria > Verrucomicrobiota > Verrucomicrobiia > Limisphaerales > CAIYYI01 > CAIYYI01. The sequence continues at coordinate 24,913 of CAIYYI010000578.1, forward strand.
GTCCTTGCGTATTAAAATGGACCAACGGCACCCGCTTCACGGCGTTCCGACGTCCGTCTTGTTTTGGTCCTGATCAAGGTGTTTTTCCCATTGCCAACGTGGGATTCCCTTACCAATATCGCCTCCCTAATGAAGCACCTGCCACCGGTGACAACGAACGAAAAGTCCGGTCAATTTTACTGTTAGCTGCGAGAGAGCTATGATTTCTTTCGAGATATCCGTAAACGGCAAGAAACGCTTCACAACCGGTGGCGATTATCAGACGCTGGTCACTTCGCTGACTCGGGTTCGTACGGCTCCTGGCGAGCACGCTCTGATCTTCAATAGCTCCGGGATCGAGCCTGAGCCATTCTCCATGGCGCACTGGCCTGACTGTGAGGTTGGAGTCGGTGACCGCATAGAAATCCGGATTATCGAAGCCCCCCTCCGCAGATGCACCAGCCCGGATCGACACCCAGCACGAGGAGCCGGATGAAAGCTAACCCGGCTAACCCACATCGCATCACCGTGTTATCTATGATTCCAATTTTAGGTCGGCTGTTCTCAGTGCCAGACGCGCCACGGCGTTGGTATCAGATCATCATTTGGTGGGAGTTGGGGCGCACCCGTTCACGGCGACAGCGGAGCCTGGTTTTGGCCCCTGTTGGGGCTCCCGCCGAGCCGTCCTCGTCTTAAATTCCGCGTTCACTCGGGCTTTTCAAATTTCCGCTTTTTAAACTCCCGCGCCCGCTTTTGCCCCTCCGCAATCTGCTCCCGCGTCATCGAACGCTCGACGTCAACCATGGCTTTTTTAGCGTCTTCGTCTCTTTTTTCCCCTGCCAGCAGAAACCATTTGTATGCCTCCGGATAATCTTTAACCACCCCGCGGCCTTTCGTGTAGTGGACTCCCGTTGCGTATTGTGCGCCACGATCATTTTGCTCCGCTGCTTTGCGTATCCACTGGGTGGCCTCTGCCTCGTCCTTCCCCACTCCCAGGCCACGCCCGTAGCAGACGCCCAGGTTGTATTGCGCATCCGCAACATTCTGTTCGGCAGCTTTGCGGTACCACTTGGCGGCTTCTGCCTGATCCTTGACCACTCCACGGCCATTCGCGTAGCAGACGCCCAGGTTGTATTGCGCTTTGGCATGGTTCTGGTCTGCGGCCTTGCGGAACCACTTGGCGGCCTCAGCCTCATCCTTCACCACCCCGCTGCCGTTCGCATAGCAGAAGCCTAGGTTTAATTGAGCACTGGCATGATCCTGCTCGGCAGCCTTGCGGAACCACTTGGCGGCTTCTGTCTGATTCTTCACCACGCCACGGCCATTCGCGTAGCAGAGGCCCAGCTTGCGTTGGGCTGCGGCATGATTCTGCTCCGCCGCCTTGCGGAGCCATTGGGCGGCCTTGCCAACATCCGCTTTCACATGATTCCCGTTCGTGTATTCCTGAGCCAGTTCATACTGCGCTTGGGCGTCCCCTTTTTCAGCTTTCGCCCGGATTTCAGCCAACTGGGGGGCGCTTGCGGCCGTGGGTTCTGCGCTGTTTAGCAGGCAGGAGAATGCCAGCACGATGAGTAAAACCACCATTAGCTCCGGGTGTTTCATGCCTTGATTAAGCGTTTTTTTACTGCGCCAGTCAATATTCCAGAACCTTGCCGGGCCTTCGTCCACGCCGTCTTTCCCAATTTCTGCTTTTTGGTTTGTCATTCCGCCTTCGGGATTCCGGTTGCACGCCGGCCTGATAAAAGCCGCCCCGAGGGGGCAAGGAGCCAATGGCCCGGGGCAGCCGAACCGTCCCGGTCCCTAATCCGCAGTCCGCGTTCAGGCGGGCAGTCCCCATTTCAGCTTGGTTAGAAGTTTGGGGCTGTTGGATTGACTATACATGCGGAAGGCGTAGCGTGACACCCATGAACCACCGCGTTTCTCTGGTTGAGAACAACACCGGGCAAACCTGCCTGAAAAACTCC
>CAIYYI010000579.1 GCA_903930345.1 uncultured Verrucomicrobiota bacterium
ACTGGGTTTCAAAACAGACCCCGCCATGCAGGGGATAAGCCACGCCCCCCACCCCAACCAACCGGCCATTCAAGCCATTGGCGGTGTAAAGCTGGAGGCCCGGCTGCGTGGTCAGCACTTCCATCTGTCGGCCGGAATCAGGCTCCACAAGCCGAGCCACCAGAACCGGTTCCTGGCCCGGCTTTTTCAGCACGTAATTGTGGTCGTAACCGCCCGGCTTGGGTTTGAGTTGAGCAATGCGCTCCCCAATGGTCCGGACCTGGGTGAAATCCAAAGGCGTCCCCTTGACCGGCGCAATCTCACCGGTGGGAACAAGTTGATCATTGGCGGGTGTCCATTGATCCGCATCAATCCACAACCGGTGCCGCAACACATCTCCTGCTCCGCCCAGATTGAAATAGCTGTGGTTGGTGAGGTTGATAATGGTCGGTTTGTCAGTGCGCGCCCGGTACTCAATCCGCAATTCCTGATTGCGGGTCAGCACAAAGGTCACGGAGACATCCAGATTGCCGGGATAACCCTCTTCGCCATCGGGGCTTCGGTAGGAAAGCACCACGGCGACCTCCCCATCCCGGGCTGGCGCTGGCGCCATGCTCCACAGCACCTTGTCAAAACCCCGTCGGCCACCATGGATGTGGTTGGTGCCAAAGTTGGGGGTCACGTGAAAAACCTGCCCATCCAGTTGAAACGCCGCCCCTCCGATTCGGTTGGCAAAACGGCCGATAGTACACCCAAAGGCGGGATGCCCTTGCAGATAGCTTTGCAAACGGTCAAAGCCAAGGACCACATTGGTCAGGCGCCCCTGCCGGTCAGGCACCCGCAACTCGGTGATAATGGCGCCGTACGCGCTGATTTTCACCTGCATGCCGGTCTGGTTGGTCAGCACCGCCAGGCGAACATCCCGGCCATCAGGCAGGCGTCCAAAATCTCGGATTTCCACTCCGGCAGCCGCTGCAACCATGGCCGAAAGAAGCCAGAAGCCGCCCAATCCCAGCCACCGGGCACACCAGCCTGTCAGTAGTTTATTCATGCTTAGGCTGGATAATATGCGCTCTTTTCCCAGCCACGGCCAGCAGATTCAAGCCCCCCGTGAATATACCCGCGACGCTGTATGCCGAGTGCTCACAAATACACAAGCGGATCGAGAGGCCGGAAGATGCAAAATATGTCGTGAATTATCTTGGCCACTGGTTTATGCATCAGGGCATGAAAAACTTTGGCCTGGGTTTACTCTGTGCGTCCCATGACAATCCGCACCCTTGTGCCCGGGAATTGACCTGCTGGCTGAAATCCCAGAGTTTTTCTCGCTAAGAGCATGAGCACCGCCACCATGGACTTCTTTGGCCGCCAGGAGCAGGCGCGCAAACGCACCGGTCGGCTGATCTTTTTGTTCGGCCTGGCCGTGGTCTGCCTGGTGCTCGGCGTTTACGGTGTGATTGGCCTCGCTTTGGGCGTCTTTAAAAACGGACTCTGGCAGCCGGAAATATTCGGCTGGACCACCTTGGGAACCCTGTTGGTCATCAGCATTGGCAGCCTCATCAAAACCGCCGAATTGCGGGCCGGTGGCGCGGCGGTGGCCCAGATGCTCGGCGGAGTGCCGGTGGACCCGAACACAACGAATCTGGACGAGCGCAAACTGATCAACGTGGTGGAGGAGATGTCCATTGCCTCCGGCACCCCCATGCCACAATTGTTTGTCCTCAATGATGAGAGCGGCATCAACGCCTTTGCGGCCGGGCACTCCACCACTGACATGGCTGTGGGGGTGACCCGGGGTTGTATGCATCTGCTCACACGCGACGAATTGCAAGGTGTGATCGCCCATGAATTCAGCCACATCCTCAATGGGGATATGCGCCTGAATCTCCGCCTGATGGGCATTATTCACGGCATTCTCTGCCTGGCCATCCTGGGCCGCGTGCTGCTGAGTGCCCGCACCCGATCCAGCAGCAGCCGCAAGGAAAACAATCCGCTGCCCCTCATTGGATTGGCCCTGTTGATCCTGGGCTGGGTGGGCGTCCTGTTTGGCAGCCTGATCAAGAGCGCCGTCAGTCGCCAGCGGGAGTATCTGGCCGATGCCGCCGCCACGCAGTTCACCCGCAACCCGGAAGGCCTGGCGGGGGCGCTGAAAAAAATCGGCGGCCTGGCGGCGGGATCGCAGTTGGAAACCGCCGAGGCAGAATCCGCCAGCCACCTGTTTTTTGCCAACGGATTGGCAGAATCCTGGCTGAGCCTGATGTCCACCCACCCACCCTTGGTGGAGCGCATTCGCGCGCTGGACCCACAATTTGACGGAGTCTATCCGGAAGTCCAACTGGTTCGCCTGCCGCCGGTGCCAACACGGGAGGCCCGCCTTGCCCCGGCCGAGTCGAAGCCGCCCCCGTTGCGCATCCCCACGCAATTCCGCCCTGCGGACCTACTGGGCAGCGCTGGCAGCATCACCCCGCAACAACTGCTCACCGCCACCTTGCTGCGGGACAGCCTGCCGAACAGCCTGACCGCCGCTGCGCGGGAACCCCTGGGGGCGGCCTCCATCGTTTACGGTTTGCTTTTGCCTGCGCAGGAGACCGAGCAGCAACCCCTGTTGGAGGTCCTGAGTCAAGGGCTCAGCCCGCTCCTGGCCACGGAAATCCGGCGTTTGTGGCCATCCCTGGAGTCGCTCCCGGCCGCGCAGAAACTGCCGCTGGCGGATCTGTGTGTGCCCGCCCTACGGCGCCTTTCGCCCCCCCAATACCTGCGGTTTATGACCTGCCTGGACCACTTGGTGGCGGCGGATCAACAAATCGATCTCTTTGAGTTCACCCTACAAAAGCTGGTGCGTCGGCATTTGACCCCCCATTTTAAACCGATGCCCCCGCCCGTGGCGCGATTCCATGCCATCCAGCCCTTGACAGACGAATGCCAACTGCTGCTTTCAGCCCTGGCGAATGTGGGCCATGCCGATCAACCGTCCGCGACCAACAGCTTCCGGGTGGGCTGGCGTAAACTGGAATCAGACGCCCCTGCCCTGCCCTTGCTGTCCCGGGAGGATTGCAGCCTGACCCGAATCGACCTCGCCCTGAATCGGCTGGCCGAGGCCTCACCCGGTGTAAAACGCCGGATTTTGAACGCCTGCGCGCTGACCGTTGCCGCCGACAACCTGATCCGTCCGGCCGAAACCGAACTGCTGCGCGCCATCGCCGACGCCATGGATTGCCCTGTGCCACCGCCGCCGGTGGCGGCTGAAGCTTGAGCCAAATCAAACTTTTTTACCGCGTGCATTGGCAATCACCCTGGCTTGACGTTTATTGGATCTGCGATGGAAAGCACCTTGTCACCCTCGACCACCACAGCGGTCCCGACCACCCCCCGCCTGCACCGGGAGCACGCCACCATGGCGGCCATGGTGCGCATCTACTGTCACGACATGCATGGTCATTCCCGGAGCAAGCTGTGCCCTGACTGCGAGCAATTGCTGAGCTACGCCGCGCAGCGTTTGTCCCGATGCGTCTATGGCGAAGCGAAGCCGACCTGCGTCAAATGCCCGATCCATTGCTATAGCGCCGTCATGCGTGAGCGTGCCCGGGCTGTGATGCGGCATGCCGGACCTGCCATGCTCTGGCACCACCCCATTCTCGCCATTCGCCACCTTCTGGACGGACACCGGGAAGCCCCACCCGGCCCAGGAATGCCTCCCAAACGGGATTGACAGGAACCGTCGGCGGGAGGACTTTGACTGGCAGTCGCGTACTTACATGAGCAAAACCATTCAGGCCGTCGTCCTGGCGATGGCGTGGAGTTGGACGGTGTCCGGTTCGACAGCGGATACCAGTGGGGTGTTGTCCACCAATCTCCTTCCCAAAGCCCCCCCCCAGCCAAGTCTGGCCGTCACCAACCAATCCCACGGCCTGCTGGCGGACTGGCTGAGTTCCCTGGGAGTGGACAGCAACCGCATTGAGCACACCATCCTCTCCGGAGAACTGGAAAAGATGCAACATCTCTTCAGCGAGTGGAACGTCAACACCAACCAGGTGATGCACCTTTTGAACGGGAAAAACCTCAACGCCTTTTACACTTGGCTGGAAAAGGACGGGGTGTACCGGGATAAGGACCGGGTTTTCTCTGTCACCAACGGATGGCTGCGGATCAGTGGCCAGCACAACGGCTACCTGGCGACCAAAAACAGCTTTGCCGATTACCGGTTGGTGGCGGAATTCAAGTGGGGCACAATGATTTGGGGAGCCAACAAGAACCGCTTGCGCAACAGCGGGCTGTGCATTCACGGTACCGGGCTGGACAAGATTTGGATGAAATCAATTGAATGCCAAATCGCCGAAAGACAGACCGGCGACACCGTGCTGCTGGATGGCGCGAAGCTGGCGGTCAATGGAATCATCCAATCGCGTCCGTGGCATACCTTCAAACGAAACCTCACGGAGGAACAATTGAATGCAGCACGGGCGAAAGACGGAGACGCGTTGGAAAAACCAGTGGGCGAATGGAACATCATAGAACTCATCTGCCAGGGAGGTATGTTGAAAGTTTTAATCAACGGGAAGCCGGTCTTGGAAGGATCGTCCGCATGGCCCAGTGCGGGCCGCATTTTACTCCAATCCAACGGCGCGGAAATCTTCTTTCGGCGACTGGATGTTTACCCCTTGAATGCTCAATGAAAACCGCATGGATCAATCGTTCGCTCCCTGCCACACACCAACAGTTACCTATCGATCGGGGCTTTACTTTAATTGAACTGCTGGTTGTTATCGCTATCATCGCACTGCTGGCCAGTATGTTGCTACCTGTGCTGGGCCGGGCCAAGGAAAGTGGGCGCCGCATCGCTTGCCTGAACAACCAGCGTCAACTGGGCCTGGCCGAAACCATGTAC
>CAIYYI010000580.1 GCA_903930345.1 uncultured Verrucomicrobiota bacterium
GGCGTAGCCGCGCTTGAGCCGAAGGCGAAAGCGTGGCCGAACGTGAGACCACGTTGTCGCTTCGCTCCAACGCGGCTACGCTTCGCGAAAAATCCTCGCGAAACGGTACGATGCGGATCGATATTAGCACGCCCCTACACGTTCTCTGGCACGACATACGGTTTGCGGTAGACGCGCTTTAGCATCGCGTCGGCCTCAGGATCGTTGGCGAACTTCTCGTAATCGCCCATGAACCTCAATGCCCGGCCAACGCGGTAGGAGATATTGGCCAGGTGCGGCAGGCTCGTGGAATAATGGCCTTCATTGATGTCGCAGTGCAGGGCCTCGTCCTTGCCCGCGCGCATCGCGTCGACGAAATTGGCCCAGTGGTTGCCCTCCTTGCTGGCATCACCCTCCTTTGAACCGGCAAAGCTCTCTCGTTTCCGGCCCCGGAACGCCTTCCAGTTGTTGCCCCCGATTTCCAGCCAGCCGTCCGTGCCGTAAAACAGATTTCCGACTTCCTGCCCGCGGCTGCCCTCATGGTTCGTATATCGGCCGCGCACTTCGAACTCCAGCATCTTGCCATCACCATATTTATATACGGCCGTCTGCGTGTTGGGCGTCTCCTGGGATGTCTTGTCATGCCCATAAGTCTCCACGCCCCCATAGACCCTGACGCCCGGGGTGCGCGTTTCCTTTGAACCCTCCTCCAGACGGTAGCCATAGATGCCACCGGCAGAATAGACGGAAACCGGATGTTCATTTTTATTCATCCCCCAGCGGGCGAGATCGAGCTGATGCGGGCCCGTGTTGCCGGCGTCTCCATTGCCCGTATCCCAGTACCAGTGCCAGTTATAATGACCCCGTTTCTCGTTATACGGGCGATAAGGTGCCGGTCCCAGCCAGCGGTCGTAATGGAGGGTGGCGGGCGGCACACCGTCTTTCGACATGCCATAGGAATCACGGGCCTTCAGGCAGAGCGCGCGGGCCATGTAGATATCGCCGATGCCGCCGTCATGCAGAAACTTGATCGCCTCGCGCACGTTCTTGGCCGAGCGGTTGTTCAGGCCCACCTGCACTCTCCGATTATACTTGCGGGCGGCCTCGATCATTTTTCGACCCTCCCAGATATTATGGGAAGCCGGTTTCTCGACGTAGACGTGCTTGCCCGCCTGGCAGGCCCAGATGGTGGCCAACGCATGCCAATGGTTGGGGGTGACAATCGAAACGGCGTCGACTTCCTTGTCGTCGAGAACTTTGCGCAGGTCCCATTCGGTCGACGGCGTTGCGCCGGTCTTCTGGGTCACGATCTTCAGGCCCGGCTCGAAGAGCTGCTCATCGGTGTCGCAGAGGGTTTTGATCTGTACATTATGGCTCTCCTTGAGGCCGCACCAGCTGTTGATGTGGACGGTACCTTGATTGCGGATGCCAATCACCGCGACCTTGATGCGTTCGTTGGCTCCCGCGATCGCCGCGTAGGATTTGGCACTGAAGCCCATGCCTCCAATGGCAATTCCGGTCGTCCCAATCAGGCTGGTTTTGATGAAATCTCTTCGTTGGTTCATTTTGGTGGTCATTCGAAGTTAGGGAGGGCAAGCCGTCGCCGCCGGGTTGCTCGGACGCATGGGCGAATCAATCGCGGCTGCCACGGTGCGAGGAGCCAATCCTCCACCCAGGCCTCCGTCAATTCGCGAGTGCGCGTTCAAGGTCGACTTGAAGGCGCGGCGGGCGCAAAAATCGGCGGCCGAAAAGGTCCGCGTTGCCCCAGTCATGAAATTCATCCCGCTCTCCACCGCGACCGCCCTGCTGCTCGGTCCGCTGGCCGGACTCCACGGACAAGACCGTGCGAGCCCCCGCTCGGACAGCATCCGTCTTGACGCGTCGCCCGGTCTGTCCACGGCCGCCGAAATCTTGCCGGCGGATGGGTTCTATCCCCGTGGCCGCAAGATGGTCTTCGCTGGCTATTCCGGCAAACCTGAGCGCGATCTCGCCCATGGCTTTACGGTTGCCGGGCCGTTTTACGGCAACCAGGGTCCGCCGCTCGAACCATGCTTCTCGAACGGCTGGCCGGTCATTGCTCACGTCGGCGTGCGCGGCGGTTTTACGGACAAACATCCGGTTAAATACAAAGTCGATGAACCGACGTTGCGTCAGGATATTGAGACGCAGGTCAAGGCACTCTCCGATCGCAAGGAAATCATCTGGTGGGGTGTCCGGCCCGAAGAACTGCGGCCCTGGGTTGGGGAGGAGATGAACTACCTGGCGATTGTGACCGACACCATCCGCCGAACCGATCCCCAACGCCGGCCCATCTTTCACTACAATCCGAACCATCGGAACGCCGGTTCGCTCGGCCCCATCGCCAGGTATGTAGATGTACTCGCGAAGGGATGTTACGTTAATTACACGGGACGGAAGCGCAATCGCGCCTGGATCCGATGGAGCGTGGAACAGGAGATCGACGCCATCCGGGCCACGGGCCGTTCGGACATGATCCCAATCGTCATGCCGGAATTCTTCCGTGACCCCGAACCAGATGAGGACCAGGAAATTCGCGCCTGGGTTCGCCACGATGTCTATCTCGGCCTGGCCAGCGGGGCGAAGGGCGTCATCGTTTACTCACTCTTCAATCGCGCCATGGTGGCCCGCAGCTGGCGGCTTTGGTATGACGCGTACGCGGAATGTGGCCGCGAGCTCAACGGCGGGCGCGGGCTCGCCCAAGTCTTTCTCTTCGGCGAACGGCGTTCCGACCTGGTGGTCAAACTCGTCCGCGGAGAGTCCGTCACCAAGGTCACGCTCGGCGGCAAGGCTGAGACTTCGACCACCACCGCCAAGGAGCGCGCGGAGCGGGAAACCGAAGTCCCAGCCTGGACGGCAGTCGAATACGCCTTCGGGCAGGACCGCTGGCTGTTCGTGGTCAACTCCGGCAATTCGCCCGCGGCCGTCACCGTTGCCGGCTGGGCCAAGGGCACGCGCGCATCGAACGCCTTTGACGATTCACCGATCCATCTTGGCGATGATCGTCCCTGGCTGCTGGAGTTGCCCGCCTACGGCGTCGCAGGCACGCGCTTTCGCAAAAGCATGTGAAGGCGATGGAGCGTGGAGATGGTGAAGCCGCCCTGCCGCGGGTGGGCTGTGCACTCCGTGCGCGGCCTCGGTCACGTCCTTCGATCCGGCCGCGCGCGGAGCACCCGGCCCACCATGTAACTGCTAAGAGACAGTTACGTTGTAGCCCGCCGCGTGAGCGGCGGGAGTGCGCGAGGTCCCTGCGCTCACGCGCAGGGCTACAAAGCCCGACGTTTCTTCCCGTCCGGTGCAAAA
>CAIYYI010000581.1 GCA_903930345.1 uncultured Verrucomicrobiota bacterium
CGGTAGGAATACCGACCTGCGAAGAAGATTCGAGTTGGTGCATCCATTGTCGGCTAACGAATCAGCTCACCGGTGACGGCCCCTCCGTGACTCCCGAATTGCCAAGTGGCGTCACGGGGCCGCCATTCGGTGGAGCGCCCTCGTTCGGCGTTGTAAACAGGGCCAGGATCATCGCGTTCGAGAGCGTCCCCGCAAGGCAGCTACCAACAAAGTAAGCAAGGCCCCACGGTTCGTGATGGAAAGTGAGATCTCCTCGGGCGAAAAGAGCGCCAACTCCCGCACCGACCAATGTGCCGACCAGCACAAAGAGAAGCTTCCGGCGGACGAGGCTTTGGTGATAGATGCCCAACATCAACAAAACGAGCAGCATGATGAGCAAAGCCATCGGCCAACCGGCAACAGCCATCAATGGTGAAAGCAGCACGCTGCCTAGAACTGCCTCAGGCTTGGGCCAGCTCATCACTGCTGCCAGCCCAGCGGTTCCGAGCAGGTGGCAGCATGCCGTGATGAATAGCAGTTTGAGAAAGGTCATAGCGCGTCGAATGTCGCCGAACCATTGATTAGCGTGGAGTAAACTCCATGATAATGGATATCAAAGGCAGAAACATGGAGTTGACTCAAATCCGGGGCGAGGATTAGCTTCATGGCCAAAGCCTATGGCCATTCATAAGTCAAGTCAAGCGTGGGCCGGGCCGGCGGCGGGCTGTGAGTCGGTCATTCCCAATCCCAAGCACAAGCTGCTGGACAAAATACGGAAGGTCATGAGCCTCAAGCACTACTCGCTGCGGACCGAGCGGACGTATGGCGAGTGGATTCGGCACCACGTTCATTTCCACCGCATGCAGTGCCGGGAGGATTTGGCGGGCGGCGAAGCGTTTCTGACCCCTGTACGGCCTGGGCAAGGGCGGTCTTGACGGCTTTTTCCTGTAGGCCGGGCGGGTAACGGTTTCACCCTGCCGATGACCCGGCCATGGCTGTGCAAAATACAGGACTTGAGGGTCGGACCCCGAAGACAGCGACCCCGCGCCACTGTGGCCAGGAATACACGACCTGCGTGACCGCGGGGTTCGCAGTAGGCAGCGGGTTGGACGGCTCATTGTTCATCTAATTAAAGTCCGACATCCCAATCGTATAAACGACTGCGTTGGCCAAATCATAGGCCAAAAACGCGAGCGCTGCTAAGTAGAAGCGACGCGCAACACTGCAGTATGTGAAGAATGGAGCGACCACGCACAAAAAGCAGCCGAAAACGATCACCGACGAAGAGATGGGCTCGGGCGGGTGAGTAAGGTTCAAAAACGGCATGGCCAAACCTACACCGAATATCCACCATGGTTTCGGATTCTCACGAACTCCATCCCACCACTCAAAGATTGGTTCAAGCCATTGCATACTTGCATATCAACAATCCTGCTCAGTGGCGCGCCACCGAAGACGCACAATTGCTAACAGACGCGCAATCGGCGCGTCCACTGGAGCAGGCGGGTTCGGCGGTCTTTTATTCATAATGTCACACTCAGAGCCAAAAGTTTTCGGGCTACTGGCCGGAGTTGTTCGGCCGACTGACATCCCGTGCCGATTTGATCGTGCTCTGTCCGAAACAGAAAAACAATCAGATCGTCTTCAGACCGGGTCCCCGTGAGTATGCGGTAAACCGGAGCGATATAGCTGTCGTACTCGTCTGCGAGCTTTGGGCTGCTGTTCACGCCAATTGGGTCCCAGTCGTGAAATAACACTTGGCGGATTGAATCCTGAATCTCCGCAGCTCGATGTTCTCTTGATGTGTTCATGAGCGGACTAGTCAGCCGAACGATCGTGCTCAGGCAGGGCGGGCCGAGCGCGTTCAACATGCAACAGAACGGGGATCCCGGCCTTGCCTGAAGCCGGATGGTTCGGCATCCTATTCATGGACTGCTCGGTAAAGGTCCCAGCTCCAGTAGGTCATGGGCAACACCGCCAACAAGAGCAAGGCGTAAAACCGTCGATCTCGCAGGCGCAAGCTCATCCAGAGAGCCGTGCCGGTGCCAAGCAGAGCGCCCATGAAGCCAAGCGCCCCGCACACAGCACGAACGTCCGCAATGTGTCGCCATCGAAGGTGAATCAGGGTAGCCGTGATGCTCACCAGAACGAAGCTTCCGATGAAGCGGGCCACAGCGTCGAGTTTTACCGGAGTTGATTTCATACTGGCCGTCCTGCCGAACGACCCGGCTCAGGCAGGCCGGGCCTATGGTGTTCGAGTGCCAACCGAGACGCGATCCCGGCCTTGCCTGCAGCCGGATGGTTAGGCGATTTCTTGGTCTTCAGTGAACTCAATCCAAAATACTGAACTGCCAAAATCAGTGAGAGCACCGCAGCAACCGAGGCGCAAATCTTGTCTGATGAAGAGCCTCGGCGAAAAGCCTCCAGAGTAATCGCTGCGCAAGCCAGCAGAAGGATGCCGCCTACAATCCAGACTCCAAGACCAACCGGTTCTGCTAAAAAAGTCCCCACACCTGACTCCACAATCAGCGCCGGACGGAGAACCGGCAAGATGAGCAGCGAACCAAAAGCGACCAGAAGCGATGCGATGCCGCGAACTGTTGGAAATGGCGAGGACATAATCGCCTAACCTTTTGATTATAAGGGCATTCTGCACTGATAACCTGATATTGAGGGGGTTTTCAGGCAAGTTTGCCCGGTGTTGTTTCCAACCTGAGAAACAGAGTGGCTCATGGGTGCCACGCTACGCGGTCCGCATGAAAAGTCAATCCATCCCGCCCGCCAGCCCCAAACTTATCGCCGAGGTACGCCAGGGCCTGCGGCAGCACCATTATTCCATCCACACCGAGCGAGGCTACCTGGATTGGATTCGGCACCACGTTCATTTCCACCGCATGCAGTGCCGGGAGGATTTGGCGGGCGGTGAAGCGTTTCTGCCCCCTGTACGGCCTGGGCAAGGGCGGCCTTGACGGCTCCTTCCTGTAGGGCGGGCGGGTAACGGTCTCACCCTGCCGATGACC
>CAIYYI010000582.1 GCA_903930345.1 uncultured Verrucomicrobiota bacterium
CCGCCGCCGGTGGTCTTAAAATCATCACGGGAGCACGGTAGGGTCGTGATTGGGGGGCGCGCAACAGAAAAAAGGCGAAACCTGAAGATATAGTCCCTACAAACGCAGTTTCAAAAACACTGTCGTTCATTATATACCACTTACAAATGATGACCCCTCAAAACAGGGGGTAATATTCCCCTGCCTGCGAAACTTGGGTTAAGGGAGACCTCAGCAACGGTATGAGGCCCGCGTTTTCTCAGGTGGGCGGAAAGTGATTGAAACGCTCCTGGAAATCTACGAGGACACGCAGGATTTCGTTGAATTCGGGGACATCGCCGAAGAACATCGCCTCCGCCATGGCGACATAGTCCTGTTTCCAGGAGGCAAGTTGCTCTGGCGCGGGCACAAGCCGGAGCGATCCGGGACGGAGCGATTCTTGCGCCTCTTTCTTTTTTCGGAAAAAAACCGCACGGTGCGCTGCCACTCGGTCGAAAAGGCCGTGATCGGCTGCGGCGCTGTCGCCTACTCCGGCTTGAATGAGGCGATACAGATCGTAGTAATGGCGTGCCAACCTTGCTTTCGGCCCAGTGCCACTGCGAAAAGTCTCCTCGTGGAGCAGCATGGCTTTTTCCCAAAACGTGCGCTCCGGAGCCACCGTGCGGACGCTGAACTTGCCATCGCCAAGAACTTGCGGCAGTGCTTCGCAGAGGTAGGGCTGGATTTGTGGCTGCGCGACAGGCTCGGTATCGGAACGGGCGCCGAGTTCGATTTTGACAACTGGCCGAAGATAGCGGCTGCTGGGAAAAACAGAGGGATACCGGAAGAGAAGCGTTTGGGCATCTTTGTCATCCTGGTCATCCTCAAGGGTCCACGTCGCACCGGCCAGGCAGCTTTCAAAGCGGGCGTGCAATTCCGGCGCGAGGAGGGTGCGAATGTGGCTTTGGCAGGCAGTGCGCAGGGCTTCCAGCCGACGGTCGCGTTCCTTGTTGCTGATGCCGGGGTGCTGGGGAGCTTTTGAGCCTCCGAAGCCGAGCGCGTCACGGTCAATGACCACATCAATATCCTCGGAGAAACGTTGGATGAGTTTCCAACCTTTCGACAGCGAGGTGCCGCCTTTGAAGGTGAGAAGCGACCCGGATTGCGGCAGGGTAAAGAGTTCGCGCAACGTCCAGCAAACCCAAAAGTCTTTCTCAATGCTTTCTGCCGGGAGCCCCAGCATTGCTTGTGCTTCTTCGCAAAAGCGACGGCGACGGTCAGCGGGTGCCTGGAGGTATAAGTCCATGATTCAAATTGGGGGGGGGTCCGCAGCCAGACGCCGAAAGACCCCGGCAATCCAAGCTGGCGGGTAGTGGATGTCCTTGAGAAGTTGTTTCCGATCCGCATCCGTGAGGCGGCGGCGCAGGGTGGTCAACATGTCATCAGTGAAGTTTCGCTGCCCCAAATGCTGCAACGCCTGGGTGATCAAGCCGCTGATTTTTCCCGACATGGCCATATTGCGTGGTGTGGTCGGCTTCAGCAGAATTTGCAAGTTGCCCACCTTGACTTTGCGCCTGGAACCGTCCGTTGCAAAAACAACTCGCATCGGAACCTGGTCCGAAAGCCCAAGGCGATTGGCAGCGAAAGCGCCGGACGGTTGGATGCGGACAGCATCACGCCCCTTGATGGCGTCAGCTATGGCGTCAACCGAAGGAGCCAAAACGCCGAGCTGAGGATCTTTGCGCGGATAGTCGTAAAGTCCGCGAGCAAGTTGGCGGATGGTTCCAGCCTTGGCGTGGCGAGAGAGTGCGTTATGGATGGCATCTGGAGATCCGAGGTCTTGAAAAGTTGCTGGAGAATAAACCACCCCCCTGCCAAAGCCGTATATCCTTGCAAGTATCTTATTATCAGTTGATTTTAAGTGTTTTCCCATGCTATTATTGGCGGCAATTTAACGCATTATTTTCGCCAATACAAATGCAAAATGTTGCCCTTAGTGCATTTTTTAGCAGAATCAATGTTCTTGTTTTTTTAACGGCGCATCACATGGTGCGTGGCACCGGGAAAATCAATTCGCATTTGCCGGGGCATGGTTTGGTTCTCTCATTCTCAATTTACCGACCGGATGAAAAGAAGGATGTACACCGATCTATGGCCTGACCTCGACCTCGGCCAACCCCATCCGGCGTAAAAAACAGCCTCCGGCAACCGGCCGGAGGCGAGACTATCAAACTGTTGGAGAGGGAGAACGAATCAGATCGCGTTCTTGGGGCAATTGCCCTTGCCTTTGCCCTGCCCCTTACCCTGGCCTTTGCCTTGCCCCTGGCCCTGACATTGTCCCTTCATTTCCCCCTGGTTGGGACATATCCCTTGATTGGGGCAGTTCTTGCCTTGGCCGTTGCCCTGGCCCCTGCCCAGACCAAGTCCCTGGCCCGGTCCGCCCTGCCCGCGTCCCACCCCGGCGGGGCAGGTGCCCGGATTGGTCGTCTGGGCGTTGATGGTGGCGAGGGTGACAGCCAGCACCAGGCCGGCCAACATGAGTTTCAGCGTTGTTTTCATAAAATGCCTTACGGTTTTGTTCGGTCTGCCTTCCGGAGTCCGGTCCGGCGGGGTTTTGTTTCCCGATCCGCCCGGACACCCGTGACAGCTTGCAATCACAATAGACACCCCTGGTGTTAAGCTTTGATGTGCGCCGACCGGGATTTTTGTTAAGGAATTGTAAAATACGGGGATTTGTTGACCCGATCCGGCATAATGTCGCCCAATGAAGCCATGACCGCCGCCCAAAGTCCATCCGCTGGAAACGCCCTCGCGGGGCCGATTCGCGTGCTGCTGATTGATGATGATCGCAAGCTCTGTCGGCTGATTCAGGATTACTTGAAGCCGATGGGGTATGACGTCACCGTCATCCACGAGGGCAGCGCCGGCCTGACCTCCGCTTTGGAGGGGGCATGGGCAGCCATCCTGCTGGATGTCATGATGCCGGGCATGGACGGCTTTGAGGTGCTGCGCCTGGTGCGGGCCAAATCCAGCGTCCCGGTCCTGATGCTCACCGCTCGCGGGGATGAGGCTGACCGCATCGTGGGCCTGGAGATGGGGGCGGATGATTACCTGCCCAAAACCTTCTCGCCCCGCGAGCTGCTGGCGCGTTTGCGGGCGGTCATCCGGCGCAGCCAGCCGGCCAGACACTCCGAACAGGCGGTTTTGCCGGATGAGATTGTGGTGGGCCAATTGCGCCTGCAACCCGCCTCGCGCACGGCGGTGCTGGCCGATGCCCCGCTCCTGCTCACGCCGGTGGAGTACGACCTGCTGCTCTCGCTGGCCAAGGCCCGTGGCCGCGTGAAAAGCCGGGAGCAATTGCTGGAGGAGATCCGCGATCGCAATTATGATGTGTTTGACCGCTCCATCGATGTCCACATCTCAGCCCTGCGTCGGAAACTGGGGGATGATCCGAAGGCACCCCGCTACCTGCGCACGGTGCGCTCCGCCGGGTACCTGATGTCGCATCCGGAGGCCCCCCTGCCATGAAACCCGGCTTCCCTCTCTACGCCAAGGTGCTGGCCTGGTTCTTCCTGAACCTGCTGTTGCTGGGCCTGCTCTTCTACGCCGTCCTGCGCACCCAATTCCGCTGGCAGTTGGAGGCACTCGTCAACCCAAGCGGCGGCGAGCAAATCCAGGCCATGGGCGAGATTATCGGCGAGGAGCTACGGACGGCCACCCATTGGGATCCCATCCTGGCACGTTTCAGCCAGGCCTACCGTTTGGAACTGGGGGTTTATTCTTACGAGGGAACCCGGGTGGCCGGGGCCTCCCTCTCCCCACCCGAAGCGGTCCTCAATGAAATCACGGTGCCACGCGGTCCGGGGGCGGATCGCACGCGCGGCGGACGCGGGGGAGGTGGCGGCGGAGGCGGGGGTGGCGGCGGGGGTGGGCAAGGCCGG
>CAIYYI010000583.1 GCA_903930345.1 uncultured Verrucomicrobiota bacterium
GCCGAGAATGTCCTGGCCCTGCGCTGCATTCACAGCAGCCGCAGACTGAATGATTTCTGGAAAGATCGCCTCGACACCCACGCCGCACGCAACGACGCCTTGACCCTCGCCGCCTAATCGAAGAAATCTGTCTTGCGCCCGGCGCTGCCGGGGTTCGCGTTTGGATACAAGGAACCACAAGATCATCCGGCAGCCACCCCGCCCCGGGCGCTCTGAATTTGCCACAGGAGCCAGATGAGTTCCTCCTGATAGGCATTGCGGCTGGGATAGGCAAACACCATCCCGGTCTCTTCCCGCGCGTGCCAGACACCCCGATTGATGGCCGCCCAGGGACAGCGCCGGGCCAGTTCCCGGGCCAGGCGAGCAAAATTCTCCGGCATGCTGGCGGTTTTCCGATCTCCCAAACAGGCAAACATCACCGGGGAATCCAGCACCAGCGTAAACCGCGCCACCGCCCGCTCCAGCACCAGGTCCAGACACAATTCGGCCTGTTGGATTTCACGTGAAACATACTCCACCACCGGCTCCACCTCACTCCCCTGGCTGGGCCGTGATTCCCAGGGCCCGGGCTGCCGGGTCTGCCGCCGGGTTTTTGACCGGACACGCTGAACCGCACCACCCGACAAAATCATCAGACTGGACCAAGACACGGGAAAGCGGCGACCCAGCGGATCGTGAATAAACAGTGCCTCCTCCGACAAATCCAATTGGCGCACGAACTTGGTGGGGGGGATTTCGGGCAATTGGAATTGCGCCACAATTTCAACTCCCACCCCCTCGGCGCTGAGTGACGCCTGGAGTTCCACCGCCTCCTGATCACCCAATCCCCTGACCAGGATGCCAAAGGCGTCATTGGCCAACGGAACGGCGTCCAGGTCTGTCAGGCAGCGCACCGCGCGAAAGGCCCGGCGCAACCGTTCCGGTTCGGGGATTTCCAAGGTGGTTTGAAGCAGCAGCCAGGGGCCAGGCATAAAGGCGGTTTAGCGGAGGTGACTTTTAAGCACGCGGCCAAGGCGGGCCACACCCTCATGGATATCGCGCTCCGAGGCGTTGCCAAAACTGAGACGCATCTCATTCGCAGGTGCCCGCCGACTGCCCATGGGCACGTAACAAAGTTCGCCGGGCACGTATAGAACCCCCTCCTTCAGCGCGGCCTGGAACAGACGGGATTTCATCCCCGCCCGGATGCCCGGCGGCAGCACCACCCAGAAATAGAGTCCGCCGGCCGGACGATGCCAGCAAGCCGAGGGGGGCAGGTGTTTCCGCAAGGCATCATCCATCATCTTTGCTTTGGCGGAATAACGGCGGGCCAGCTTGGGCAAGTGGCGGCGAAAAGCGCCCGAGGCCACGGCTTGGGCAACGAGAGCCTGCAGCAGATTGGCGGTGCCAAAATCGTGGCTGCCCTTCAACCGGCGGGTCACCCGGGCCAGGGCGGCCGGCATCACCCCGTAACCCACGCGAACGCCCGTGGCAAAGGGTTTGGAATAAGTGCTGGTGTAAATCACCCGGTCTCCGCGCGGATCCAGGGCCAAGGCGGATGGGATGTCCTCGCCCTCGAAGCGCAGCTCGCGATAGGCAGCGTCCTCCAAGAGAAAAATCGGGTGACCAGCCGCCCGCTCATAACGGCGCAACAACCGAAGCGCCTGCTCCTTTTTCTCAAGGCTGGTGGTGTAACCGGTGGGGTTCTGGTAATAGCTGACCAAGTACAGAAACTTCACCCGGGACAACTCGCCGCTTCGGTGCAGACGCTCCAGGCATTGCTCCAAAGCGGGCAGCGAGAGTCCATCCGGCTCAATTCTGATCCCCTCACCCCTGACACCGCGACTTTGCAGTATGCCAAGGAAGACAAAGTAAGTGGGATCCTCCACCAGGACAATATCCCCCTCGTCGCATAACGCCTCGGCCACCAAATAGAGAATCTGCTGGGAACCGTGGGTCATCAGAGTGCGCTCGGGACAATAACCGGGGCCATCGGTGGCATCCAATTCGCGCAGCCGATCCATGGTCATCTGGCGCAACTGCTTGTCCCCCGCCGTGCTGCCGTATTGCAGGGCGGCCCGACCACGGACCGCTCCCCGGAGGATCCCGTTCAACAATCGGCGGACCTCCAACAACGGCAACGATTCACTATCGGTAAAGCCCGCCGCCAGGGAAACCAGCCCGGGATGATCGAGCGCAGTTTTCATGAGCCAGGAAATGGGTGGCTCCTGGGTCCGTTTGCCCTGGTGCGACAAATATGAATGCATGTTCAGTGAGACGACCTTCCAAACCACCGCAGGACACAACCCCAGCCAGGCGGGAAGACCGGGTCAAGAAATAGTGGACAAAGCGCGGCCTGGCAACAGCCGATTCACATCATTTCAGC
>CAIYYI010000584.1 GCA_903930345.1 uncultured Verrucomicrobiota bacterium
CTAATCCCTGGCCGACCTGGTAGCATGGCCCTCAATCATGATGAAACCTGATCCAGTTCGCCGTTGTCTCGCCGCCAGATCTAACGTGAACGACGTGGCCGGTAGGCTGCTGACCTGGCTCGGCGTCCTGTGCCTCTGCGCCCAAGCCGTTTCCGGCGAGCCCACCAATGCTGGCGAGGCCGCCGCCCGCAGAGCCGCAGCGGATGCCGCCGTCAGCAATAAGTTCGCCGCTTGGATGTCTACCCTCCCGGCGGAACAGCAGGCATGGGAGACCGTGCTGGAGCAGAACCTGGGCAGCTTCTACCTGCCCATTTACCAGCGGGACAAGCTCGCGGGAAAGGTCACCGCCTGGGATTTTGTGCTGGATGATCCCCGCCTGCCCCGTGTGCTCCTCATCGGCGATTCCGTCTCCCGGGGTTACACCCTGCCGGTTCGCCAGGCGCTCGCTGGCTTCGCCAATGTCCACCGGGCTCCGGAGAATTGTGGCCCGGCAGCCAACGGCCTGAAGAAGCTGGAGATCTGGCTTGCTCCAGGCCGGTGGGATCTCATTCACTTCAATTTCGGCATCCACGACCGCGCCACCAAAGCCGCCGACTACGAGCAGCGATTGGAGCAGCTGCTAAAGCGCTTGAAATCCTCCGGTGCCAAAATCTTATGGGCCAGCACCACCCCCATCCCGCCCGATACCAAGGATGGCCCCGCCGCCACTCAGGCCATCCTTGAGAAAAACCTGCTCGCCGCCCGGGTGATGGAAAAGCATGGCGTGGCTATCAACGACCTCCACCGCGCTGTCCTGCCTCTCCTGGCCGAGTTCCAGAATGCGAAGGACGTCCACTTCAACAGCGCCGGGTATGAGTTTCTGGGCCAGCAGGTGGCCACCGGTATCCGTGCCGCCCTGGGCAACCGGCCACCCGGCGGCCGTTGACCGGCACCCAGGCGTCGGCCCGGTTGCCGCCTCATCCTTATCCCCGTTGGAACCAACCCCTCATCTCCCATGAAATCCCCCTCCCGCCACCGCTTTGGGCTGCCCCAGCTCCTCCTGCTGCTCTGCCTGGCTTTGGCCCCGGTCAGGCTTTGCGCGGCTGATCGCCCGCTGCCCGATGACCAGTCAGCGGCGGCCTGGGTACGGGGCGGCCAGGAGGAATACCAGTCCATCAGGTACCATTTCCTCGGCCATTCGCCGGTAACCATTGCTTTCGATGTAAAGCCCCGGCCCGGCGCGGCGTTGGAGTTGCGGTGGGGCTCCAAACGGGATTTGCGCTCCGCCGTGCTCACCGTGAACGGGCTCAGCCAGCCCCTCACCGGAGAGCGGGATTACGATGGTTTCCGCTGGCTGCGCGTCCCGCTGCCTGACAACGTGACCGGCCAACGCTACGATGTCACGCTGAGTTCCGGCGCGGGCAAGGCCGCGTTCATCGCTGAGGCGCGGCTGACTGTATCCGGCGGCGACCCGGCCCATCCCGATCTCAAGCTCCCCGCTTACCGGGCCCGATCCGCCCAGCTGTCGCCGGATGCCCGGCCGGGCAAACCTTCAGGTGGTGCCGCTGGGGAAGCGTTTCCCGACCTGCGTGCCCGCTGGGACGCTCCCCTGCCCCCGCCTGCCGCCCCGGTTGCCGATCCCGCGACGGAAGCCTCCTTCCGGCTCGCTGAGCACCATGCCCGGCAGGCCAATGAGGCCCTCTATCGCTCCCGCCGGTTCGTTGCTGGCTGGCTGGCGCACGCCGATCCGGCATCCGGTCTGATCCCGCGCAACCTGACGGTCAGCCGGGATTACTGGAATGGGCGCGACTCGGCTGCAGACAACTATCCCTACATGGTCCTCACCGCTGCCCTGACTGACCCTCCCCTGCTGGCCGGGCGCATGCTGGAGATGCTGCGCACGGAAACGCGGCTCACCTGCCGGCTGGACCGGCTGCCGGATGACTATTCGTTCTCCAAAAAAGGCTGGCGCCGCGAGCAGCTCCTGCTGGATGAAATTATTTTCGACGGCGCGGAGTACGTGAAGGACGGCCTGCTGCCCATCACGGAGTGGCTCGGCCCCAGCCCCTGGTCGGAGCGCGCCATCGGCATCGTCGACGACATTTGGAAAAACGCCGCCATCAAAACCCCGTTCGGGCTGCTTCCCACCCTCAATTTCGAGGTCAACGGCGACCTGCTGCAGGCCTGCTCCCGGCTCTACTGGTTCACGGGGGATGCCAAGTACCTCGAGTGGGCCATCCGCCTGGGCGATTACTACCTGCTCGGCTCCCAGCACCCCACCCGCGACTCCGCCTCCCTCACCCTCGGCGACCACTCCTGCGAGGTGATCAACGGCCTTTCCGAGCTCTATCTGGCGGTTTCTTATGCCCGGCCGGAGAAGCGTGCCGCCTATCGCCAGCCCATCCACGAGCTTTACGACCGCATCCTGGAGGTTGGCCTGGATGGGCACGGCATGATGTTTCGCACCGTGAACCCCCAGACCGGCGCCGTGCTGGATCGCAGCCTCACCGATAATTGGGGCTACAATTACGACGGCTACTACACCGTCTGGCTGGTCGATCACACCGCCGCCTACCGCGCTGCCGTGGTCCGGATACTCTCCGGCCTCCAGGAGCACTACACCGGCCAGATCTGGGAACGGGGCAGCGCCGATGGCTATGCTGACTCCATTGAGGGCGCCATCACCCTGCTTAACCGGGAGCCCGTGGCCTCCGGTTTCGCGTGGGTCGATTCCGAGATCCGCACCATGTGGGCCAAGCAAAAGCCGGACGGCGTCATTGAGGGCTGGCACGGCGATGGCAACTTTGCCCGTACTTCCCTCATGTATGCGCTGTGGAAAACCCAGGGCGCCACGCTCCAGCCGTGGCGGGACGACGTGCGTTTCGGGGCCGTGCGCGCGGGCACCAACCTCTGTGTCAGCCTGGTGGCCGACCAGCCCTGGGCCGGGCGTCTCGTCTTCGATAAGGCGCGCCATCAATCCAACCTGCATCTCCCGCGCGATTATCCGCGCATCAATATGTTTCCGGAGTGGTTCATCGCGCAGCCGGACCGGTCCTACAGCGTTGCCAACCTGGCCACCGGGCAGCGTGTGACCCTGTCCGGCCCGCAGTTGCAGGCCGGCCTCCCTGTGTCGCTGCCCGCCGGAACCGAGGTCCGGTTGCTGATCTGCCCGCAAAAAACTGAATGACGGGCTTGCGCGGCGCGGCAAAAAAACTACCCTCCCCCTGATCAATCCGAAGTTGTATGTTCCGAGCCCCCATGAAAACTCTGACGATTCTGGCCGCGCTGGCCCTGGCGTGCCTCCGCCCGCTTCCGGCTCCGGCCGCCACCCCCACCCCCGATCCGAAGGCCGCCGAGGAGCTGCGCGCCCGGGATGGCCTGCCCAACTTCTTCGCCCGCCTGGTGGCCGGCGGTCCGGTGCGGATCGCCTACCTGGGCGGCAGCATCACCGCCGCCCAGGGCTGGCGGCCCAAAACCCTGGCCTGGTTCAAGGCCCAGTACCCCGCCGCCGAGGTGATTGAGATCAACGCCGCCATTTCCGGCACCGGCTCGGATTATGGCGCCTGCCGGGTCGCCGGGGATGTCCTCGCCAAAAATCCTGATCTCGTCTTTATGGAGCACCGCGTCAATGGCGGCGGCGGCTATGAGGCCAGGTCGGTCGAGGGCATTGTGCGCCAGATCTGGAGCCGGAGCCCCCGCACCGATATCTGCCTGGTTTATACCCTCAGCCAGGGGATGCTCCGGGATCTCCAGGCCGGCCGGCAGACCTCCTTCGGGGCCGTCATGGAAACCGTCGCCAATGCCTACGGCATCCCCTCGATTGATCTGGGCGTCGAGATTGCCCGGCGGGAGCTGGCCGGGGAGCTGATCTTCAAAACCAACGCCCCGGTGGCGGGCAAGCTGGTGTTCTCCGCGGATGGGGTCCACCCCGGCGACGCCGGTCATGAGGTCTATCGCGACATCATCGCCCGTTCAATGGTCGCCCTGAAGCCGGTCGCCGGCGTCGGCCCCCATCGCCTGCCTGCCCCGCTGGCCCCCCGCTGCTGGGAGGAGGCTGCCCTTTTGCCCGTGACCAATGCCGTCCTCAGCGCGGGCTGGACGGTGGTCGATCCGGCCCGAGACGCCGTCTATCGCGATGATTTCGGGCGCACCCACGCCATGCTGCGCGGCGCGGTGAAGTGCGACCGCGCCGGGGAGACGATCACCGTGAAATGGCACGGCACCACCCTGGGCTTTGCGGATATTCCCCAGGGCAATGAAATCATTGTGGAGATCACCCTCGACCAGTCAGCCACCCCGGTCGTCATCAAACGGCCGCAGACCGAGCTGAACCGCCGCTACGCCCGCTTCTTCTACCTGCCGGAGCAGGCCCCAGGCGAGCACACCGCCGTCTTGCGGGTGAAAAACCTCCCTGCCGGACTCTCCTTTTATGCCGGCCAAGTGCTGGTGGTGGGGCACGTGGGTGCAAAATAGTCTCTAATCGACTATTGCCTCCGCTCACAACCATGCTAATGTTTCTTCAATCAATCACCCTCGGAGCCCCCCCGCGCTCCGAAGGGGGGACTTTTTAAATTGGCATATGAAACACTTGCTTGTTTCGTCACTGGCCTGCCTGGCTGGGCTGGCTCTGGTGGTGACGTCTGCTCCCGGCTCCGTCCGCAGCAACCTCGTTGTCCTCGCCAAAAACGGTGACCCGGCCCCTGGCACCGAAGGGGCCGTCTTCGAAGAGTTCACTGTCCCCTGTGTCATTAACCAGGACGGCTTGGCCGTCTTTAAAGCCCGCCTGGGCTGGATCACCGGGGTCATTGACACCACGAACGACGACGGCATCTGGGCTGGCCGGGCGGGCGCCTGGACGCTGGTCGCCCGCGAAAAAGGTCCCGTGCCCGGCCTCGATACCAACGTCACTTTCCGCACTTTTAGCACGGTGCGCCTGACGGAGGATGGCTTCCTCGTGCTCGCCGCCACCCTGCAGGGGACCGGCATTGGCATCACCAACGATTCCTGCTTTCTGGCCGGTTATCCCGGCAGCCTTCGCCTGCTCGCGCGCGAAGGCGATCCCGCCCCAGGCTGCGCCGAGAGCGAAACCTTTGGCGATCTGGCGCTGCTCTCCGCCCGGGCCGTCGTCTGCAGCCGTCCCCGGGAGGTGTTCTTTCGCACCGCCCTGGCCGGCACCGCTCCCCTCACCTCCCGGGTGGGCCTCTGGGGGGGGGCACCGGGGGATCTGCGTTTGCTGGCCCGCGATGCCACCCAGGCCCCGGGCCTGCCAGCCGGAGCCCTGATCGGCAACCTCCAATACACCAGCCCCCGGGTGAATCCCGCCGGCCAGTTCACCATCAACGCCGTGCTGAGCGGGACCAATGTCACCCTCTCCGATGATGACTCGCTTTGGGTCGGCACCACCAACGGCCTCTCTCTTGCCTTTCGTGAAGGCCAGCCCGTGGGGCCCGCCATGCCCGGCTGCACCTTCCGCCAGTTCCGCCAACCCTCCCTCAACGAGCGCGGAGAGTTTTGCTTCATCGCCGCCGTCAACGGCACCACCAATTACGGCGATGACACCGTGCTGCTGATCGGTCGGCCGGATGACTTGCGTGTGATCGCCCAGGAAGGTTACCCCGCCCCCGGCCTGCCTGCGGGCGTAAAGTTCACGGACCTCTTTTTAACCGCCCCGGTCTGGAGCCGCGATGGGCTGGTCTCGTTCATTGCCAAAGTGTCAGCCATGAGCCTTGGCATCACCAATGAAGCCGGTATTTGGATCGCCAACACCAATGCCCTGCGGCAGCTTTGCCGCCCCGGCGCCCAGGCCCCCGGGCTCCCCTCCGGCGCCATTTTCCACAAGCTCTTTTCCGGCACCTTTGACATTCCGGTGCTCAACCACCAGGGAAACCTCGCTTTTTCCTCGATGTTGCAAGGCACCGGCATTGACATATCCAATCTGGAGGGGCTGTTTGCCGGTCCTCCCCATTTCCTCCAACTGCTGCTGCAACGCGGAGATCAAGTGCAACTGGCCTCCAACGACTTCCGCACCGTCTTCACCATGAGCTTCGTGGATGGCTCCGCCGGCTCTGAGCCCAGTGGCGGCCAGGACGGCCGCAGCCGCTGCCTGAACGATGCCGACCAATTGATCTTTGCCGTCAAGTTTCAGGCGGGCCAGGGCTCCGCCCTCCTCCTGGCCAATGACATCCAGGATCCCGACGGCAACAACCTCCCGGCCTTTGTCGAGCGGGGTCTGGGGCTGGCCCCCAATGAATCTCCGGCCCAGGCCCTGCCTGCCTGGACAGCCACGAATGGCCAGCTCCGCTTCACCCTGCGCCAGGACACCAACGAAACCCTCACCGCCGTCGCCCTGGAAACCCGCCCCAGCCTGCTGGACAGCTGGCAGGCCGTCGGCACCACCAACCAGGTGACCACCGTCCGCCCCGCTAACCTGCCTACCAATGTGGAGCAACGGGAAATCTCCATCCCCCTTTCCACGGTCGGTGCCCGCTTCTTCCGGGTCGGCGTGCGTTCCCTGCTCTGGGAAAAGGACGCGCCCGCAACCAACGGGCAGTGACATGTAGGCCCGTTCTTCCCGCTGATCTCTGACCAACCCGGAAAGTAATCCCGGCTATGGACGAGGCGGAGCAACCGGCGCGGTCGCTGGCTGGCCCGCTGATTTCACCGCCTCGGCAGCAATTTTTTGCAGGTACTTCTTTTCCTTGTCGGGGCCGAACGCGATGTCCAGGTTCGTCGGATGGTAAATCGTTGCGTACAGGACCAGCGCCGTCAGGTAGGAGCCGTTGTAGCCGGGGTGCGTCTTGTCCTTGTCATGCAATTGCAGGGCATCCGGATTTTTGTAATTCAATTCCCAGGCATCGCCGCAGGGCGCAATGACAAAGTCCGGCCGTTGCGCCGCGGCGAGCTGATACCCTCTGCGGGTGTTCATCTGCATTTCGGCGGGGTTTCTGCCCCCCACATTCGCATTGGTTGAATTCAGCCACCAATCGGCGTGCCGCGCCCAGGTCTGGTAAAGCACCACTTTGGCCTTGGGGCTGCTTTTCTTGATCCGGTCATAGAGGCCGGCGCTGCTCTTGAGGAAGCTGCCGGCGACTCCAGCCCGGGCGGCTTCCGTGCTATGCCCCTGCAGAATCACGACATCCCAGTTGCCTTTGTCAATTTGCGCCAGGGTCCCGGGACGGCTCAGGTGGTTGGAGAACGTCAGGCCACCGGCCGTTGCCGACTCCACCTGCAGCCCCGCCACCCCGGCGCTGGTGGCCACTTCCTTGAACAGGTCGGGGAGCTTGTTGTAAAAAGTGTAGCTGTTGCCAATAAACAGGATGTTCTCCGCCGCTGCCCCGCCAGCCAGCGCCATGCACATCAGGGCCAACAGGAGCCAGCTCATTGGGCTGCGCCAGGAACAAGCCGGTGATTTTGCTGTTTTCATGGCCCCGTGATAACCCGGGACAGCGCAAATTCCAACTCAATAGCGAGACACTCAAAAATCACTATGGTAGATC